>JANMWE010000070.1:0-20727 GCA_031393795.1 Gemmatimonadota bacterium
GGTGGCAATCGTCGGGGCGCCATCATCGGTGCCGTGGTCGGCGCGGCGGCAGGTGCCGCGGTGGCCAGCAAGACCAACGACCGCGACGTCGTCATCCGTCCCGGCAACTACGTGCGGATCAGGCTGACGGGTGGGTTCACCAGGTAAGAGTCACGAGTGCAAGTAGCGAGCGGGCGAGAAAATTGGAAAGCGCAAAGGGAGTGATCCTTTGCGCTTTCTCGCTTTAAGCTCACTCGTCCCTTGCACTCGCTCCTCGGCACTAATATCCCGCGCCCCCCCCACCCAGTCTCGGATCCGACACCCCCTCCCACCCCGTCGCGGTGCGGATGATCGCCTCCACATCCCCCCAGCGCCCGCGGATCACGACCGTGTGCCCCATCCGCTGCAGCTGGTCCACCGTGGCGGACTGGAACCCGTCCCGCTCCAGGCGGATCTCGTCCGGCAACCCCTGATGGTGCATCCGCGGCGCAGCCACGGCGTCGGGAAGGGACATATGGTGGTCGATCACATTCGAGATGACGTGATAGACCTGGGTGATGATCGTCGGACCCCCCGGTGTCCCCACCACCAGCAACAATCGCCCCTGGGGGTCGAGCACGAGGCTCGGCGTCATCGCCGAGAGCATCCGCTTGCCGGGCTTGATGGCGTTCATCTCCCCCTGGACCAGCCCGTACATGTTCGGCTTCCCCGGCGCCGTGGCGAAGTCGTCCATCTCGTCGTTGAGCAGGAAACCGGCGCCGCCCACCGTCACCGCACTGCCGTAGCTGTTGTTGAGCGTGGTGGTGGTGCTCACGGCGTTCCCGTCGGCGTCGACCACTGAATAGTGGGTGGTGTGTATCCCTTCCATCCCTGGCCGCACCGAGTCCGACCGGGTCGCGTGCATCGGGTCGATGGTGCGCCGTACGGTGTCGGCGTACGCCTTCGAGGTCAGCCGGGCCTGCGGAATGTTCTCGAAATCGGCGTCGCCCAGCCAGTAGTTCCGGTCGGTGAAGGCCCGGCGCATCGCCTCGGCCTCCCGGTGCAGCAGCTCCGGCGACCCGAAGGGGGGGAGGGGGCCGAATCCCTCCATCACGTTGAAGATCTCGGCCATCGTGATCCCGCCGGACGAGGCCGGAGGCATCGAATAGATGACGTGGCCCCGGTAGTCGATCCGGATCGGGTCGCGCCACTTGGCCTGGTAGGCCGCGAGATCGGGTTTGGTGATGAAGCCGCCGCTCCGGTCCATCTCGGCCACGATCGAGTCGGCCACCCACCCGGTATAGAAACCGGCACGCCCGCCGTCACGGATGGCGGTGAGGGTACGGGCGAGGTCGGGTTGCTTGAACAGGGTGCCGATGCGGGGTGCGTGGCCGTCGGCCAGGAACTGCTTCCGCGAGGTCGGGAAAAGATAGAGCCGGTCGCGTTCCCCTTCGATCGAATTCTGCCGGTACTCGTCGACCACGAACCCATCCTGCGCCAACCGGATCGCCGGGGCGATGACCTGCGCGAAGGGGAGCTTCCCGAACCTCCGCTGTTGTTCCACCAGACCGGCCACGGCGCCGGGCACCCCCGCCGCCAGCGCGCCGGTGACGCTCAGGTCGGAGGGGTTTCCGCGGAGGTCGAGGTACATGTCGCGCGAGCCACGCGTCGGCGCCGCTTCGCGATAGTCGAGCGCGGAGACCGAGCCGTCGGCGAGGCGGATCATCGAGAAGCCCCCGCCGCCGATGTTGCCGGCCTCGGGGTGCACCACCGCCAGCGTGAAGCCGACCGCGGTCGCCGCATCCACCGCGTTGCCACCGGCCAGGAGGATCTGGCGCCCGACGTCGCTCGCGATGGGGCTCCCCGAGACCACCATCGCTTGCGCCCCCTCGGTCACCCGCGCTTTGCCGCTGTAGGGCCAAGTCGCCGCGACGCCGCTGGTGGGGCCGGGGACCGGGGTGGTCGTCGGGCCGGAGGGTCCGCATCCGGCGAGAAGGAGGGCCATCGCGAAGGACGACGACGCACCACGCACGACGCACGACGCACGATTCATCGGGGCTGTCCTTGGAGAGATGCGCGTTGACGGGGGAGACGCTAACTTAACTCGACCGTGGCCTCAGAGACACCCGCCTTCCTCGATCCCCGGCTCACTGAACGCCGGAACCCGCACTCGCACGATCTGGACGCCCGCTCGAGCCTCGAGCTGGTCGACCTGATCAATGCCGAGGACGCGACGGTCGCGGCTGCCGTGGCCCGGGCGCGGCACGAGATCGCCCGCACCATCGACCTCGCCGAGGCGGCCTTCCTGGCGGGGGGCCGCCTCCTCTATGTCGGTGCCGGCACCAGCGGCCGGCTCGGCGTGCTCGACGCCGCCGAATGCGTCCCCACCTTCTCGGCCCCGCCGGGGATGGTGGTCGGGATCATCGCCGGCGGTGCGCCGGCGCTCCTCCGTCCGGTCGAAGGGGCGGAGGACGACGTGAATGGCGGGATGGCGATCATGGACGCCAACCAGGTCGGCCCCAAGGACGTTGTGATCGGCATCGCCGCGAGCGGCACGACGCCCTTCGTCCGCGGCGCCCTTGGCCGGGCCCAGACCCTCGGCGCCAAGGCGGTCTTCCTCTCCTGTTCCGAGCCGCCGCAGTTGCTGCGCGACACCTGCGACATCTGCATCACCCTCCTCTGCGGCCCCGAAGTGCTCACCGGCTCCACCCGGATGAAGGCAGGGACCGCGACGAAGCTTACGCTCAACACGATCTCCACCGGGGCGATGGTGCGGATCGGCAAGACCTACGGCAACCTGATGGTCGACCTCACGGCCACCAACAGCAAGCTGGTGGACCGGAGCGAACGGATCGTGATGGAGACCGCGGGGGTGGACCGCACCCGTGCGCACGCCGCGATCGAGGCCGCCGAGGGGAAGGTGAAGGTGGCGATCGTCATGTTGGGGCGTGACTTGTCACGCGAAGAAGCAGAACGCTTGCTCACCGAGCATCAGGGGCGCCTCCGCCCCATAGTAGGCGCACCCCCTGAGGTGACCGGATGACCGGACGTCCTGACCTGGTGGTCGGCCTGATGAGCGGCACCTCCCTCGACGGGATGGATGCCGCGCTCGTCCGACTGAAAAGCGCCACCGAGGCCGAACTCGTCGGCTTCGTGCACCGGCGCTACACCACCGAACAGCGCGAAGAGCTGCTGCGGGCACTGGAAGGGGAAGCGACGCCGCGGGACTATGCCAGGCTCCACGTCCGCCTGGCCGAGTGGGCGGGGGAAGCGGTCGAGCGGCTGCTGGCGCAGACCCACGTGAAGGCCACCGACCTGGCCGGGATCGGATTCCCCGGGCAGACCCTCTGGCACGAACCCGCAGTGGTGAGCTGGCAGTTGGGCGAACCCGCGGTGCTGGTGGAGCGCTTCGGCGCCAGGGTGGTGTCGGGGTTCCGCGCCAGCGACATCGCGGCGGGAGGGCAGGGAGCGCCACTCGTGCCGATGGCCGATGTCGAGCTCTTCGGCGCTTCCGACCGAGCGCGTGTCCTGCTCAATATCGGCGGAATGGCCAACCTGACCTACGTGCCGCGCCGGGGCGTCGCCGAAGGGGCGTTCGCCTTCGATACCGGCCCCGGGGTCGCGGTGATCGATGCCGTCGCGCGGATGATCCAGCCCGACCTGCCGTACGACCGCGACGGCCAGCTGTCGGGACAGGGGAAGGTCGACGTGAAGATCCTGGCCGAGCTGATGCTCGACCAGTATTTCCACCAGGCGCCGCCGAAGACCACCGGGCGCGAGCATTTCGGGCAGGGCTACGCGGAGCGGCTCTTCGAGCGGCTCCCCGGCCCCGATGCGGTGGCCACCGCCGTCGAGCTCACGGCGCGCACGATCGCGCATGCCATCGCGACCTGGGTCCCCGGGACGCCTGAGGTGATCGCGAGCGGCGGCGGCACCCGCCACCCGGTGCTCTGGAAGTCCCTCGGCCGCGCGCTCGAGGTGCACCGGGCCGGCGTGGTCCTCAAGCGGTTCGACGAGGTCTTCTTCGATGGCGACGCGAAGGAAGCGGCCGCGTTCGCCCTCCTCGCCTACCTCACGCTGCACGGGCAGCCGGGCAATCTCCCCGGCGCCACCGGTGCGCGCGGTCCGCGCGTGCTCGGCGCCATCTCGGGGCCGTGACCGCAGCACGACTGGTGCTGCCGGCGCTCCGGTGGGATCCGGAGCGGAAGTTCGAGCATCAAGCCATCGACCGGGCGCTGGTACTCGGGGTCGGTGGCTTCATCGTGTTCGGGTTGAACGCCATCCAGGGAGGCCGGGGCGTCCCCGCACGGACCCTTCGCGCCCTCATCATCGACGTCACCGCCCGCGCGGGGCGACCCCTGCTCTGGGGCAGCGACCTCGAGCGCGGGGCGGGGCAGCAGGTGGCGGGATGCACCGAGCTTCCGCCTCCCGCCGCGCTCGCCAGCCTGGGAGATCCTGCGCTCCTGCGCTGGGCCGGCTGGCATACGGCCCGCGAGGCCCACTCGGTGGGGCTCAATTGGGTGCTGGCGCCGGTGTGCGACCTCGACCTCGAGCCGAAGAACCCGATCATCCAGACCCGCTCCTTCGGCGGGGAGGGGGAAGGGGTGGGCGAGGCGGTGGCGGGGTGGATCGCCGGCGCGCGCGCAGGGGGCGTGCTCGCCTGTGCGAAGCATTGGCCTGGCCATGGCCGCACCACCGTCGACTCGCACGACACGGTCCCGGTGGTGGAAACGGCCGCGCAGAACCTCCGCGACCAGGACGAGGCCCCCTTTCGCGCCGCGATCAAGGCGGGGGTGGATACCGTCATGACGGCGCACGTGAGCTACCCCGCACTCGACGGCTCCGGCCGCACCGCGACCTTCTCCGCTCCGATCCTCGCGCGGCTTCGCGAGGTCGGGTTCGAGGGTCTGATCGTGACCGACGCGCTCTTGATGGAAGGCGCGACCGCGAGCGGACCCGGCGAGGTGGCCCTCGCCGCGATCGACGCGGGGTGCGATCTCCTCTGCTATCCCAGCGACCTGGAGGCGACGGTGGCCGCGCTCGTGGCGGCCGAGTCGGGGGCCCGGGGTCCGCGGATCCGGGAGTCGCTCGCGCGCTACGACCGGGCGCTCACCGAGGTCCAGGGGCGCGAACACCGCGAGGTCGCGGACGCGTACACACCGGACGGGATCGCAGACGCGCTGCTGGCGGCCGGACTGCGGCGAGGGGAGCTTGCCGGCCCCCTCCCGCCGATCGTGGTCGAAGTGGTGGACGACGATCAGGGCGGCAAGTGGCCGGCCAGCCCCAACCATTATCTGGCCCAGGCGCTCGGCGGCTCGGAGGGAGCGGTGAGCGGATGGGCCGATGCCAAGCCGGGCGATCTCAAGGTCCTCGTCGCGATGGCCGAGCCACGCGCCTCCAAGGGTCGCGCCGGGTTCAGCCCCGAGAACCGAGCCCGCCTCGCCAACCTCGCGCCCAAGGCCGACCTGGTGGTCCTCTTCGGGCACCCCCGGCTCTGCAAGGAGGTCCCGGGTGACCGTCCCCTCCTTGTCGCGTGGCACCGGCAGAAGCTGATGCAGGAGGCCGTGGCCCGCTGGCTTCTGGAGCGCCGATGAGCCTCTTCGATTGGCTCGTGGTGGTCGCCTACCTCGTCGGCTCGATGGCCTTGGGGCTCGCCCTCGCGCGCCGCGGGTCAGGATCGATGGTGGAGTTCTTCGTGGGCGGGCGCGCGGTCCCCTGGTGGCTCGCCGCCACGTCGATGGCCGCGACGACCTTCAACGTGGACACCCCCCTCTACGTCGCCGGCCTGGTGGCCCGCTCGGGCGTCGCGGGGAACTGGGAGTGGTGGAGCTTCGCGCTGGCCCACGTCCTCCTCGCGGTGCTCCTCGCGCGGCTCTGGCGCCGCGCGGCGGTGCTCACCGACGCCGAACTCACGGAGCTCCGCTACGGCGGACGCCCTGCGGCGCTGCTCCGCGGCACCCGCGCCTTCCTCTTCGCGGTCCCGCTCAACTGCCTCGGCATCGGCTACGGGATGCTCGCGATGCGGAAGGTGATCGTCGCCCTCGGGCTCCTCGACGGGCTCACCTGGCTTCCCGGCGATCATCAGCTCTGGGGCGTGGTCGTCGTGGTCGGGATCACGCTGGCGTACACCACCGTCTCGGGGCTCTGGGGGGTCATCGCGACCGACTTCCTCCAGTACATCCTCGCGATGGCCGGCGCGTTCATCGTCGCGGTCTACGCGGTGCACGAGGTGGGGGGGCTCGGGCAGCTCACGGCGCACTTCCGGAGCAGCGGCCAGGGGGCCCGGCTCGATCTCGTCCCGCTTGGCCCCGATGCGATGGTCCCGCTCGGCACGTTCCTCGGGTACCTCGGCATCCAGTGGTGGGCGTTCAAGAATTCGGACGGCGGTGGGATGTTCGTTCAGCGGCTCTCGTCCACCGCGAACGAGCGCGAGGCGACCAAGGCGGCCCACGCCTTCAACATCCTCAACTATGTGGTGCGCACCTGGCCCTGGGTGCTGGTGGGGCTCGCGGCGCTCATTGTCCTGCCGGGGCTCGCCGACCCGGAGCTCGCGTACCCGATGCTGATGCTCCGCTACCTGCCGAGCGGGTTGCTCGGGCTGGTGTTCGCGAGCCTCCTGGCGGCGTTCATGAGCACCGTTTCGACCCAGGTGAACTGGGGGGCGAGCTACGTGGTGCACGACCTCTACGGTCGCTTCGCCGGGGTGACCGACGAGAAGAAGCTCCTCCGCTCGGCGCGGTTCGCGTCGATCGGGATCACGATCCTGGCCGCGGCACTCTCCTTCGCGATGGACAGCGTGGGGCAGATGTTCCGCTTGCTGATCCTGGTCGGCACCGGGACCGGGGCTCTCCTCCTCTTGCGCTGGTTCTGGTGGCGCATCAACGCCTGGGCCGAGATCACGGCGATGATCGCGGGGATGGTCTTCGCCGCGCTGGTCACGAGCGTGCCGGCGTTGAAAGGACTCCCGTTCGGCACCAAGCTCGCCTTCACCACCTTCGGCGCGATGGCCTGCTGGCTCCCGGTGCTCTTCTTGACCAAGCCCGAGTCCGCCGCCACCCTCGACGCCTTCTACGCCCGTACCCGCCCTCCCGGCGCCTGGGGGGCGGTCCGCGCCCGCACGGGGCTCACCGCGGCCGACTCCCTCACCCGCGCGGCGTGGGAGTGGCTGATCTGGGTGACGGTGATCCTGGGGGGGACGCTGGGGATCGGGTGGATCCTTCTGAGGTGAGAGGGAGGAGTGCAAGGTATGAGTGGGCGCGGGAGCGAGAAAGTGAAAAGGGGCCCCCCTTGGGTCCCTTTATTCTTGCTCGCTTTCCCGCCGACTCGCTCCTTGCACTCACCCCTCGTCACAGTCCGTTCAGCAACTCCGCGATCAGCGCCGCCGGCACCGCGTACACGATCCGGCCGCCGCTCTCCGCCTCGCCGCCGTACAGGACCGCCACCACGTGGCCGTGGGCGTCGAGGTAGGGGCTGCCGCTGGCGCCGGTGGCGCCGTACCCGTCGATCTGGACGATGTCGGGGGTGAGCCGCGAGACCGTGCCGGCGGTGAGCGTCGCGGCGGCGCCGATCCGCTGGATGTCGCGCCCGCCGGCAAGGTCGACGCCGAGGGGGAAGCCGATCGAGACCACCGGCTGGCCCACCACGGCGGCTTCGGTGGCGATCCCGGGCACGACCGGCGTGCCGTGACGGACCTCGACCCGGAGCAGGGCGAGGTCCACCCCCGCGCGCGGGTGCTTCCGGACCAGCGTGGTCTTGAAGAGCTGGTTGGAGTGGTTGAATACCACCCCGATCTCGACCGGGTCCTCGCCCTCGGGCGAGGTCACCACGTGGCGGTTGGTGATCAGGTACGAGCCGGTCTCGTCGCTCCGGATCGCGAACGCCGTGCCGGTGAACGTCCGGCCGCCCGGCATCTTGGCGTACACCAGCCCGATGGCGTCACCGGCCACCGAGTCGACGTGGGCCGCGTCGAGCCCGGCCGCGGCGGCGAGGCTGCGCTGGCCGCGGATGGCCGCATCGAGCCGGCGCCGGAACTCGGCCATCGCCTGCGGGTCTCCACCCTCCTGGATCTGGGTGCGGAGCTGCGAGGTGACCCGCTGGGCGCTGTCCAGCGCCCCCTGCATCCCCGCGAACCGGACCTGCACCGACTGGAAGGCGGTATTGATCGAGTCGATCCGGGTGAGCAACTCTGCCTGCTGGTGCTCGAGCCGCTTCTCGTAGCTCGACTTCTGCCAGAAGTACCCGGCCGCGACCACGAGCAGCAGCCCGAAGAGGATCAATGTCGCCCGCCGCAGGTGCTGGGTCTGCTTGGCGACCTCGATCCTGATCCGCTGCGTCGTGCTCCCGGGCGCGTTCCCCGCGGGCCCGGAGGTGGCGGCACCACTGCTCAGCAGCGTCGCTGCGGCCGCGGGGGCCGCCTCCCCCGCCACCTCTACCGCCAGGACCGGTCCCTTGGGGCCGAACTTGATCTGGTCCCCCGTGTGGAGCCGGCGGTCGGCGCTGATCTTCTCCCCGTTCACGAACGTCCCGTTGGCGCTCCCCAGGTCACGGATGGCCCAGGTCTCGCCGGTCTTAAGGATCGCGGCGTGGCGGGTGGAGGCGTCGAGGTCCTGTTCGGGATGGAACTGCAGGTCGGACTGGGGATGCCGGCCGAGACCGATGTACGCCTGGTCGAACTGTTTGGACTGGCCGGCGCGGGCGCCTTTGGTGACGGTGAGGGTGATCCTCATCCAGTCCTACGCGCCCCCGGTCAGGAAGTAGACCGCGAGGGCGGCGCCGAGGGCGATGACGAGAAGGAGGAGCCCCAGCTTCTTGTCGCCTCCCGCCTCCTTCTTCTGCTCGGCCAGCGGCTTCGGGGCGGGGCTTCCCTTGTACACCGGCACCGGCTCGGTGGTGGACTCATGCTCGTCGAGCGGATAGACCTGGTGGCCCACGGCCGCTTGGCCATCGGAGGAGGCGAGTCCCTCGCCGTCGAAGCGGACCGCGATGCAGGTGATGTTGTCGGGGCCGCCGCGCTCGTTGGCGAGGTCGATCAACGCCCCGCAGAAGGCGGCCAGGTCGGGGTTCTTGCCGTACAGCTCCCCGATCTCTTCCTTCTTGACCTGGCCCGAGAGCCCGTCGGAGCAGAGGACGAGGACGTCTCCCTTGAGGACCGGCTGGTGGGTCAGGTCCACCTTCACCCGCGGCTCAGGGCCGAGGGCCTGCAGGATGATGTTCCGCCGCTCGCTGGTCTCGGCCTCGGCCTCGGTCAGTTCGCCGGCGTCGACCAGGCGCTGCATCAGCGACTGGTCCTTGGTGATCTGGGCTGTGACCCCGTTACGGACGAGGTAGCCGCGCGAGTCGCCGATCTGGCAGAGGTAGAGGTCGGTGCCGAAGACGCCAGCGGCGGTGACCGTGGTCCCCATCCCGCGCACTTCCGGGTGGTCGCGGGTGTAACTGTTGATCCCGGCGTTGGCGCTCTCGACCGCCTCCTTCATCCGGTAGGCGAAGCGCTGGGCACTGATCTCGCTGTCGGCCGGCCAGACCGTGCTCATGTGCTGGTAGATGAGGTCGGCGGCCATCGCGGAGGCGACCTCTCCCGCGGCGGCGCCCCCCATCCCGTCGGCGACCATGAAGAAGGAGCCGCGGGGGCCCACCTCGTGCTCCCGGACCTCGGGGAGGAGGGAGGCGCGCTGGGTCGACAGATCGGCCACGAGGAAGGTGTCCTCGTTGTGGTCGCGACTGCGACCGAGGTCGGTCTTGCCGAAGACGGATACCCGTACGGACTTGGTCACGCGGGCCTCATTGGTTGCCGAGCTCCTGGATCCGGGCCTGGGCGGCCGAGATCAGCGGAGTCAGCTTGTTGCTGGGCGCGAGCTGGTTCGTCTTCTGATACCAATCCACCATCGTCCGGAGCGCCGCGCGCTCCGCCGCGGGGTCATTCTGGGCTCGGGCCTCATCGGCGACCGAGGAGTAGCCACTTCCCGACTGCCGGGCCGCATCGGCCCGCATATCATCGGGAAGGTCCCTGTACTCGTAGATCTCGGCGAGGCGCCGCAACGCGATGCGCCGTGCAGAGGGCGAGTCCCCCGCGATCACGTCGACCGAAGCATCGAGCTCGTGCTGGATGGCAGCCTGATCATGCTTGGGCGTGCTCGGGGTGTTCGGACGGATCCCCGGGTTGCTCGGCGTGGTCTGGTGGGTCACCTGCTGCGTGGTCCCCCCCGGATTCGCCGAGATCGGGTTCGGCTCCGGCACCGGAGGCGTGCTGTCGTGTCGCGCCACCGCCGATGTATCGGCCGGGGTCGCGGGAGGCACGGCCGACGGCTTCCCGCGACCAAACGCCGCATAGCCACCGCCGGCCGCCGCAAGGATCACCACACTGGCCGCGATCGCCACCATCGGGCTCTTCTTAGGGGGTGGCGTCGTCGCCACCCCTTTATCCGACGCGTTCGAGATCCGCGTCTTCGGCGGCGGTCCGGCGACCATCGTCTTCATGTCGGAGGCGCCGACCACCATCGTGGCCCCGCCCTCGGGCGCGATCCCGACCAGTGAGGCCTCGACGTCCTTGGCGAACTCCACCGCGTCGCTGTAGCGGTCGTTGGCGTAGCGCGCCAGCGCGTGGTCCATCACCGCCTGGAGCCCGGCGGGGAAGTTCGCGGTCGGGAGCGCCTGACGGAGCGGCATCGGGTCGTCCGTCAGCCGCTTGATCATCGTCTCCTGGCTCGTCTCCGCCTGGAAGGGGAGGGTCCCGGTGATCATCCGGTAGTAGACCAGCGCCAGCGAATAGAGGTCGGAGCGGCCGTCGAGCTTGTCCCCCGAAAGCTGCTCCGGGCTCATGTACTCCGGCGTCCCCACGACCAACCCGGTCTTGGTGACCTTTTGCCCCGACTCGTCGCCCCCCACCGCCTTCGCGATGCCGAAGTCCACGACCTTCACCAGATCCTTCCCCCCCTGCTGGGCGATCATGATGTTGTCGGGCTTCAGGTCGCGGTGGACGATCCCCCCTTCGTGCGCGACGTGCAGCGCCTCGGCGGTCTGCCGCAGGATATGGGTGGCGCGCTGCAGCGTCATCGGCCCCGACTTCTTGAGGATCTCGTTCAGGGAGTGCCCCTCGATGAACTCCATCGCGAGGTACATCAACCCGTCGGGGGTCTCCCCGAAGTCGTAGATGGCGCAGATGTTGGGGTGCTGGATCCGGGAGGCGTTGTTGGCCTCGCGGTTGAAGCGGGACACGGCATCGGCGTCCTGCGACATCGACGCGCTCATCACCTTGATGGCGCTCTTCCGCCCCATCTTCACGTGCTCGGCCAGGTAGACGGCGCCCATCCCCCCTTCGCCGAGCTTCTTGGTCACGTGATAGCGATCGGCGATGACCTGGCCGATGAGGTCGCCGGACGGGTTCGCGGACTTGAGGGTCTGCCCGTCGCGCGGGCAGAATTTCACGTCGTCCGCGTACTCCGTGCCGCAGACCGGGCAGAACTTCACGCGTACTCCGGGGGTAGGGGGGTGAGACCTGAAGGCGGAATCTACGGGTCACCCGGAAACGCGTCAACGTGACAGTCCCGTAACCCAAGACAGGGGGCTAATTTGCGTGATATGGGTCACCTTCGAGAAATGGGCCACAGGCCACGGGCCACGGGCCTCAGTCGGACTGCAAGGGCCGGTATCCCTCTGGGTATGCTTCTTTGCGCCCTCCTGCCGCAACCGGCGGCCGCCCAGTCCCGAGGCCTGAGGCCTGACGCCCGTGGCCTGCCCGCCTCCAAGCTCCCTCCCATCCCCCGGGTCACCGGTCCCCTCGCCATCCGGCTGGGCTACCCCGGACCGACCGATGTGGTCGATGCCGGCGACTCGAATTTCGTCTTCGGACAGGTCGGGGACGGGCGCGCCAAGCTGGCTGTCAACGGTCAGGAAGTGAAGGTCGCCCCCAACGGCGCCTTCCTCGGCTGGATCCGGATCCCGCTCGACACCTTGATGACCTTGGAATTCGAGGCCATCCGCGGGTCGGACACACTTCGCACTTCGTACCTCGCACGTCGCACGGTCCGTTTTGTCCCGCCCACCTCCGGCCCCTGGCTCGACACGCTGAGCGTGCAGCCCGGCGGTCGAGTCTGGTGGCCCCGGAATGAACCCCTTCCGATCCTCCTCCGTGCAGCGCCGAACGCCATCGTGCAGATCCGGATGCCCGACGGATCGGTGACGGCGTTGAGCAACGATCCCCGTCTTGCCGAAGTCCCGTGGGGCACGCGCGCCTTCGAGACAGACACCACCAAGCTGGTCCGTCCCGTCGCGACCGACCGCTACGCCGGCACGGTCACCGGACTCGTGATCGGCGACCCCGGCCTGTTGCTTGGAACGCGGCCCGCGAATTATCCGCCCCCGCGCCCCGGCGCCTCGGCGCCCACGATCGAGATCATCCTCGGCGCCGACACGGCACGCTGGACCTGGCCGGTCCAGATCGCCGCCTTCGATGCGGCGCCACGCCCAGTGGTCTTCGACGACGACACCGCGCGGAAGGGCGATACTGACAAGATCACCGTCGGTCGCACCGTGCCGAGCGGGACGTATTACTACTTCTTCCCGACGGGGACGCGCGCGGCAGTGACCGGCCGAGTGAACGGCGACCTCCGCGTCCGCCTGTCGTCGGAATCCAGCGCCTGGATCTCCGCCAGCGAGGCGATGCCCCTCCTGCCTGGGCTCCCCACGCTCGGGGCCACTGTCGGCTCGGTCCGCGTGGCGCGCGCCGCGGATCGCGTCTCGATCCGGATCCCGGTGAGCTGGCGCGTGCCGTTCAAGGTGCTTGAGGAAGAAAAGCGGCTCACGCTCACCTTTTTCGGCGCGCAGGGGGACATCAACTGGATCCAGTACGGTCCCGCCGACCCCCTCGTCTCCCAGATCCGCTGGTCCCAGCCCAACGCCGACGAGGTCGCCCTCACGGTCGATCTCTCCGACCCGGTCTGGGGCTATCGCACCCGGTGGGACGGCACCGACCTGATCCTCGAGGTGAAGCGGCCGCCGCACCTCATTGCGCTCCGTCCCCTCGCGGGGCTCAAGGTGGTGGTCGACGCGGGTCACCCTCCCGTCGGCGCCACCGGCCCCACCGGTTTCCTCGAGGCCCAGGCCAACCTCGGCGTCGCCCAACAGCTCGAGCGGATGTTCCGCGCCGCCGGCGCCACGGTGCTGATGACGCGGAAGGATTCGCTCCCGATCGATCTCTGGCCCCGCATCCACTTTGCCGACAGCGCCGACGCCGACCTTCTCGTCTCGATCCATAACAACGCCCTGCCCGACGGCGTGAACCCCTTCACCAATCAGGGGACGAGCGTCTACTACAATCAGCCCCGCTCCCTCGCCTGGGCCCGGCCGGTCGAGGCGGCGCTCGTCCGCCGGCTCGGCATCCCGGAGCTCGGCGTGGGGCGCGGGGACCTCGCGCTCGTACGTCCGACCTGGATGCCGTCGATCCTGACCGAGGGGATGTTCATGATGATCCCCGAGCAGGAAGCGGCTTTGAGGTCCGTATCCGGCCAGCGCCTCTACGCCCAGGCGGTATATGATGGAACGGTGGCCTTCTTGAAGGGCCGGGCCCGAACGCAGACCGGAATGCCCCGGCGTCCGTAGTGCGGGGGAGCCCCTTCCAGGCGTCTCCAATACTGTGATGAACGTGCGAAGTGCGAAGTGCGAGGTGCGACGGGTCTTTCCGGTCAGGGGATGGGCCCTCGCGGCGCTATTGGTCACCTCCTCACTTCTCACTCCTCACTCCTTACTGCTCGCCCAGTCGGCCGAACAGCGTGACTCTCTCGATAGGCTCCAGGACTCCCTGGGCCAGGTCCACGACTCCGTCCGGCTCTCGCAGCTGGAGCGTGACCTGATCGCCCGGGCGCGCGTGCGCCGCGATGAGGCGATGCTCCACCTCCGCATCGGCCTCATCGATCTCCGGCTCGCGCTCCTCGGGCGCCGCACCGGCAACGACGACGGGGCGAGCGAATTCCAGTGGGCCGCCGACCTCGAGCCCCGGTGGCCCTGGCCTTGGTACGGCCTCGGCCTCGCCGAATACGGGATCCTCGACTCCGAGGTCTCCCTCGTCGCCGGGATCCAGGCGTTGTTCGGAAAGGACCGCCTGACCCGCGCCGCCGGGATGTTCGCCAAGGCGGCCGAGGTCGACCCGTCATTCGTGCACGGGCTCACAGACCTCGCCAACACGGCGCTCGAACAGCGGGTCAATCTCCGGCTCGCCGTCGCGCTCGAGGCGCTCCGCAGGGCCGGGGCCACCGGCGCCGCGGGACATCCGCAAGTCCTCCTCGCCCGCGGCCGCATCGAGCGCGAGGTGGGGGACGCCGATTCGAGCGCCGCCGCCTTCCGCGGGTACCTGGCGGCCGGGGGCGACCCGGAGCTGGGTCGCTTTGAGCTGGCGCGCACCGAGCTGAGCAGCGGCCACCTCGAAGGGGCGGGGCCATACTACGAGGCTGCCGGCGCCGGAGATACCGCCGTCGACCGGATGCTTCGCGCCGACCTGCACGAGCTGGTCGACGACTCCGCGCTCGTGGGTCTCGATTCGCTCACCGCGGCGGCCCGCGGCGATTGGCTCGCCCGGTTCTGGGGGGGCCGCGACCAGGGAGACCTCCGCCGGCCCAACGAGCGGCTGGCCGAGCACTACCGACGGATGTGGTATGCGCGGCGCAACTTCCGGCTGGCGAGCACCCGGCGACAGTACCGGATCGAAGAGCGGTTCCGATCCTACAGTCGCGAATACGACGATCGCGGGCTCATCTACATCCGCCACGGTGAGCCGATCGAGCGGGCGTCGCTCGCGGGGGAGTCGGTCCCCCTCAACCAGTCGTGGCGCTATGACCGCCCCGAAGGGGAGCTCCTCTTCCACTTCGTCGCGCGCGAGGACGTCCAGGATTACAAGCTGGTCGAGAGCATCTACGACATCCTCGGCTTCGACGCCGCGGTGGCGCTCCGGAGCGGGCAGGCCACCCCCACGCTCCACGATCAGGCGGCGGCGCTCATCCTCTCCCGCGAAAGGCTCTCGCCGCTCTATGGCCGGCTCATCGCCGCCGGCGGGGCGGGGACGATCGGGATGATGGATCGCGAACGTCGCGTCGGCCAGCGCTCCATCGCCGTGGGGACCAGGACCGACAGCTACGGGCTCCATTTCGACGTGCCGCTGCAGGATGCGCGTTGGGAAGTGCTCTCCGCTGGCGAGGAAGGGGGGCACTCGGTGGTGCACCTGACCTGGGCGGTGCCGGGGCGGAGCCTCCGGGCGGTGGCATCGAGCCGCGGCACGCTCTACCCGATGCGGATCCGGTTCTCGCTCACCGACGTCGTCACCGGCCGGGTCGTGGCGTCGATCGATTCGACCACGCTCTTCGTGAGCAGCGGGGACGTGCCGCGCGGCGAGTGGCTGGTCGGGCGGATCGGGGTCGCGGCGCCGCCGGGGCGCTATCTCTGGCGCGTCGCGGTGCAGGAGGGAGAGGCGGGGCGGGTCTCTCCTCCCGATACCGTGGAAGTGGCGGCCGGATCGCAGTTGGCGTTGAGCGACCTGGTGCTCGGAGCGCGTACCGCCAACCTCCGGTGGCTCCGGAGCGCCGAGGACACCGTCTTCTTCAATCCTTCGGGGGGGCATCGGGTCAACGTCCCGCTGGAACTCTTCTATGAAGTACTCGGCATCCCGGTGGGGGAGCACTACAAGACCGAGATCAAGGTCTCGCGTCCCGGCGTGCTCGGCCCGATCGGCAGGCTCCTGGGGGGCGGGGGGGGCTCGATCAGCGTGAAGTTCGAGGACGAGGCCCGTGCCACCCGCATCGCGGATCAGCGGACGCTCGACCTGAGCCGGCTGCGGCCGGGGAATTACACGCTCCAGGTGACCGTCGAACAGGGGGGAAGGAAGGTGCGGCGTCGGGCCCCCTTCCAGGTGGTCGGGGCGGCCTCACCTTGACGCCCCCCCGGGGAAGGCCGTAGCCTTCCCCCGATGTACTGCTCCCGCTGCGGAACCCAGTTCCCCGACCAGTCGAAATACTGTCCCTCCTGCGGCCTCGAGGTCGGGGGAGCGGCCACCACGCCGGTGAAGGCCATCGCGGTCGGCGAGATGACCGAAATGGACATGGTCCGCGAGGCGCTCGCCTCCGAATACGAGATCTCGGAGGAGCTCGGCCGGGGCGGCATGGCCATCGTCTATCGCGCCAAGGACAAGCAGCTCGAGCGCGAAGTGGCCGTGAAGGTCCTGCCCTTCAGTCTGGCCTTCGACGCCGAGTTCGTGGAACGATTCCAGCGCGAGGCGCGCACCGCCGCCCAGCTGGAGCACCCGAGCATCATCCCGATCTATCGCGTCGGCAAGTCGGGGCGGGTCATCTTCTTCGTGATGAAGTACCTCCGCGGCAAGTCGCTCTCCAACGTGCTGCGCGACCGCGGCCGGATGAGCCCGCCGGAGATCCGCCGCCTCCTCCTCGAGGCGGGCGGCGCGCTCGGGCACGCGGCCAAGCACGGGATCGTGCACCGCGACATCAAGCCCGACAACATCATGTTCGACGAGTTCGGGCAGTGCATCGTCACCGACTTCGGCATCGCCAAAGCGGCGAGCGGCCAGAAGCTCACCGGCACCGGGATGTCGATCGGCACGCCACACTATATGAGCCCGGAGCAGGCGCGCGCCCAGCCGATCGACGGCCGGAGCGACGTCTACTCCCTCGGCATCGTGGCCTACCAGGCGCTGGTGGGGCAGGTGCCCTATGACGGCGATGACAGCTTCTCGATCGGCTACAAGCACATCATGGAGCCGATCCCCGAACCGTCGCTCCAGTCGGCCGACGAGCGTCAGCTCTTCGAGGTGATCCGGCGAATGATCGCCAAGGACCCCAACGAGCGGTTCCAGTCGAGCGACGAGCTGGTCGCCGCGCTCGAAGGGGGGCCGGTCGCCGGGGGCGCCACCAGCGCGGCCCGGGTCGCCACGTCGACGCGGGCCGCCGCGCAGGCCACCACCCCGCTCCCCAAATACGCCGACCCGCTGCCGAAGGGGCCGCCCGGCGCGACCGAACGTCGCCCCCCGGCGACGCGAGCAGAGCCGAAGGGAGAGAAGTCATCGATGGGGGGGCTCATCCTCCTCCTCCTCGTGCTCCTCGGTGCCGGCGGCGGGGGCGGCTACTACTGGTTCGTGATGCGGCCGAAGCAGTTGGCGGCGGTCCCCGGGGGTCCGGTCGCGGCCGACACCACCCATCGGGGTGACGGGGTCGATGGCCTCGACAGCGCATACTCCGCGCTGACCACCAACCCCGGTTCTCACCCGGCGCCGCGCGATACCTCGGCGGGCGTCCCGACCACGCCGGCCGCCCCCCTGGCGTCGCCGGGCGACAGCGGATCGCTCCGGATCGGACAGATCCCGCGCGGGGCCGAGGTGATGGTGGACGGACGTCAGATGCACCTGAACCCGACCAAGCTCCCGGCGGGTGAGCACGACATCCTGATCACCGCGCAAGGGTTCGACAATTTCCGCCAGCGGGTACGGGTGTCGAAGGACCAGCTGTTCACGTTGACCCCCGAGCTCCGTCGCTTCGGGCAGACCGGGCAGGCTTCCACGCCGAGCGGCCGGGAGATCACCCCCGTGGCCGGTGGGCGCCCCGCCGGCGCCAACTGCAGCGAGCCCGGGACGACCTACAACATCAGCAACGTTTGCTGGGACAAGCGGCCCCGACCCAGCGACGCGACGCCGCCGGCCGTCCCGGTGAGCGACCAGAACATGCAGGGGGCCCGCCCCACCATTCTCAACATCCACGTCTCGGCGCAGGGGGGCACGATCGAGGTCCGGCCGGTGCGGCCGTCGAACGACCAGGGGTTCGAAGACCTCGCCAAGCGCTACGCCCGGGCGATGCAGTGGACCCCGGCGTCGAAGAACGGCACCGCGGTCGACTCCTGGGTGCAGCAGCAGCTCGTCCCCACTGCCCCGTGAGCTGGATCGCGCCCAACGCCACTGTCCTGGGTGATGTGACGCTGGGAGAGGGGTCGAGCGTATGGTACGGCTGCGTGATCCGCGGGGACACCGCCAGGGTCGTCATCGGGGCGCAGACGAACATCCAGGATCTGACGATGGTGCACGTGGACGAAGGGGTCCCGTGCACCATCGGCGCGCGCGTGGGGGTCGGTCACCGTGCGATCATCCACGGGTGCACCATCGAGGACGAGTGCCTGATCGGGATGGGGGCGGTGATCCTGAACCGGGCCCTGATCGGGACCGGGAGCGTGGTGGCGGCCGGCGCCGTGGTGCCCGAGGGGATGATCGTCCCGCCGGGGAGCCTGGTGATGGGGGTACCGGGGCGGGTGGTGCGGCCGGTGGACGCGGCGCTCCGGGCCCGGATCACCGGGACCTGGAAGCATTATATCGAGCAGGCGGAGCTGCATCGGGCGGGGACGTACAAGCGCATAGGCGGGTAGGCGCACTGGCGCGTAGGTGGCGGGGGAGCCGGCACGCGAGGCTCCCCCCCTCTCCGATTTGCGGAGAGGGGGGAGGGGGGTGAGGCGACACCCGCAGGTGACACTGCTCACACTCGGAAGGGCTCCAGAAGAGCCACCGCGGCGCGCCCATCCGCCCACCCGCCGACACGCCCATCACCTTTGTGATGTGAACACCCCCCTGCCGCGCCGTTGCTGGGCTATCCTGAGCGTTGTGCAGGACCCCCAACTTCCCTAATTTCCTAATCCACTTCTGCAGTCGCTCGTCGTAGGGTTCTGACCTTCAGACTCTCCTCAGCTGACGTAAGGAAGCGCCCTGGTTTCCCGGACCCCCCTGAGTCCGGTCGTTTTCATCGACCTGTACCCCCAAGGGATCGCCACGATGGCCAAGACCCCGAAGTCCGCCGCCCCTTCCTCGCGTATCGAGCCTCAGATCTCGCCCAACGCGACGACCGTCCTCAAGAAGCGGTACCTCATCAAGGACGAGACCGGGAAGCCGATCGAGCAGACTTCGGACCTCTTCTGGCGCGTGGCCCAGACCGTCGCCGCCCCCGACGCCAAGTTCGGTGCCAGCGACGGCGCCCTCGAGGCGGTCAGCGAGGCGTTCTACGACATGATGGCGCGCCGGTACTTCGTGCCGAACTCGCCCACCCTGATGAACGCCGGCCGCCCCCTGGGGCAGCTCTCGGCCTGTTTCGTGTTGCCGGTCGAAGACGCCCTCAGCAACGGCAAGAGCGGCATCTACGACACCCTCCGCGCCATGGCGCTGGTCCACCAGTCGGGCGGCGGCACCGGGTTCTCCTTCTCCCGGCTCCGCCCCTCCAACGACGTGGTCCGCTCCACGATGGGCGTGGCCTCCGGCCCCGTCTCCTTCATGAGCCTGTACGACGCCTCTACCGAGGTGGTCAAGCAGGGGGGGACCCGCCGGGGTGCCAACATGGGGATCCTCCGGGTCGACCACCCCGACATCATGGGGTTCATCCACTGCAAGGATGACACGACCAAGATCACCAACTTCAACATCTCGGTCGGCGTCACCGACGCCTTCATGCAGGCGGTCGAGTCGGACGCCGAGTACGACCTGATCCACCCCAAGACCGGCGCCGCCGTGGGGCAGCTCAAGGCGCGCGCAGTCTGGGGCGAGATCATCCACGGCGCCTGGAAGACCGGCGAGCCGGGGGTCTTCTTCATCGACAAGGCCAACTACTACAACCCGGTGCCGCACCTCGGCAGTTACGAGGCGACCAACCCCTGCGGCGAGCAGCCCCTCCTGCCGTACGACGTCTGCAACCTCGGCTCGGTCAACGTCGGGGCGTTCGTGAAGGACGGGCAGGTCGATTGGGACCATATGCGTCAGGTGATCCACCTCTCGACCCACTTCCTCGAGAACGTCATCGACGCCAACAACTATCCCCTCCCCGAGATCACCGACCTCGCCCAGCGGATCCGGCGGATCGGCCTCGGCGTGATGGGCTTCGCCGACCTCCTGATCCGCCTCGGCATCCCGTACGACTCGGAAGAGGGGGTGCAGATGGGCCGGAAGGTCCAGCAGTTCCTGGACGAAGAGGCCAAGGTCGAGTCGGAGCGGCTCGCCGCGATCCGCGGCGTCTTCCCCGAGTGGGAGAAGTCGATCTGGGGTCCCGACAAGACCGCCGCGCGGGGTCCCAAGGGGGAGCGCATCCGCCCGATGCGGAAGCTCCGCAACTGCAACGTCACCACCGTGGCCCCGACCGGGACCATCAGCATCATCGCCGGATGCTCCAGCGGCATCGAGCCCCTGTTCGCCGTGGCGTTCATGCGGAACCAGGCCGGCACCCTGATGCCCGACCTGAACGAAGATTTCGTCGGCATCGCCAAGGCCGAAGGGTGGCACAGTGACGAGCTGATGGTGCGGATCGCGGAGAGTGGCCACATCCGCCACGCCGAAGTGCCGCTCAAGTGGCAGCGGGTCTTCACCACGGCCAATGAGATCAAGCCGGAGTGGCATGTCCGGATGCAGGCGGCGTTCCAGGAGTTCAACGACTCTGCCATCTCCAAGACCTGCAACTTCTCCAACGAAGCGACCGAGGAGTACGTCGAGGAGATCTATCGCCTCGCCTACGCCCTCAACTGCAAGGGTGTCACGGTGTACCGTGACGGCAGCCGAGATATGCAGGTGCTCAGCACCGGCGCCACGGCTCAGAAGGTGGCCGACCAGGCGATCAGCTCAGGGAAGTCCGAGGCCCGAGCCGACCTGCGGCACACGTCGTCGGAGCTCACCGTCTCGTCCGCTGACATGGCCGGCGAGATGGCGGAAGCGAACGCGCGGATCGCGCAGCTCGAGAAGATGGTGCACGATCTCGAGGCCGAGAA
>JANMWE010000171.1:0-7410 GCA_031393795.1 Gemmatimonadota bacterium
TCGCTCGCCTGGGCCTTCCACGCGGTCCTCGTCAAGGCGATCCCGGCCGTCGACGCCACCGTCGCCGTCGCGCCGACCGAACTGACCCTCTGGTTCAACGAGCGCCCCGACGCCTCGCTCTCCAACATCCGGCTCATCGCCCCCGACTCCTCCGTGGTCCTCGTGAGTGGCACTCACGCCGTCGCCGATTCGATGGCCTTGATGACCGTCGTCCGCGGTCCGCTGACCCCGGGGAAGTACACCGTGACCTATCGCACCGCCGGCCCCGACGGGCACGTGATGCGCGGCAGTTACAAGTTCACGTACCAGCCTTGAGCTGATCGTGCGTGGTACTTGGTGCGTGGTGCGTGGGCTTGCTCCAGCGATAAATGCACCGCGTACCACGCACCACGGACCACGCACCTGATGTTCTCCCTCGATCCCTCCGCACTCACCCGGGCGCTCGGCTATGCCGGCGCCCTCGTCTGCATCGGAGCGATCCCCGTGCGCACCCTGCTGCGGCGGAGCTGGAGCGACGAGACCGACGCCGAGGCACGCACGGCGGCCCAGCAACGACTGACGCACATCGCGTTCGCCGCCTCGCTCCTCCTCCCGCTCGCGGCCCTCGTGGCACTGCGGAGCCAGGCGCTCCAGCTGGTCGATGAAGGTGAGCGGCTCAGCGGCACGCAGTACGGCCTCGCGCTCGCGAGCGGGTGGGGCGCTGCGTGGCGGGCCCAGGCCGCCGCGGCCGCTCTCGCCGTCGTGGCCTGGCTCCCGCGCCGGGGTCAGCCGCGACTCGGTCCTCGGCTCGCCCCGATCGCCGCACTCGCGGTCGCGGCCACCCTCCCGCTCACCGGCCATTTCCGCGTCATGCCGAGTGGAGTCCTTCTGGGCGTCTTGACCGGTTCACTCCACCTCATCGGCGGTGGACTCTGGCTCGGCACCCTCGCACTGGTGGCCTCGGTCGGTTGGATCGGCGGCGCCGAAGGGCGCGGCTCGCGGGTCGCGCGGCTCATCACGAGCTTCTCGCCCGTCGCCCTCACTGGTGCCGCGATCACCGGCCTGAGCGGGGTCGTGACGGCGTGGCAGACGGTCGGCTCGATCGCCGCCATCACCGGCACCCCCTACGGGCGCACACTCCTGCTCAAGCTCGGTTGTCTCGTCGGAGTCGCAGCCCTCGGCGCCTACAATTGGCGCGTGGTGCAGCCGCGGCTCGCGGCCGGCACCGGCGAGGGACTGCTCCGCCGTTCGGCCCTGACCGAACTCACTCTCGGAGCGATCCTGCTCGTCATCACCGCCCTGCTTGTCGTGCTTCCCGCTCCCGGACTCGAGTGATGCGTACCCTCCTGAGCTGCCTCGCCCTCCTGTCCGTCGCTGCGTGCGGGCGCGGACGCGAGCCGGCGCCCGACCCGAAGACCGACCCGTACAAGGGGCTCGAGCTCCTCCAGCCGATGGGGAAGCCGAACTTCACGCTCACCGATCTCGACGGCCACGACTTCAACTTCCGGCACGAGACCGACGGATACCTGACCCTGCTGTTCTTCGGGTATACCAACTGTCCCGACGTCTGCCCGCTGCACATGGCGAACATCGGGGCGGTCCTTCGCGCCGCGCCACCGGAAGTGGCCAATCGGGTGAAGGTGGTCTTCGTCACCACCGACCCGGAACGCGATTCGATCCCGATCCTCAAGGCCTTCCTCGGTCGCTTCAGCCCGCAGATCATCGGGTTGACCGGGACACCGGCTGAGATCGAAGCCGCCGAGCAGGCCGCTCGGCTCCTGCCGGCCTATCGCGATACGGTGAACAAGCTCCCCAGTGGCGGCTATTCGGTCGGGCACGCGGCGCAGGTGCTCGCGTTCACGCCGGATGATTCGCTCCGCGTGATCTATCCCTTCGGGATCCGACAGCAGGACTGGGCGGACGACATCCCGAAGCTGGTGCGGGTGGGGATGCCGCGGTGACCAGGCGACCAGGCGGACAGGCGGGCAGGCGGACAGTGCACTCCCTCCTGCTGTTCATTGTCACGGCGTGTGCGCGGCCCGCGACCCCGTCGACCGTGGTGGTCCGCGATGCGCGCGCCTTCGAGGCGCACCAGGGCGGCACCGGCGCCGCCTACGTCACGATCATCAATGGCACCGACAGCACCGAGGCATTGGACAGCGTGACGAGTGCGCGGTCGCGTTTCGTGTCGGCGCACGCCCAGCGTGAGACCAATGGCTACGTGACGATGACGCCGCTCGACCACCCGACGATCGCGGCCCACGATTCCCTGGTCTTCACGCCCGGCAGCGATCACCTGATGCTCGAGGACCTCGACCGCGATCTCAAGGCCGGTGATCAGGTGCCCCTTACCTTCTGGTTCCATCGCGCCGGCCCGAGGCAAGTGACGGCGCTGGTCACACCCTATGGCTCGTGACGTCTCCTCGGCGTCCCGAAGCCTGAGGCCCAAGGCCTGAGGCCCGTGCAGTTCTGGTGCAGTGCCACCGGCCGTCCCTGGACCTGGGAGTGGCGTGCCTATCCGGGTGCGTGGCTCTTCGTCCTCCTGCTCATCGTCGGCTATACGATGCTCCGTCGCCGCGCGACCGGCCCCTGGTCGTTCGAGCGCGTGATGTCGTTCGTGTTCGGGCTCCTCGCCGTGTGGGCCGCGATCGACTGGCCCATCGGTGCGCTCGGCTCCGGCTACCTGCTGAGCATCCACGAGGTCCAGTACCTCCTCCTCGGCATAATCGGTCCCGCACTGCTGCTGCTCGGCCTCCCACCGGAGGTCACGCTCGCGGTCGAGCCGGCCTCCCGTCTCGGCCGGACGCTCTCCTTCTGTGCGAGGCCGCTCCCCGCGCTCCTCGCGTATCACCTCGCCCTCCTTGCGACCCACTTTCCTGCGCTCAGCGACGCGCTGATGCCGACCCAGCTCGGGTCGCTCGCCATCGACCTCACCTGGTTGCTGGCGGGTCTCTGGTTCTGGTGGGCCGTGGTGGCGCCGGAAGGGATCAATCGGATGCGGGCGCCGCTCCGGATCGCGTACCTCTTTGCCTCGACCCTCCTCCCCACGATCCCGGCCGCCTTCATCACCTTCGCCAGCTATCCGCTCTACAAGCTGTACGAGCTGGCGCCGCCGGTGGGGGATATCGCGGCCCACGCCGACCAGCAGACCGCCGGCATCATCATGAAGCTGGCCGCCGACCCGATCATCTGGTTGGCGATGGGGATCATGTTCTTCCGCTGGGCGAAGCTCGAAGGGGACCCGCATCCCAACTGAGTGCGGCAACTGCCACTGATCGTCACGGAAGGACGGAAGAGACGGAGGGACTGAAGGCCCCGTGCGGAATGAAGATCGTCCCTGAAATACAAGAGGGCTTTGTGGGTGCTGAGCGGAGCCCCTCCTGAGACCACAAACATCGTCTCGCTCGCGACCAGCAGAGATCTTGGGCCATGCTGGGAGCGTTCAGTGCCCCCGTCAGTTCTCCGTCCTTCCGTGACGATCAGTTGCAGTTGTTGGACGAAGCCAAGCGAAGAAGCCGGTCTTACTGCTCCGACGCCAGCACCAGGCAAAGTTCCGCAAGATGCGCCACGAAACCGGCCACGTGGTCCGGCGCCGGGGGCGGATCAGCGTGCCAGGGATCCATCACCGTCATCCGCAGCACGACCAACCCTTCCGGCTCGGCCCGCCACTGGTCCATCGATCCGACATCCAGCGCTTCCAGTAGCGCTCCCACGGCGCCATCGTAGGTCGGGGAGGTCAGCCGCGTCCGGGTCACGAAGTAGGGCGGGGGGACGTTTCCCGGTGAGCCGCTCAGGTGCCGGTAGAGCCGCTCATTGAATGCATTCACCTGGGCGAGGGTCTCATGTCCCGGTGCGCAGACCGTGAAATTCACGATGTTGATGTCGGGGAGCGGGAGCATCACCGCGCGGCACCCCGAGAGATCGGCGGCCGCCAGCGCCCCGTGCAGCCGCTGCGCCCCGACGACGGTCCGCTCGATCAGGTGGCCGTACCCGTCCTCGTGCAGCGGCACGACCTTGTGGCTCAGCCAGGTGGCGGCCGCCGCGGCCCCGGGGCGCGACCCCTCCAGGCTGTACCGCCCGAGGAACCGCTCGGCGGAGGGCGCTTGAGTGGTCGCCGGCAGGAGATAGGGCGGGTCGAGCGCGACCAATTCACGCGCGCGGCGGTCCTTGAGCAGGAAGGCACCGGCCGCATACGGCACGTAGCCCAGCTTGTGCGGATCGATCGAGACCGAATCGGTCCGACCCAGCGCCATCATCGCCTCGACCCACCCCGCCTCCGGCCAGGCGATGCCGGTCGACTTCCGGATCTCGCGGGCGCTCCGCCTGGTGCCGTCGCGCCGCCACGTCACGGCCGCGGCGTACCCGCCGTAACAGGCGTCGCTGTGCAGGTGGAAGGCGACGCCCAGCTCCTTCTGCGCGCGGTCGCGGACATCGGCGATCTGGTCCAGCCGGTCGACGGCGCTCTCTTCCGTGGTGCCGCAGACGCTCACCAGGGCGAGCACGGGGGTCCGGCTCCCGGAGCACGCCACCAGCTGGTCCCAGAGCGCGTCCGGATCCATCCGACAGTGCGCATCGACCGGCACGAACCGAAGCTGCTGCCCGCCGATGCCAAGGGCCCGGACGATCTTCTCCCAGGAGTAGTGTGCCGTCGCGGCGACGAGCACGACCGCAGCGGGGAGCGGGTCGCCATAGTTCCGCTCCAGCTTCAAGGTGTAGTCCTGGTACCCGACCGTCGACAACGAGTTGGCATCGAGCGCGGCGCGTGCCTCGGCGGGTGGTACCTGGGCGCTGAAGGTCTCGAGCAGGTCGAGGCCCGCCGCGGGATCGAGGTTGAGCAATTGCCAGAGATCGAGGGTGCTGAGCGGCGCGCGCGCGCCATCCGGCAGTCGCGCCTCGAGCTGCACGCCCAGCTCGCGGGCGGCGCCGGCCACCGCGAGCGGGAGATAGTGCGTGTTCCGCGCGATCCAGAGCGCCTCGAAGTTGGCGAGGGTCCCGCCTGAGGTCAGGTGCCCCCAGCTCCGGTCGGGCACGTAGCCGACCATCTTCGCCAGATCCGACGCCACCTCCAGCTCCATCGCCGTCGTGGCGGGCGAGGTCTCGGCCGCCACGTTGTTGGGGTTGTAGAGCATCGCCGCGAAGTAGCCCACCTGGGCAGCGAGGGTCTGCTCGTAGAGCATGTGGCCGAGGTAGCGGCCGCTGAAGAAGGGCAAGTCCTGTTTGAGCTTCGCGAGGAGCGTCGTGAATTCCTGCGCCAGCACGCTCGTGGCCTCGAGGTAACCCTCGCTCCGCTTGTCGCTCTCCCGGATCACCACCCCATCCTCGGGGTGGTAGTTGCGGCGCCAGAAGGAGTGATCGCGGAGCGCCTCGACGATGAGGCGTTCCATCAATTCGGCGTTCTCCGCCCGCGGGCCGAGGAACCAGGCGCGCTGGGCTTCGCTTGAATTCATGCTCATCCCGAAATGAAGCGGGGCGGGAGGGTGTCCGGAGTGAAGGATTTGTGAACATTTCTTCAGCTATACTGTTGGGTTGCGACCGTTCCGGCGGTCGCACGGCAACTGCAACTGATCGTCACGGAAGGACGGAAGAGACGGGGGGACTGAAGGCCCCGCGCGGCTCGAGGATCGTCCCTGTGGTACGAAAGGATCTTGTGGGCCCTGGACGGAACTCCCCTTGAGACCACAAAGATCCCATCGCCCGCGACCTGATGTGATCTTGGGTGACGCTGGGAGCGTTCAGTGCCTCCGTCAGTTCTCCGTCCTTCCGTGGCGATCAGTTGCAGTTGCTCTCCGTGGGAAGATGCTTGGCCTCAGCAACGGCCGCCGCTAGACTCCTCCCTGATGCTCGTCGCCCTCTGGCTGCTTCAGGCCGCCCCTCACCCCACGTATCCGGTCCTGCACCTGACCCAGCCGAAAGAATGGGTCGACGCGGGGCACGTCGCCCCGTACGCCGCCGCGATCCTGAGGCGCGCGCGGGCGGAGCTCCGCACCGCACCGCCCCTCGAACCGATCGCCGCGACGCCCCGTGACATCCGGCTCTGGCGTCCCGCCGGCACCGCGCTCGCGCTCGAAGGGATGACGCGGAGCCTCCTCAGCGGGAGCCGAGGGATCTCCCGCGTCCACGAGTTCGTCCCGCCCGTGGCGCGGGTCTGGCCCACCCTCCCGACGCCCCGTTCCGACGCCCTGCTCCCGGCGCGGCGGATCATCGCCTTCTACGGCAACCAGAAGTCCACCCGGATGGGGATCCTGGGAGAGTTCCCGCCGGAGGAGATGATGGCCCGCCTCGAACGGATCGCTGCGCAGTGGACCGCCGCCGACCCCTCGACGCCCGCCGCCCCGGCGCTCCATCTCATCGCCACGGTGGCGCACGGCGCGCCAGGGATGGATGGGAAATATCGTATCCGCCACGGCCCCGACGTCATTGAGCAGGTCATCGGGTGGGCCGCGACGCGCGGGTGGCTCGTCATCCTCGACATTCAGGTCGGCCAGAGCACCATCGCCGCCGAACTCCCTCGACTCCTGCCATACCTGGCGCGGCCCAACGTCCATTTGGCGCTTGATCCCGAATTCGCGATGAAGGATGGACGGCTTCCGGGGCAGTACATCGGGACGGTCGACGCGAGCGAGGTGAACCAGGCGATCGGGGTGTTGGAACACTTGGTCGACTCGCTCCACCTTCCGCCCAAGGTGGTGGTGGTCCATCGCTTCACGCGCGACATGCTCACCAACGCCCGGTCGATCAAGGTCGACCCGCAGGGGCGGGTGCAAGTGGTGATCGATATGGACGGGTTCGGCACCCCGGGGGGGAAGCTCGGCATCTGGCGCCAGGTGATCCTGCGGTGGCCGGTGCAGTACACCGGGCTCAAGCTCTTCACCAAGAGCCGGAACGACACCCCGATGATGGAACCGAGCGAAGTGCTGGAGCGGTTCTGGCCGGCGCCGGTGTACATCCAGTACCAGTAGGCGCGAGAGGCGCGAAAGGCGCGTGAGGGGGCCGAAATGGGGCCATAGAGCCCCTCTCGCGCCTCCCGCGACTTACGCGCCTCTTCTGTTTATATTTGCCACCGCGGCGCCGTAGCCAAGTGGTAAGGCAGAGGTCTGCAAAACCTCCATCACCGGTTCGACTCCGGTCGGCGCCTCTTTCTCAGTCCAAAGATGCGATAGGCGCTTAAGGCGCTCAAGTAGTCCCTCATTGGGATGACTTTGGCGCCTTTCGCGACTCACGCGCCTTTGGACCCCGTTCTCTCACCCCACCGTCATCCCCCTGTAATCATCCCACGACCGCCTTCGACATCTCCCGTGTGCATCGTGCAGTCGAACCCTTGCCACGGGAGTGCGTATGCCGACCTTCACCCTGCCTTCCGCCAGCCCCTCCTACTCGGCGGCCCTGCCTTCGACCGCATTTCACGTTGCACTGCTGATCGGCGCCATCTGG
>JANMWE010000129.1:0-1802 GCA_031393795.1 Gemmatimonadota bacterium
GAGGCCCAGGTATAGGTCGGGATCCCGGTCCCGTCGATCCATTCATCGAAGAACCAGCCGAGGTCGGCGCCCGCGTGCTTCTCCATCACATGGCGCAGGTCGAGGGTGCTCGCTCGGCCGCCGCGATAGGTGGTGTAGAACTCCTGCATCGCGCGGGTGAAGCGGTCCTCGTTCATGTTCGACAATTGGAGCAGGAGGGTGCGGAGCATGTGCATCGTCCACGCCCCCTTTTCATACACGGCGTACTGATAGAGTTGCGGGAGCTTGCTCGTCGAGACGCGACCGCCGAGGCTGGTGGCCCCCATTTCGTTGCGGTAAAGGAGGATATCGCTGCGATAGTTGCGGAGGACGTTGAGGTAATCGTCCTGATTGCCTCGACGGGTCTGCAGGTACCACATCCCCGAGAAGCTGGCGAGCCCCTCGCTCAGCCACTGGTCGTGGTAGGTCGCGAAGTCCACGCTGATCCCCCACCACTGGTGGGCGACTTCGTGGGCGCGGAACACCTGATCGAGTCCCTGGTGGTCGGTCTGCTGGAAGGTGATCCAGCTGAGATCGACCATCCCCGGGAAGGCGAGCCCTTCGCTCCCGGGGCTCTCGGTCACGTAAAAGCGACCCTCCTCCGGCGGACCGTAAACGTGCGTGTAGAAACGCATCGCGTTCGCCATCTCGTCGGTGATGAGCTCCTTCACGTGACCCTGGATGGGGAAGCCGGCGTCACG
Organism: Gemmatimonadota bacterium; assembly: GCA_031393795.1. Classification (GTDB taxonomy): domain Bacteria; phylum Gemmatimonadota; class Gemmatimonadetes; order Gemmatimonadales; family GWC2-71-9; genus CAMLHU01. The sequence goes on from JANMWE010000129.1 coordinate 720, forward strand.
GGTCAGCGCGCGGTGTCCCGCCTCCGACCAGAGCAGCGAGATCGGCGGAGAGCCGGGCGCCGAGATGTCGTAGGACTGGAACCGCCCGATGTTGAACGAGGCGTTCCGCATCGGGGTCTCGTGTACCCATCGGGTCGTCACCATCCGGCCGGCGAGAGAGCTGTCAGTCCGCTGGCCGGTGCTCGCGATCGGGTAGCCGACCGGGGTGTGATAGGTGATGTCGAAAGCCGCCTTGGCGCGGCCATCCATCGGGACGGGATACCAGGCGATCGATTCCTTGAGGTAGAACCAGTCGCCGTACCGGTCGATGAGGCTCCCGTGATACCCGAGCGTGAGGGTCGGATGGTCGGCCGCGCCGAGCTCCGCGGTGCCCCTGACCCAAAGCACGTATCCAAGGTGGTTCCGATAGAAGGGGACGGGGGCGCCATTCCATTTCACCGAGTCTACGTCAAGCTCGCCATAGAGTCCGAACGGGACCCAGGGACCCGAGCGACCCTCGGGTGCACGCAGGGTCACGGATCCGCTGGCGGAGAAGGACACGCCGCCGTCGAGCGAGGAGGGGAGTTGCACGTCGAGCACGTACCGATCCGCTTCGACCGCGCGGGACTCGCTCGGCGCGATCGTGTGCGGGGTGACGCCGTCGTTGCGCGCGAAATGCGCGACCAGTTCCGGGTCGAAGCCCCCGTTCACCGCCCGGGTGTGGACGGCGAGCCACTCCGACTCCCGGTCGTTCGGATCGAGGCCGAAGAGCAGGTCCTCCCCCGCCTCCCGGTCGATGAGGGTGGTGAAATAGCCGTCGTCGCGTCCGTTGAGGACGGTCCCGAGAAAGGTCGGATCCCAGACCTTGTGCTCGCCCAGCTGCAGGTAGTCGAGGGTGCGTGTGACGAGGTCCCCGGCACCGCCGGGGTCCTGCTGCGACATCGTCGCCCCTCGGCGGAGCGAATCCAGCGTGCCGTCGGCGAAGAGGAAGACCACGCGCTTGATGGGGGAGTCGATCTGGTCGGTGGAGAGATACTGGCGGAGCTGCTGCCGTTCCCTGGCATCCGGCGCGCTGAACTGGAACCGGCCGGTCCCGACGTACAC
>JANMWE010000134.1:0-2750 GCA_031393795.1 Gemmatimonadota bacterium
CCCGAAGAGGAGATTCAGTGCGATGGCCGAGCCGATCACCTCGGCCAGGTCGCAGGCGGCGATGGCGATCTCACACATCACCCAGAGGACGAAGCTCACCGGGCGGCTGTAGTGGTCACGGCAGGCTTGCGCGAGGTCGCGCCCGGTGACGATGCCGAGCTTGAGCGCCAGCGCCTGCAGGAGGATCGCCATCAGGTTGCTGAGCAGCACGACGCTCAGCAGGGTGTAGCCGAAGCGGGCGCCGCCGGCGAGGTCGGTGGCCCAGTTGCCCGGATCCATGTAGCCGACCGCCACCATATATCCCGGTCCCGCGAAGGCGAGCATCTTCCGCCACCAAGGGAGGCCGTAGGGCACGGCGATGGTCCGGAACACCTCGGGGAGCGAGGGGGTCCGGCGGGGGAAGCGCCATCCTCCTTCGAAGTCGCCGAGGTCGCCGAGGGGCGGGGTCGCGGAGGTGTTCATCGCGCGGCGCTCGACTGCTGGCAGAGGACCAGGTCGCCGATCTCGCGGCCGATGACCTTGATCTCGGCGCCGACCCTCACTGTCACCGGCCCGGCAAAGGGCTGATGGTCCACGACCGTCACCTGGGCGCCGGGAACGAGCCCGACCAGCGCGAGGTAGCGGAGGCGTTCGGCGTCCTCCGCCTGCACGCGGCGGACCGTGGCGGGGCCGACCGGAAGGTCGGTGAGCGAGGTGTAGACCACCTCGGCGATGCTGCCGTCGGGGGCGGGGATCGGGTCGCCGTGAGGATCGACGCTCGGGTTGCCGAGGGCCTGGGCCATCCGCTCGATGAGGTCGTCGGAGACGGCGTGCTCCAGCTTCTCCGCTTCATCGTGGACCTTCCCCCAGTCGTATCCGAGGAAGGCGACGAGATAGGCCTCGAGCACCCGGTGGCGACGCACGGTGCGGAGCGCGGCGCGACGCCCCTTGGTGGTGAGTTCCGCGCCGCGGTACCGCTCGTGCCGCACCAGACCCTGCTCCGCCAACCGCTTGACCATCCCCGTCACCGAGGGGGCCGCGAGGCCCAGCCGCTGGGCGATGGCGTTGGTGGACGCCGCCTCCCCGGTCTCGGTGAGGTGGTAGATGGCCTTGAGGTAGTCCTCGACCGAGGTGCTGAGGTGCGCCGACGGCGCCCTGGCCGCGTCCAGCGATTTAGTCATAGCTAAATCTTATATGTGCTATGGCTAATTCGTCAAGCCTCACCCCCCGACCCCCTCTCCACGCTCACGCGCGGAGAGGGGGAGATCCTGGACATTGGTTCCCCCTCTCCGGCCGTCAGGCTGGAGAGGGGGTCAGGGGGTGAGGCGGTACAACGGACGAACCTAGCCTCTCAATACCTCCACCACCGACGTCAGCACCCGCTCGGTCATCCCCCAGACAAATCGGTCCGTATCGAGGGCGTACCCCGGCACGGTCCGGGAGATCCCTCCGACCGTCAGCGTCATCGTCTGGTAGGTGGTCGGATCCAGGAGCCGGGCCAACGGGAACCATTCGGCAGATGCCACCTCTTCCGAGAGGGTCAGCGGCTGTCGCGCGGGCAGCGAGAAGAGAAAGGGACGGACCAGGAAGGGAGAAGCGACGCGGGTACGGGGATACACGTCCTCGAGGGGGCTCACCAACATCGAGCGGTCGAGCCTGACGCCGAGCTCTTCTTCGGTCTCGCGGATGGCGGTGGCGACGAGGTCCTCATCCGACGGTTCACGCCGCCCCCCCGGCAGCCCCATATGCCCCGACCAGGGATCGTCAGGATAGGGCGCCCGCTGGATGACGAGGACCGCATCAGGATCGGGCACCAGACAGAGCGCAACGGCGGCCAGGAGCCGCTCGGGCTCGGCCGCCGCCGTGGGAGGATGCTCCCGGAGATGCGCCGCGAGGCGCCCGATGGCGTTCAGTGCGAATGACCTCCGCAGCCGCCGCCACAGCACCCGCCGTTCTTGGGAGGGCCGAGCGCGCTGAAGTCGCTCTGCTTGGCCCCACCCGCCGCGGGCGCGGGGACGGAGAGAAGCTTGGTGACCCTGGCGCCTCCGCAGGACGGGCAAGCCACCTTGGTGTCCGAGCGGACCAGCTGCTCGAACCGGTTCTCGCAGGCGCTGCACTGATAGTCGAAGATCGGCATACGAAGCAACGTGCCGACCCAGACCGCGCCGGTCAAGTGAGGTGGGTGCCGAACCAGGTGAGGGTCGCCTGCATCGTGCGTTCGAGGGTCTCGGGAATCCCCTCCATCGGATGCTTGGCGCCGAAGGTGTGCCCCGCCCCGTTCACGATCTTGAGTTCGCTCGTGGCGAGGCCGTTGGCCGCGTAGAGCCGCTCCGACTCACCACTCGGCACATTCTCGTCCTCCTCGCCGTGGAGCAGGAGCCAGGGGGCCTTCACGTCGCGCGCCGCCATCTCGAGGTCGAGGCGGTTCCCCTTCTGCTGCTCCACCTCTTCCAGCACGTCGAGATAGAGCGGCAGCACCTGCTGGGTGCGGGAGTTCACCACGTCGAGGCGGCCGCGGGCGCGCCAATCGGCCTTGACCCCGGCGCTCCACCGATCGACCAGCCCGATGGTGGCCCAGGTGACGAGGGCATCGACCTGCGGATCCCTGGCCGCCTGCAGGATCGCGACGCCGCCGCCACGCGAATGTCCCATCAGGCCGAGCTTGGTGGGCGGGGCGGTGCCGAGCGCACCGCTGCGGAGGGCGGTGAGCACGGTGCGCAGGTCGGTGAGCTCGGCCGAGTAGGTGTTGTGGCCGAACCGGTCGGGGAAGG
>JANMWE010000191.1:0-2887 GCA_031393795.1 Gemmatimonadota bacterium
CGGGAAGCGGATCTGTCGGCAAATGTCAGATTCATCTCGGACTTGATTGACACACTGGAGACGGCCTACAACATCGATCCGAACAGAATCTATGCAAACGGGTTCTCCAATGGTGGGGCCATGGCCTTTGCTCTGTCCTGCAGGCTCTCCGACCGAATTGCCGCGGTTGGAACCGTTTCGGCTGCTCAAGACCAACAGCCGTTTAGCTGGTGTGCAGACTCCCGGCCGGTGCCGTTGATCAACTTTCATGGAACAGCCGATCTTGTTCCGTACAGTGGCGGGAAGGTGCGGGCGTCCCCAAGAACGTTTCCGAGCGTCCTGGCCTGGACAGCGGACTGGGCACGTAGAAACAGGTGCGGACCGAACCCCATCGAATCCGCGGTGGCCGTGGATGTCACCCGTCTCGAATACACTGAGTGCGCTGACAACGCGGCCGTGGTGCTTTACACGATCCATGGAGGAGGCCATTCCTGGCCTGGCGGCAAGCCGCTGCCGAGGTGGTTCGTGGGGTCCACGAACCGCAGCATAGACGCCACGAAGCTGATGTGGGCGTTCTTTCGAGAGCATCCGCTGCGAAGGCCCTAGCTGGAGCGGCCCTGGCAGCACCAGGTCGGAGCCAGGGGGCGTAAGCCCCCATGCGCCGAGTAGGGGCGTAAGCCCCTCAAGGGGGAGCTTCGCACCCGGCGCCCAAGGCGCGGCGAGCCGCACCGCAGATATAGCGCCGACCGTTCGGTAGCAACGCCATCATCACCCGTGGAGTCCCGATGCGCCGCGCGACACCCCTCCTGATCATCGCCTGTGCCCTCGGAGGCGCACCCAGGGCCGCCTCGGCACAAGCGCCCGCGACAGACTCCCTCGCCGTGACAGCGGTGGTGCGAGGATTCCACCGTGCGCTCGCTCGCGGCGATTCCGCTGCCGCCCTCGCCCTCCTGGCGGAGGATGCCGTCATCCTTGAAGCCGGTGAGATCGAATCACGGGCGGAATACCGGGCGCATCACCTCTCGGCGGACATTCAGTTCGCGGCAGCGGTCCCCAGCGCGCCGGGTCCCCTGCGCGTGACGCTCGCCCGCGACGTTGCCTGGGTCACGTCGACCTCGACCACCGCCGGCACTTTTCAGGGTCGGGCGATCAATGGCGTCGGAGCAGAGCTGGTCGTGCTGACCCGTACACTGCACGGCTGGCAGATCCGCGCCATTCACTGGTCGTCGCGACGAGTCCCGACTCCGTAAGGCGCCGCCGCCTGATCCGCGCGTGTAGTGGACGGCGCGGCGCTCAGGCGCTGTGGCGCTGGGCATTGTCAGGAGCAGTCCAGCCACAGGGGGCCCATACGCCATAGCCCCGATGGGGTTCGCCCGCCGCCGCGATAGTGCCAACGGTCCGGTGGCCCCGTCGTTGGCTGGAATCCTTTCGGGAGCCCCTCCATATTGAGAGAAGTCCTTTCCTGGGGTGGACATGGGTGCGCACACCAAAATCCAAAACGAAGCCAAGTGCCCGATCGACCAGCTCCCGGAGAGCGCGAGATGGGAGGACGTCATGTATGAGGTCGACGTCCGGCAAGTGATCGAGCAGGGCTGGGTGGCTACGTGACCGCACTGGCCGTTCTCATCCTTTTGCTTCTCCTCTCCCTTACGACCCGTGAGTGGCTCGTGCTGCGCGCGCGCCGGCTGCAGCGCGGGATCCTCCGACCGTGGCCTATCCGGAAGGTACCGGTCGAACAGCTCGACACCCGGTTTCAGCCCGACGAGCTTGGCGCGACGCTGGCGGCGGAGGTCGCCTTCGTGGGCCGGGGCACGATCAGGGTGCCAGGCGGTACCTCGGACACTGAGGCCTGGATCCTGGCCGTGCTCGCGAAGGATGCCCGGCACCTGTTCGAGTTCGGCACCTGTACCGGGAAGACATCCTATCTCTGGGCCCGCAACCAACCGGCCGGTGGGACGGTCACGACGCTCACCCTCGCGCCGCACCAGCTCGGCGCTTACCAGTCGGCGGCGGGCGATGACCCGACCGCCGAGACGTTCGTCAGAGAGGAATCCCAGTTCACCCGTTTCCTTTATACCGGGACCGAGCTCGAGGGCCGCGTGATCCAGCTGTACGGCGACAGCAAGCAGTTCGACGATGCACCCTACGCCGGTGCTTGCGATGTGGTCTTCGTGGACGGGTCGCACGCGTACTCGTACGTCGTCAGCGACACGGCAAAGGCGTTGCGGATGGTCCGGGGGGGCGGCCTGGTGCTCTGGCATGACTATTCACCGGAGTGCCCCGGTGTGTTTCGCGCCTTGAACGAACTCGCGACGCGCCTGCCCCTCGCGCACGTCCAAGGCACCACGCTCGTGGCCTACCGCAACGGCCCCTCCGCGGAGTCCTGACCAAGTCAGTATCGTCGCTCTGCCTAGGTCGCGGACTAGCTAGCGCTTGTAGCCGGCAGCACCAGATCGGAGCCAGAGGGCGTCAGCCCCCCTGCGCCGATCAGGGGCGGACGCCCCTGAAGAGCGATCTTCGCACCCCGGCGCCCAATGAGCGGGAGTCGCAAGGTGACGGCGACCGCGATGAGCCGGGACGCGACCCGTCGCCCCCCTCGCGCATCTTCACCCGTATGCCAAGACTCCTCCCCGCGCTCGCCCTCGCCGCCCTGGTGGCCGCGCTCCCCGCCCCCCTCCGGGCGCAGGACCCCTGCCCCGCCCCCCTGCCGGAGGCGGAGCTCATCCGCCGGCTCGGCGCCTTCCTCGACAGTCTCGCCGCAAAGGATGAGTTCAGCGGCGTGGCGGTGCTGGCCCGGAACGGCGCGCCGGTGTTCCAGCGCGCCTACGGGATGGCCGACCGCGCGGCGGGGCGGGCCAACACGGTCGAGACGGCGTTCAATCTCGGGTCGATCAACAAGATCTTCACC
>JANMWE010000183.1:0-2028 GCA_031393795.1 Gemmatimonadota bacterium
CCCTCAGGGTTGACCGGAACGGGCGATGGCGACAGCTTCCCCCCTGTCTGACCTGACCCAATCGTGAAACGACCCGGCGCGACCGGCCGGCATCACGCCACCACCTTCGACCCGAGAACCCGATGGCGACCAAACTCGACAAGGCGATCAAGCGCGAGCTCGAGCTCGACGGCAAGACCTACACCGTGGTGATCTCCCCCGAGGGGATCAAGATCACCGTGAAGGGATTCCGGAAGGGCTCGGAGACCTTGTGGCGTACGCTCTTGCCCACCGGCGACGGCGAGTGACCCTCCGGCGCATCCCGCGCCGGCCCTCGACGGGATCTCGGACCGCGGTCGCGGCCTCGAGATCCCGTCGCTGACTTTCCTCCCATGCTCGCACGCCCCCTTGCCTATCCGGCCCGTGTGGTCTCGATCGCGATCGCCTACGCCGTCACGGCGCGGCTCGGGCAGTATGTCGCGATCGATCCCGGCAACGTCACGGCGGTATGGGTCCCCTCGGGCCTCGCCGTCGGTGCGCTGATCCTCTGGGGCGCGGGCGTCTGGCCCGGGATCTGGCTCGGTTCGTTCGCGTACAACCTCTGGTTCTACCTCCAGGGTGGGCTGATCGAGCGCCCGGTGGCGATGGCGCTCGCCGTCGGGATCGCGACCGGCAGCGCGCTGATGGCGCTGGCCGGCAGCACCCTGGTGGAGCTGGTCCGCGGAGTGGAGGAGGACCTCGGTCGTCCGCGGGACGCGCTGGCCTACGCGCTCCTCGCCGGGCTCCTCGCCACCACCCTCAGCGCCACCGTGGGCACCTCGGTCCTCCTGCTCGGTGGGGTCCTGCCCACGGCACGGGTCGGGATCGTCTGGACCACCTGGTGGCTGGGCGACGCCGGCGGGGTGATCCTTGTGGCGCCGCTCGTGGTGCTCATCGGGCGACTCGGGTTCCCTCTCTTCCGCGGACCCCGCACCTTGCTGGCGGTGGGGAGCGGTGTGGTGCTCTGCGCCCTCCTGTTCACCACCTTTGGTCCCTGGCTCCCCACCGGGACCGCCACGCTCCTGCTGGCCCTGCCGATCGCATTCCTCTCCTGGACCGCCTTCCGCCTCGGCCGGCGGGCGACGCTGCTCGCGTCCTTCATGATCGCGGCCGTGGCCATCATCGCCACGACCCAGCATCGGGGCCCATTGGTCGGTCCCGCGCTCAACGACTCGCTGGTGTTGCTGCACAGTTTCCTCGACACCGCGGCGTTCACCGGGCTGCTCCTTGCGACCACCGTGCGGAGCGTCCGCCGTTCCGAGCGGACGCTGGTCACCGTGGCAGGGGCCACCGGCCCCGATCCCGTGCGCTCCGACCTGGAGCGGCAGGTGGAACTCGCGATCGCGCAGCGCCGGCGGGAGGAGCACGCCCTGGCCGACCGCGTGCGCGCCCTCGCCGACGAGGCTCGCGCGCTCGAGCGGCAGCTGGAGCGCCGGGTGGTCGAGCGCGATGCCGTGCTGTCCGTGCTCCCCGATCTCTTTTACGTGATCGACCGGACCAGCCAGCGGTTCACGATGACGAGCGAGGCCTTCGCCCGGGAGGCCGCGGGCCTCACCCGCGACGAGCTCCTCGGCCGCACGGTCTATGACGTGCTCGCTCCCGACCTCGCGCTGCTGTTGGCCGAACACCATCGTGTGGTCTTCTCGACCGGCGACGTCCTCCATGTGCGTGCGCCGCTCCCCCTCCCCTCCGGGAGGCGCGAGTACGACACCCTCGTCGCTCCCTTCCGCGGCCCCGATGGCGAAGTGACCGGCCTGGTGAGCGCTTCCCGACTTCCCGCACCGGTGACCCTGTGACGCTGAGTACGCGCGCTCTGCCGCTCCTCCTCGCTGCGCTCGCGCTCAGCGCAGGCCTCACCGCCTGCGCCGTATCGATGGGCGTTCCCCGCACCAAGGCCGACGCGCTCCCGGTGGCCCTGTTCGACGCCGCAGGGCGCGCGGTCGGGAACGTGGTCCTCACCGCCGACTCGGCCGGGCTCGACCTCAAGTTCGACGTGCACGACCTGACCCC
>JANMWE010000261.1:0-20540 GCA_031393795.1 Gemmatimonadota bacterium
TCCACGGCGGTCACCCGGCCGGACCGCTTGGCGAGGTGCATCGCGAAGGAACCGTGATAGGCGAAGCAGTCGAGCGCGGTCCCTCCTTCGCGAGCCAGCGCACCAGCGATGACGCGGTTGTCCCGCTGGTCGAGGAACGCCCCCGTCTTCTGCCCGCTCCAGGGCGCCGCCAGGAACTTGACCGACCCCTCGCGCACCTCGACGGTCTCGGGCACGGCACCGTGCACCAGCTCGATCCCTTCGTCGAGTCCTTCGTGCTTCCGGACGCTGGCATCGTTCCGGAGCAGGATCCCGTCGGGCTTCAGCACGTCGACCAGCGCCGCGATGATGTCGTCGCGCATCGTCTCGAGGCCGGCCGAGAGGAGCTGCACCACCAGCCAACGGTCGTAGAGGTCGACCACCAGCGACGGGAGCCCGTCCCCTTCGCCGTGGACCACGCGGTACGCCGTGGCGTCGATCCCGTCGCGACGGGCCAGACAGGAGGTGATCCGCTCCCGCCACCACTCCCCATCCACTTTGCGCTTGGTCGGCTCGATCAGCCGCAGTCGGATCTCCGACTTCGGGCTCCAGAGCGCCTGACCCAGGAACTTGCCGCGGCGGTCCTCCACGTGGACGACCCCCGGCAACTCGGCCTCGCCGAGTACGTCGGTGCGGTAGATCCAGGGATGGCCCTCCACCCAGCGGGCGGCGCCCTTCGGGGAGATACGGATCGTTGTAGCCATGGCGAGCGGTGTTGCGTGTTGAGTTTTGCGTGTTGTGGGTCGTGTCGTGGGCTTGAGGCTGGTCGCACCTCAACACCCAACACACAACACCCAGCACCATAGATTCCCCGCCATGAATCTAGCCGAATCTCTCCGTCTGATGCTCATCCTCGACATCCCCCTCCTCGGCCACCGCGACCCTGTGGCCACGGCCGTCTCGGCCGTGAATGGTGGCGTCACCAGCGTGCAGCTCCGGTGGAAGGAAGGCGCGGACCGCGAAGTCGTCGCACTCGCCCGCGAGTTGAGGCGTGCGCTCACGGTCCCGGTCTTCCTGAATGACCGGCTCGACATCGCGCTCGCGGCCGGATGCGCCGGCGTGCACCTGGGCAGCGACGACCTTCCGATCGCACTGGCGCGGAAGATCGCGCCCCCGGGGTTCACCATCGGCGCGAGCGTGGGGGACGAGAAGGAGGCCGCCGCGACCGCCGGGGCGGACTACGTCGGCATCGGCCCCTGGCGCACCACGGCCACGAAAGCAGATGCCGGCGCCGCGCTCGGCGCCGAGGGGGTGCGGCGACTCCTGGCGATGGTGAAGGTCCCAGCGGTGGTGATCGGAGGGGTGCGGCCCGACGATATCGCGGAGATCCTGAAGCTCTGTGCGGCGGGAGTGGCGGTGGCGGGGGGGATCCTGACGGCGACGGATCCGGAGGGGGCCGCGCGGCTGTATGCCCAGTGACGAGTGAGGAGTGCAAGAGACGAGTCGGCGTGCGAGCGAGAAAGGGCAAAGGGGCACCGGTCGGCGCCCCTTTCTGCTTGCTCGCTTTCTCGCCCACTCGCCCCTTGCACTCTCATCTCGTTCCTCGAATCCGTCGAATAGCCCGCAGATGCTCCCCGTACGTCGAGGTGAACACGTGATGCCCCCCCGTATCCGCCACGAAATAGAGATAGGGCACCGACGCCGGGAATACCGCCGCGCGGATGCTCGCGAGCCCGGGAGAATTCACCGGACCCGGGGGCAGTCCGGAGATCAGGTAGGTGTTGTAGGGTGAGCGGATCGTATAGTCCTTGAGGTAGAGCCGCTTCCTCCGATGCCCGTGCTTCAGCATGTAGGCGTACTGCACCGTCGGGTCGGCCTGGAGCGGCATTCCCAGGCGGATCCGGTTGTCGTACACCGCCGCGATGATCGGGCGCTCCGCATCGACCCGTGCCTCCCCCTCCACGATGCTCGCCAGGATGATCACCTGGCGGCGGTCGAGTCTCCGGTCCGTGAGCTCGAGGCCCCACGCCGGGTCCCAGCTCGCCACGAACTGCTCGGCCATCAGCTTCACGAGCTCGCGCGCGGTGGTGGTGACCGGGATCGTGTAGGTCTCGGGAAGGAGATATCCCTCGAGGTCCTTGCCGTCGATGCCGAGCGAACGGATCAGCCCGGTGTCGCGCGCGGCGGCGAGGAAGGAGTCGGCGGGGAGGCCGAGCTGCCGTACCGCCTCCGCCGCCACCTCGGGGAGGGTGAGCCCTTCGGGGGAGGTAAAGCGCCGCAGCGCGACCCGCCCGTCGCGGAGCGCCGTGAGGAGCGCCCACGCCGATTGGCCCTGGGGAAGTTCGTACGTCCCCGCCTGTGTGCTCCGCTGGACCCCGCGCACCTTGGCGAGGATACGGAACCAGAGAGGGTGGCTCACCAGGTCATGGGCGACGAGGGTGTCGGTCACCTGATGGAAGTTCGCCCCGGCGGGTACGACGATCCGCACCCGCGGTGCCGTTGGCGATGGGCCCGCGCATCCCGCGAGCGCCAGCACGATCCCCCAGCGCCCCAGCGCCCCAGCGCCCCAGCGCTTCACTGGTGCCGCCGCATATCCAGGAATCCCTGCAACAGGATGCTCGCGGCAAGCGCATCGACATCCTCCTTCCGCCCCCGGGTCGATCCTCCCTGTTCCTGGATTGCGCGGAGCGCACGGACCGTCGTCATCCGCTCGTCGATCAACTCGACCGGAAGGGCGCTCCGCTCGCCGACGGCGGCGGCGAGCTCGCGCGCGGCCAAGGCGGAAGCGGTCTCGAGGCCTTCGAGGTTGATCGGGAGCCCCACGACTATCCCTGCTGCCTCGGCCACGGCCACGAGTTCGAGGAAACGGAGCATGGGAAAACGTTTCCCCGCCCGGCGCGTGAGCGTCTCGAGCGGGGAAGCGAGCATCTGGGTCTCGTCGGACCGCGCCACCCCGAAACGGATCTCCCCCCAGTCGAGGGCGAGGATACGGCCGGTGCGTGGTATGGTGGCCATCGGTGATGTGCCTGGGGCCTAGGAAATGGGGAGGCGGGTCCGGGGACTCCGTCGGTTGCACGGACTCCCATGGCCCCCCTCCCCAGGTCCCTTCACTGCGCCATCGTGGCGAAGAACTCCTTGTTGTTCTTCGTCCGCTTGATCCGCTCCAGGAGGAACTCCATCGCCTCGACCGGCGGGAGGTCGGCCAGGAAGTTGCGGAGCAAGTAGGTCCGGGCCAGGGCGTCCTTGTCCATCAGGAGCTCTTCCTTGCGGGTGCCCGACTTCTGCACATCGATGGCGGGCCAGATGCGCCGGTCGGCCAGACGGCGGTCGAGCACGAGCTCCATGTTGCCGGTGCCCTTGAACTCCTCGAAGATCACCTCGTCCATCCGGCTTCCGGTGTCGATGAGCGCGGTGGCGATGATGGTGAGCGACCCGCCCCCTTCGATGTTGCGCGCCGCGCCAAAGAAACGCTTCGGTTTCTGGAGCGCATTGGCGTCGACACCACCCGAGAGGATCTTGCCCGAGTGCGGCACCACCACGTTGTGCGCGCGCGCCAGGCGGGTGATGGAGTCGAGCAGGATGATCACATCTCGTCCATGCTCCACCAGCCGCTTCGCCTTCTCGATGACCATGTCGGCCACCTGCACGTGACGGTCGGCCGGCTCGTCAAAGGTCGACGAGATCACCTCGGCCTTCACGTTCTCCTGCATGTCGGTCACTTCCTCGGGGCGCTCGTCGATCAGCAGCACGATGAGCGTGCACTCCGGGTGATTCTCGGCGATCGAGTTGGCGAGCTTCTGCAGCAGGATCGTCTTGCCGGCCTTGGGCGGTGCGACGATCAGGCCGCGCTGGCCCTTGCCGATCGGCGAGAGGAGGTCCACCACCCGCATCGAGAGGTCGGGCGTTTTCCGCTCGAGCCTGATCTTCTCGTCGGGGTAGCGCGGCCGGAGGTTGTCGAAGGCGATCCGGTGCTTGGTCTTCTCGGGCTCTTCGTAGTTGACGCTCTCGACCTTGAGCAGCGCGAGGTAGCGCTCCCCTTCCTTCGGGGGGCGCACCTGACCCATCACCGTGTCGCCGGTGCGGAGGTCGAACCGCTTGATCTGGCTGGGGGAGACGTAGATGTCGTCGGGACCGTACAGGTAGTTCCAGTCCTGACTGCGCAGGAAGCCGTAGCCTTCCGGGAGGATCTCAAGGACCCCTTCACCGCGGATCACCGTTTCCTGGTCGAGCAGCGCCTGCTCGATCCGGAAGATCAGGTCCTGTTTCCGGAGCCCCGAGTAGTTCGTGATGCTCAGCTGTTCGGCAAGCGCGTGCAGCTCGGCGACCGACTTCTGCTTCAGTTCGGCGATATCCACGGGCGTGGGACTCCCGGTGGGGAGGGGCTCCGGCACGGGGCCGGCGGGATCCTGGCGAGGACGGGGCTGTCGAGGGGTCGTGATACGGGAACGGTGTGCGCCTGGGGGCGCTCGGACCGACGAAGATGTGATCGGGAGATGGTGCGCGGGTAGAGCTGTAAGGTAGGGGCCCGGGCCCGGGGGCGTCAAGAGCCCAAAAACCCTTGCGTAAGTCGCTGTCATTTACGACTTTAGAGAACCTTGGCCAAGCATCCCTGATGCCCCTGCAACCGGCCCGGAAGGTCGTTCAAGACCCTCCTCCGCCCATCGAGCGGGATTTCCCCCCGCTTCTGGCCGCCGGTGTCGACATCCCCGTCCGCGTCATCGCCCGCCTCTCCGAGGATGGGGTGTGGCGCGGACGGATCATTTTCGGGGGGCACCAGGGTGACGTGGTCACGGCGGAGATCCTCTGCGCGGCAAGCGAGGCCGACCTCTGGGCCGCGGCCCGGGGGCTCGGCCCGCATCACCTCCGCAGCCTGTTCCAGTCCCTCACCTGACCTGAATGACCGACGACACCGCTGAGCGCTACCGAAAATTCCGCCATGACATCGCCAACCCCTTGGCGGCGCTCCTGGCCGAGGTCCAGCTCCTCCTCCTCAACGCCGAAAAGATCGACCCCGAGACGGTGTCCAGTCTCAAAGAGGTCGAACGCTTGGCGCTCCGGATGCGCGAACTCCTGAAGACCGCGTGACCTTCCGCCGAGTCTCCGTGACGCGGCGTGCCCGAGTGCCGGGGCGGTGCCCCGGGCCTCGTCCGAGCAACCGGACCCCTGCGTGGATCTGGCCGGGACGGGCGGCGCTCAGGGCGCGTCGATCGTCGACGCCCACCGGGCGCCGTTGACGAGGTAGAGGACGAGGAATACCGCGCTCGCCGCAGCCAGGCCCGCGCGGTAGGTGAAGCTCGCCCCCGTGGCCGAGGCGAGCCCTTCGATCGTTCCCGCGATCGCCAGCAGCACCACCACGAATCCGAGCATCCGCAGCGACACTCTCCCTTCCTGCATCAGGGCGTCGCTCCGCGTCAGGTCGCCCGGGGACCAGAGCGCGCGTCCCAGCCGGAATCCGGCGGCGCTGGCGACGCAGATCGCGAACAGCTCGAGGACGCCGTGGCCGAGGATGAAGGAGCCGAGGTACCACCCGGCCCCGACGTTCACGAAGTGCCCGAAGATCGCGCCGAGGGAGAGCCCGTTGGAGCCGAGCAGGATGAGCGCCCCGACCCCGAGCAGGAGCCCGCCGGCGAAGCAGTTGAACGCCACCCCGATGTTGTGCGTCATCAGGAACCCCGCGAGCGCGGGTGCTTCCTTCGCCTCGGCCTCGACGTAGGTCAGTCCCTCCTCGAGGCGCCGGTGCGCGGAGGAGGCGCGCTCGAGCATCACGGGGGGGATCACCTCTTCCGCGAGCGCGGGGCGCTCGCGAAGGGTGGCGTAGCCGGCCACGCTCGTGGCCACGAGGAGGGCGACCGCCAACCCCACCAGGCGCCACGAGCGAACGACCGCCGCCGGCGCCTCCCGAAGGAGGATGGGGCCGAGTCGCGACCAGGGCCGTTCATTCCGGCGGTAGAGCGCGTTGTGGCCGGCGGCGGCCAGCCGCTCGACCCGCGCGAGGAGCGCTGCGGGCGCCCGGTAGGTCCGGAGCCGCGCGAGGTCGGCCGCCACCTCGCGGTAGCGGGCGGCGAAATCGGGAAGCTGATCTGCCGAGAAGGAGTCGAGGCCACGGCGAGCGGCCAGGTCGGCGAGCGTGGCGAAGCGCTGCCACCGCTCCTCCTGCCGGGCGGCGAGGCGGAGTGCTGCCATCTCACCGACCGTGCCGCCCCGGCCGGCGGCGCGTCGTTCCTGCTCCTCCTGGTGCAGCCATTTGAGGAACTCGAGTGAGTCCTTGGGACGGTCGGGGAAGCGTGATGCGAACCGGCTGGCGAGCCCCGCCGCGAGCCGCATGGCCGGCTCGAACTCGAGTCCCTCGGTGCGCGCGACGAACTCGCCGAGCACTTCGTACTCGTCCGGCGTGAGCCGGGCCGTCAGCGACGGTGTCGCCAGGGCGACGTTCCGGCGCACCACCACGGACGCCACGCGTCCGGCCGCCGGCTCCGGGGCGTCACGCACCACGAGCGTGCCCGCGACCATGTCGCCGAGCCGCTTCGCTTGGGGGTGGAAGAAGATCGCGAGTATTCCGGCGATGTACGGCGGCGGGAGGGAGAAATCAGCGACCCGGACCACGTTGCGGAGGGCCGCCGCCTCGAACCCGACCGGGCGCCCGTCGTTGAGTACGACCCGCAGCCCCAGCCACCGCTTGCCGGGGGTGTGCCCCTGCCACCACGCCTCGAAGCCGGTGAAGTAGCCCCAGATGAGAAGGAACCCCCCCAGCACCTGCACCAGGTCTCCTCCGGGGATGATGTCGCTGATGGTGCCGAGTCCGATGAGCAGGAGGAGGAGGAGGGCGTGGTCCACGATGGCCGCCATCGCGCGCGACCCGAGCCCCGCGACTTCGTAGCGGAGCGTGACGTGTTCGGGGGTCTCCACCTCGTGCCGAGGCCGGAGGTCAACAGGCGAATAGCCGGCGGTCATTGGGTCAAATCAGTCCTGCCGGCGTCACGGCGCAACCCCCTTGCGAGCCCTTCGCAGACCTGCGAACGTCCCTCCCCCGGGTCCCGTTCGCGGCCCGCCCCCCGCCCACGCCTCGCCTCCGGAGTGTCCGCATGGCCGAATTCGCCCTGCGTCCCCTGTCATTGGGGGAACTGCTCGACCGTGCCTTCACGATCTTCCGCCGCCGCTTCGGCGCGATCCTCGTGGTCCTGGTCGCCTGCCTCATCATCCCCTCCCTGATGTTGCTCAACAACATCAAGACCTTCACCGACATGGCGCAGTTGGCGCAGCCGGGCGGGTCGCCGCAGGAGCAGACGCAGCTGATGTTCGCCCTGTTCGGCAAGCTCGCGTGGTTGGTGGTCGTCTTCTCGGTGGCCCTCCTCATCGCGCGGACCGCCCTCGGCTGGATCGCGCACAAGACGATGCTCGGCGAGGAGACGGACGCCATGACCGCCTTGACGCAGGCGTTCAAGCTCTTCTTCCCGATGCTGGGACTGCTGTTCGTCGAGGCCGGGATCATCATCCTCGCCGAGATCGTGCTCTACATCCCGATGGCGATCTTCGGGATCGGTGCGATGGGCGCGGCCGGTGGCAAGCCCGGGGTGGCGTTCGGTGTCGGGATGGTGATCTGGCTGATCGCCTATTTCGTCGCCATCCTCTATGTCATGGCGGCGCTCTTCGTGACCACCTCGTCGCTCGTGGCCGAGGCCGACACGGGGGTCTTCAAGGCGATCGAGCGCTCCTGGTCGCTCACCAAGGGTCGACGTGGTGCCATCATCGGCGCGATGCTCATGGTCTACGTCCTGCTCTGGATCGTGATGTTCGGTGTCTCGGTCGCGGTCGGGGTCGGGATGGGGATGGCGGGCAAGGGTGCGGAGTCGGCCGGCGGGATGATGCTGGCGCTCTTCGGCGGAGTGATCCTCTTCAGCCTTGCGGTGAGCGGATACTACTTCGTGCTCCAGATGGTGACCTACTACGATCTCCGCGTGCGCAAGGAAGGGCTCGACCTCGAGCTGGCGTCCGCGGCGATGCCCCCGGCCTGATCATGTTCGGCGCGCCCGCGGATTCGCTCCGGCGGGCGCTCGATTCGGTCTTCACGGACCCGGCGTACGCCTGGCCCCAGGCTCCCGCGCTCGACACGGTGCCGGGGTGGTTCAGTGCGCTCCTCCACTTCCTGCGCGCGGTCGCCGAGTGGTTCTCGATCCCGATGGATCGCTTGGAGCGCGCGGGGATGCCGCTCCGGTTCCTCCTCGGCCTGGTGGCGGCCGGGTTCCTGATCCACGCGGCGATCCGACTCACCCGGAGCGCGGCGGCGGCGGCCGGGGAGGATGGGGTCGCGGCCGGCGGGGGCGCACCCCTGCGGGACGAAGACTGGTTCTGGCGGCGCGCCGACCAGCTGATGGCCCGCGGCGCGTATGGGTCCGCGATGCTGGCGGGGTTCCACGCCGCGATGCTCTCCCTCGATCGGCGCGGGCTCCTCGCGTATCGCGCCAGCGCCACGCCGCGCGAGCTCCTGGCGCGCGCCCGGCTCGACCCCGCGCGCCGGAGTCGCTTCGCCGTGCTGCTGGGTGGGCTCTATCGCACCGCATTCGCCGCGGAACCGATCTCCGCCGAAGCGTATCGTGGGTGGATGCAGGAGCTGCGAGAGGCGGCCGATGCGCCCGCGGCGTGAGCTCGCGATCGGGCTCGCGGCGTTCGTGGGCCTCGGGGCGTTGTTCATGGCCGAGGCACTGACGGCGCGCACCGGCACGCTCGATCCCCGCCTGAGCACCTTCCGCGCCGAGCCGAACGGCGCGCGGGCCTGGGCCGACGCGCTCGACCGCCTCGGCCATCACGTCGTCCGGTGGCGGCGGCCGTTCTCCACCCTCCCGGCACCAGCGCCTGGGGGCGCCGTCCTGGCGATCCTGGCTCCCGACCTCTGGCTCGACTTCGAGGATCAGGGCGCACTCAAACGGTGGGCCAGCAAGGGAGGTGACCTCCTGTTGGTCGGGCAGGGGAGCCGCCTCGCGATGGCGTGCGCCGGGTGGCGGTGGGACACCCTCGGCGTCGCGGGGGTGCCCGGGTCCGGCACGGTAGAGGGGACCCCGATCCGCCTCCCCTCGGTGCGGGCAAGACTGGTACCGATCCACGATTCGAGCTTTGCCGACTCGACGCGCCGCGCAGACCTCGGTCTCCGCGCCTGCGCCCCCGGGCCGCGCGGCCTGGTCGACACGCTTCTTCGCGCCCCGTCCGGGGCGCCGCTGGCCGTCCGCGTCCGCCGGTTCGACGGTCGGACGGTGACGCTCGTCGCCGACGCCGCGCTGTTCACCAATCGCGCGCTCCGCGAGACCCAAGCGGGTGAGTTCGCGCTGTCGCTCATCCCGGCGGGGACCTCCGAGGTCCTGGTGGATGAATACCATCACGACTATGGCGCCCACGGCTCCCTCACCGGGGCCATCCTGAGCTGGAGCGGACGCACTCCCCTTGGCTGGATCCTCTGGCAGGCGGTGCTGGTGGGGATCCTTGCGCTGGTGGCGAGCATGGTGCGCACCGGACCGATCCGCCTGCTGCCGACCACGAGCCGTCGATCGGCGCTCGAGCACGTCGGCGCACTGGCCCGGACCCTCGCGGCGAGCAAGGGACACGATGTCGCGGTGCTCGCGCTCGTGCGTGGCCTCCGTCGGCGCCTTTCTGCCGACGGGAGACCGGCGCGCGACGATCCCCGCGCGTGGCTCGCCGCGCTCCTCGAACGTGTCCGCAGCGGTACGGCGCGGCGCGCCGTGGCGCACCTGATGGAACTCACTCGGCCGGGGCAGGGCACCAGCGAGGTGCTCGCCGCCGCCAATGCTGTGGAGGAGATATGGCAGGAACTTCGACCCTGACCCCCGACGAGGTCGCCCGCGCACAGGCGCTCCTCCGCAAGCTCCTCGACCAGCTGGGCCGGGTGGTCCTCGGTCAGGAGGCCGCGGTCCGCGAACTGCTGATCGCGCTCACCGCCCGCGGGCACGTGCTGCTCGAGGGAGTGCCGGGGACGGCCAAGACGCTCCTGGTCCGCGTGCTGGGTGAATGCGCCGGCCTCGACTTCCGCCGGATCCAGTTCACGCCCGACCTGATGCCGAGCGACATCACCGGGGTGAGCCTGCTGGAGGGGGCGGGCGCGTTCCGCTTCCGGCCCGGCCCTCTCTTCACCGACCTCTGCCTGGCCGACGAGGTGAACCGGGCTCCCGCCAAGACCCAGGCCGCGCTGCTCGAGGCGATGCAGGAGCGGAGCGTGACGGTGGATGGGGAGACCCATCCGCTGCCGGCCCCGTTCACGGTCTTCGCCACCCAGAATCCGGTCGAATTCGAAGGGACCTATCCGTTGCCGGAAGCAGAGCTCGACCGCTTCCTGGTGAAGGTGATCATCGACTATCCCGACGCGGCCACCGAACAGGGGATCCTGGCGCGGGTGCTCGGCGGGTTCGAGAGCGATGATCCCCGGACGTACGGGGTGGAGCGGTGCCTCGACCGCGCCGGGCTCGCCGACCTGCAACGGGTGAGCCGGAGGATCTCGGCCACCCCCGCGGTGCAGGGGTATATCGCCAGCGTCGTGCGGGCCACGCGCGCCGCCGCCGGGATCACGATGGGCGCGAGTCCGCGCGCCACCGTGGCGTTGCTCAAGGCGAGCCAGGCCGCGGCCCTGTTCGACGGACGTGCCTACGTCACCCCGGACGACGTGAAGGGGTCGGCCCCGGCGGTGCTGCGGCACCGGATCATCGTGGCCCCGGAGCTCGAGCTCGAAGGGGTGACGGCCGACAAGGCGCTCGAGACCGTCCTTGAGGGAGTCGAGGCGCCCCGGTGATCCCGCTCCCGACGCGCCGGTGGCTCTTCGGCGCGCTGCTGCTTGCCCCGACGTGGGCGCTCGCCTCGATCCACCCCGACGGTGTGTTCATCGCGGCGGCGCTCGATCTCTGCTGGGTCGTGGCGTTCCTGGTGGACGCGCTCCTCGCCCCGGACGTCGCCGCACTCGGCATCGAGCGTGAACCACCGCCGGCCTTCAGCGTCGGACGTCCCCTCCCGATCCGCTATCGCTGGACCAACCGGTCAGCGCGCCGGGCACGGCTCTCCCTGCGCGAATCGTTCCCCGCCCCCCTCTTCACCGGCCCGACCCCCATCCGCAATGTCGAGATCCCGGCGGGCGGGTCGGTGACGGAATGGGTCACGCTCACTCCGCTCCGGCGCGGGGAAGGGAGCGGCGGCACAATCTGGATCAAGGCGCGCGGTCCGTTGGGGCTGGCGGATGTGCGCGCACTCAGGGTACAGCCCTGGACCGCGCTCGTCTTCCCCGACCTCACAGCGGGGGCGCTCCGCGCGCTCCCCACGCGGATTCAGCGCCGCCGTGAGGCAGGACTCCGAAACGTGCGACATCTCGGGGAGGGACGGGTCTTCGAGACGCTCAAAGAGTGGGTGCCCGGCGACGACACCCGGAGCATCGACTGGAAGGCCACTGCCCGGCGGGGCAAGGTGATGGCGCGGCGCTACGAGGACGAACGGCGCCAGCAGGTCCTCATCCTTCTCGACGCCGGCCGGATGCTCACCGCCGAGATCGACGGCCGCGCCCGCCTGGAGAGCGCGGTGGACGCCGCGCTCCTCCTCGCCTACAGCGCCGTGGAGCACGACGACGACGTGGGCCTCCTCGTCTTCGCCGACACCATCCAGGCCTATCTGCCGCCGAGGCGGGGGCGCCGGGCGCTGAAGGCATTCGTCGAGGCGCTCGCCCGGACGGAGGGGAAGTTGGTGGAGCCGGATTATCCCGGCGCCTTCGCCTTCCTTGCGGCGCACAACCGGAAGCGGGCGCTCACCGTGCTGTTCACCGACGTGATCGACCGCACCGCGAGCGACGCGGTGCTGGCGCAGGTCGCGACCCTCCGGCCGCGCCACCTTCCCCTGGCGGTGACGCTCCGCGACCCCGCGATGGAGCGGACGGCGCTCGCCCATGCGGTCACCGCCGCGGATGCCTTCCGGCGGGCCGCCGCGGAGGAGCTCCTGGGCGCGCGAGCGGAGGCCCTGGCCCAGATGCGAGGCCGGGGAGTGCTGACCCTCGACGTGCCGCCGGCCCAGGCCGCGAAGGCGGTGGTGGAGCAGTACGATCGGTTGAAGCGGAGGGGGTTGCTGTAGGGACTCCGTGAGAGGTGAGGAGTGAGGGGGCTCAGGGGAGGATCCCGCCAGGTGGGCCCCCTCACCCCTTACCCCTCACTCCTTACGCGGTTCAGGTACCGCAGCAGATCGCGCGTGGTCTCGAACACAGTCACGGCGGGATCCACCAGCGCCCGCTCCCGCCCCTCCCACTTCAGGTCGAGGTGGGGGCGTCGGCCCTTGTGCTGCAACGCCGGCGGCGGCGCCCCCACCCGGATCCGGAGCGCCTCCAGCTCGGCGATGTCGTCGGTCGTGCTCACCACGTGCGACCAGCCACGGGCGAGGAGATTCTCCCGGTCCATCAGGAGCATCGGCTCACCGAGCGTGCTTGTGGAAGAGCTCCACCAGCTCGTCATACATCGCCTCGGTCTCCGCCTCGCCCTGCTTGAAGGCGTGGGTGGCGCAGTGCTTGAGGTGATTGCGCATCAGTTCGCGCGATACCGACCGCAGCGCCTCCTGCACCGAGGAGATCTGGACCAGGATGTCGGCGCAGTAGCGGTCCTCCTCGACCATCTTCTGCAGCCCGCGCACCTGCCCCTCGATCCGCTTGAGCCGGTTGCCGTTCCGCTCCTTCAGGTCGGCATCCACCGCCACGGCCTTTCGCCCCTCGTGGATCACGCCGCAGCCGCAGGTCGCCAGTTCGTTCGTCATCGTTCGAGCTCTCTTCAAAGAAGTACAGATCCCATCACCGCCGCGGTCTGTCGAACTGTTTCACCACGAAGGCACGAAGAACACCCGCCGAACATGCACCACAGTGATCGTTGTGGTACCTGAGGAGAATTCCCCGTCGCACCCGCAGATCAGTTGGAGTTCTTCGTGCCTTCGTGGTGAAATTATTGTCGATCTCGGATTCGCTCTGATCCGTCCTAGGCAGGCCGGAACCCGCGGAGCCGCAGACTGTTCGTCACGACACTCACCGAGCTGAACGCCATCGCCCCGCTCGCGAGCACCGGACTCAGCATCAGCCCGAACGCCGGGTAGAGGGCACCCGCCGCCACCGGGATCCCGATCACGTTGTAGGCGAAGGCCCAGAAGAGGTTCTGCTTCATCGTGGCCATCGTCCGGCGCGACAAGGCGATGGCGTCGGCCACCCCGCCGAGGTCGCCGCGCATCAGCGTGATGTCCGCGGCCTCGACGGCCACGTCGGCCCCGGACCCGATGGCGATCCCCACGTCGGCCTGCGCCAGGGCTGGGGCGTCGTTCACGCCGTCCCCCACCATCGCCACCACCTTCCCCTCGGCCTGCAGCCGCTTGATCTCCGCGACCTTCCCCTCGGGAAGCACGCCGGCCACTACTTGGTCGATCCCGGCGGCGGTCGCCACCGCCAGAGCCGTGGGGCGCAGGTCGCCGGTGAGCATCACCACCTCGAGCCCGAGCGCGCGCAGCCGGCGGATCGCGGCCACCGAGGTGGACTTGAGCGGGTCGGCCACCGCGAAGAGTCCCGCCAGCGCGCCGTCGACGCCCACGAACATCGTGGTCTTCGCCTGCGTGGCCAGGGCCTCGGCCTGCGCCGCGAGCGGCGCCGGATCGATGGCCCAGTCGGCGAGCAGCGCGGCGTTCCCGATGAGCAGCGCTCGCCCTTCCACGACCCCGGTGATCCCCTTGCCCGGGACCGCCTGCACGCTCTCGGCCGCACCGGCGACGAGCTGCCGCTCGGCAGCGTGGCGGACCACCGCTTCGGCCAGCGGATGCTCCGAGGCCCGTTCGAGCGAAGCAACGAGTCGCAGCATCTCGTCGGGGGCCAGCGTGGATCCGGGAGCGACGACGAGGTCGGTCACGGTCGGCCGACCCTCGGTCACGGTCCCCGTCTTGTCGAGCACCACGGTGGTGATATCCCCCGCGCGCTGGAGCGCTTCGCCCCCCTTGATGAGCGCCCCGAACGAGGCGGCGCGTCCGGTCGCGACCATCACGGCCGTCGGGACCGCGAGCCCCATCGCGCAGGGGCAGGCGATGATCAGCACCGCCACCGCCGCCGCGAAGGCGCGCACCCCCTGGCCCTGCCCGGCGGCGAGGAACCAGACCACGAACGTCACCACCGCGATCATCAGCACCGTAGGCACGAAAATGGCGCTGATCCGGTCCGCGAGCCCCTGGATCGGCGCGCGCGAGCCCTGCGCGTCCCGCATCATCTGCACGATCCGCGAGAGCACGCTGTCGGCGCCGAGGGTGGTGGCCTTGAACCGGAACGCGCCGGTCCGGTTCACCGTCCCGCCGATGACCCGCGCACCGACCATCTTCTCGACCGGGAGCGACTCCCCTGTCAGCATCGACTCGTCCACGGCCGAGGCGCCGCTCACCACTTCGCCATCGACGGGGATCCGCTCCCCCGGGCGCACGAGGATGAGGTCACCCGCGATCACCTGCTCGATCGGAACGTCCAGCTCCCGTCCGTCGCGCTCCACCCGCGCCAGCTTCGGCTGCAGGTCGGCGAGCGCACGGAGCGCCGCCGAGGTCTGCCGCTTGGCACGGGCCTCGAAGGTGTTCCCGGTGAGGATCAGCGCGATGATGATGATCACCGCTTCGTAGTAGACGTCGGGGGCCACCCCGCGCTCGCGGAAGAAGTCGGGCGCCACCGTCGCGATCACCGAATAGAGGAACGCCGCGCCGGTGCCGACCGCGATGAGCGTGTTCATGTCGGCGGTGTGGTGGAGGAAGCTCTTCCACGCCCGCACGTAGAAATGCCGCCCCGCCCAGGACATCACCCCGGTGGTGAGCAGCAGCAGCACCCATCCCAGTCCCGCGTGCATCAAGGGCATCGAGGCGAGCATCGCCACCGCACCGATCGCCCCGCTCACGAGCGCCTTGGCCCGGAGCGCCTGGAATTCCTCGATCTGGGCCTTGTCCTGCGCGGCCTGTTCCTCGAACGCCGTGCGACCCGGCATCGGGAGCTCGGCTTCATAGCCGATATCCCGCACCACGGCCACGAGCGATTCAGGGTCGGTGACGGCGGGGTCGTAGTGCACCGCCGCGCGCGCGGTCATCAGGTCGACGGTGGCGTTGTGCACGCCCGGCGTCTGCTGGAGCGCGCGCTGGACCGACGCCTGACAGGCCGCGCAGGTCATCCCGCCGACCGGGAGGGTGATCTTCGTGTCGGTCGCAGTGCTCACCTATGCCTCCACCACCACTCGGCCGTGCAGCATCCCCATCCCGCAGCTGAAGTCGTAGGTGCCCGGTGTGGCGGGAGTGAACTCGACCGCCGTCCGCGCATTGGGCGGAAGGAATTTCTTCACCCCGAATGCCGGGATGACGATCTCCTCGGAGCAGGGGTTGGTCTCGCGCCGGTCGAAGAGGAGGCGCACCGGCTGGCCCGCGTGCACTCGGATCGTGGCCGGGTCGTAGCCACCCGAGACCAGGACCGTGATCTCCTGGATGCCGCCCCGAACGGTGGCGGCCGTGGCCTTCCGTCCGGCCACGAAGAACCACCAGTAGATCGCGCCGATGAGCGCGATGCCTCCCAGAACGACGAGGGTGTTCATCGCGCCACGACCTGCGCCCGGTACCCTGCCTTCGTCACGACCTCGGCGATCGCCTCGGGAGTGTACTGGGCGGGATCGTATTCCAGCGTCGCCTGGCCGATCTGTACGCTGGTGAGCTGGAGCCCGGCGACCGTGCCGAGGGCCTTCTGTACACGACTCAGGCAATGCCCGCAGGACATGCCATCGATGGTCAACTTGAGGGTGTTCATGGTCTCTCCTTGAGTGAACCTGCAACGGACAATAATACCCCCTCCCCCTATGTCAAGTGTTGGGGGCCGGGCAGAGTACGGCAACTGCTACGGATCGTCGCGAAAACGCGGAACAATAAAGGAAACGCGAAATGCTCCGTGAGACCTGGAGCTCCGATCCGTTGACCAAGTGAGCTTGTGGGTGCACCACGGAGCTCATAGTGCGGCCACAAAGATCCTGCTCCAGGCGGGCTCGCTGGGAACTATCAGGCCAGCGGAGCTTTTCGCGCTTTGTCAGTCGTTTCGCACTTTCGCGACGATCAGTTGCTGTGGCGAAGCCATTGTTTGGTGCGCGAGGTCGCTCAATCGTAGGGGGTATTGACACAACAACAAATCTTGATATATTACCTCCATGACCACCGCCGCTCCTTCCAATCTCCTACGTTCCGCGCGGGTGTTCCACGCCCTCTCGGACGAGACCCGACTCGCTATCGTCGAGCGTCTGCGGGGCGGGGAGCGGTGCGTCTGCGATCTCCAGGACCTGCTCGATGCGGCCCAGTCCCGGCTCTCCTTCCATCTGAAGACCCTCAAGGAGGCCGGACTCGTCACCGATCGGAAGCAGGGCCGGTGGTCGTACTACACCCTCGTGCCCGGCGCGCTCGAGCAGGCGGTAGGGGCGCTGGTCGAAGTGAAGGAGAGCGCAGAGCGGCAGGGCCCTGTCGCCGAGTGCTGCTGACTTTTTCTTTTCGCCGACAAATCAACATTTCTTGATGATCTGAGGATCGACCGATGGATGCGAACGAACTGAAAGAGACCGTCCGCGAGAAGTACGGCCTCGCCGCGCTCCGTGCCACCGAAGGAGCCAAGAGCTCCTGCTGCGGCGGCGGCGCCTCGTGTGGCACCGACGACCCGATCACATCCAACCTCTACGCTGCCGGCCAAACTGCGCTCCTCCCTGAAGCGGCGGTACTCGCTTCGCTCGGCTGCGGCAATCCGACCGCCCTCACCGAACTGAATGAAGGTGAAGTGGTGCTCGACCTCGGCTCCGGGGGCGGGATCGACGTCCTGCTCTCCGCGCACCGAGTCGGACCCACCGGCAAGGCGTACGGCCTCGACATGACCGACGAGATGCTCATCCTCGCGCGCTCCAATGCGCTCAAGGCCGGCGCCACCAACGTCGAGTTCCTGAAGGGGGACATCGAGGCGATCCCGCTCCCCGACAACTCCGTGGACGTGATCATCTCCAATTGCGTCATCAACCTCGCAGCCGACAAGTCGAAGGTCTTGGCCGAAGCGTTCCGTGTCCTGAAGCCGGGGGGCCGGTTCGCGGTGAGCGATGTCGTCATCCGCGGCGAGGTCCCGGCCGAGGTGCGGCAGAGCATGGAGCTCTGGGTGGGATGCGTGGCCGGGGCGCTGACCGAGGAGGAGTTCGTCACGAAGCTCCGCGAGGCGGGGTTCGCGGATCCCTCGATCGAGGCGACCCGAGTCTATGAGTTCGAGGACGCGAAGAGCTTCCTCGGCGACGCGGGACTCGACTCCGAAGTCCTCGCGCGCGAGGTCGGGGGGCGGGTGATGGGAGCATTCGTGCGGGCCACGAAGCCCGCGCACGCCGCGCTCCCGCTGGTCGGTGCGTCGGCAAGAAGCGGGAAGAGCTGCTGCGGTCCGGAGTGCTGTTCGTGACCGACTCGGCGGAGCAGGGGGTCGCCCGTCGGCTCTCCAACCTCGACCGGTGGCTGCCGCTCTGGATCTTCCTCGCGATGGGGCTCGGTCTCGCGCTCGGGCGCGCGTGGCCGAGCCTCGGCTCCGTGCTCGACCGCTTCACGGTGGCAGGGGTGTCCGTGCCGATCGGGGTGGGCCTCCTCTGGATGATGTATCCGGTCCTCGCGAAGGTGAAATACGAGACCATCGGCCGCCACCTCGGAGATCACCGATTGCTCGGGACCTCTCTGGTGCTCAACTGGGTCATCGGGCCCCTGCTGATGTTCGGCCTGGCGTGGCTCTTTCTGCCGGACCTTCCGGCGTACCGGAACGGGCTCATTCTGGTCGGCCTGGCACGTTGCATCGCGATGGTGCTCATCTGGAATTCTCTCGCCTGCGGCTCGAATGAGCTGGCGGCGGTGCTGGTGGCGCTCAATTCGCTCTTCCAGATCTTCACCTACTCGGTGCTGGGGTGGTTCTTCCTGACCGTGGTGCCGGGGTGGTTCGGTGCCTCCACGGAGGTGCTCGATATCTCGATGGGTGCCATCGCTCGGAGCGTGCTGATCTTCCTCGGCATCCCGCTCTTCGCCGGATGGCTCACTCGGAGGACCCTTGTCCGCCGGCGTGGCGAGGCGTGGTACGAGGGGACCTTCCTGCGCCGGATCGGCCCGACGGCGTTGCTCGGGCTGCTCTATACCATCGTCCTGATGTTCGCGATGCAGGGGGATCGGATACTCGACCGGCCATTCGACGTGCTCCGGATCGCGCTGCCGATGATCGTGTACTTCGTGCTGATGTTCGGCAGCGGGTTCCTGATCGCGCGGCGGCTGGGGTTCGGATACCCGGAGACCGCCTCGCTCGCCTTCACCGCGGCGGGGAATAATTTCGAGCTTGCCATTGCCGTCGCGGTGGCCACCTTCGGGATCGCCTCGGGTGAGGCGTTGGCGGCGGTGGTGGGCCCGCTCATCGAGGTCCCGGTCCTGGTGTCGCTGGTCTACGTCGCACTCTGGGCCCGACGATTCTTCCCAGCCGAGGCAGTGGCCGTATGACGACCGTCTCCAAACCGCAGGTCACGCTGCGCAGCGCCACCCCCGCCGACCTCCCCGAAGTCGAGCGGCTGCTCACGGCCAACGGGCTGATCCTCGATGGCGTGGCGGCCGGGATCGGGGATTTCTTCGTGGCCGAGGCAGGCGGTGTCGTCGTCGGGACGATCGGCCTCGAAGTGCGCGCACCCTTCGCGCTGCTCCGATCAGCGGCGGTGGACCCTACACACCACGGTGCCGGGATCGGCGCCCGTTTGGTGGCGCGCCTGGTGGAAGAGGCGGAGGCACGCAGGATCACGGGGCTCTATCTCTTCACCCCGTCCGCCGCCCCCTTCTTCGAGCGCCACGGTTTCATCCGCACCACGCGGGACGCGATCCCCGAGCAGCTCCGAGGCACCGGGCAGTTCGCGCACGCCTGTGGTGCCACGGCGGTCACGATGGTCCGCGAGCTCGGCCGATGAGCGCGCCGTTCCGGGTCCTGGTGCTTTGCACCGGTAATTCGGCGCGGAGCCAGATCGCCGAGGCGATCCTGGCGACGCGTGGGGTCGGCCGCATCGAGGCCGGAAGCGCCGGCTCTCATCCGGCAGCCAAGGTCAATCCGTACGCACTGATGACCCTCGCCCGGCATCGGATCACCTGGACTGCGCGGACACCGAAGTCGATCGATGCGGTGCTTGGTGCGCCGTGGGATCTCCTTATCACCGTTTGCGACCACGCGAATGAATCGTGCCCGCTCTTCCCGGGCACGCCTCCGCGGGTCCACTGGGGGCTTCCCGATCCCGCGCTCGTTTCCGGGAGCGATGCCGAGATCACGGCGGCGTTCGAGGAGACATACCACGAGCTGGATCGGCGGGTCGAGTCGTTGCTGATGCTCCCGCTCGAGACCCTCGACCGGGACACGCTCGTTCGCGACGCCCAGGGGGTGCACGCGTCGCGCACCCGCCCTTGACGCCGCATCCCGGGGCCTGCATATCCCTCCGATGCGCCTGAGCCCCCTCCTCCTCCTCCTGTTCGCCTCCTCGCTCGCCGCCCAGGGATTCTGCTCCGACCTCTCGGGGCCCGAGCTCGATCGGTGTCGGCAGGACTATTACGAGAGTGCCGACGCAGTCCTCGGCATCGTCTATCATCGCGCCCTCGAAGGGCTTACGCCCCCGGCGCAGTCCAGGTTGCGGCAGGAGCAGACCGCGTGGGCGGCGCGGCGCACCCGGCTCGCGGGTGTGACCCGCGCGCGCCCGAAGCCCGCAATGGCCAAGCTCGATACGTTGATCAGCGTCACCGAGTCGCGGATCGATGAGCTGGGGCCGAAGGCGCTGGAACGGGCGCCCTGGCTGGTGGGGATCCTGCCGGAAGGTGCAGCCGGCGGGGATACCCTGGCCGAGGTCGTCTCGATGCGGAATGACGTCTGGCGCTTCGCGAGCTGGGAGGAGGCGTGGGTGCACGCGGGGCACGACGGCTATGCCGGCCAGGATTCCATCGCCGCGTTCAAGCCGACCACCGGGCACGCTATCACGGTCCTCTCCGCCAGCGAGGACGGCTGGAGCGCGATCGTGACGAGCGACGGGAGCAGCACGCTCTGCGGGATGTACCGCGGGGACGTCGAGTCGCAGGACCCCAACCTGGTGGAGGAGGGGAAGGTCACCTGCTGGTAGTCGGTGGTCGGTAGTCGGTAGCTGACACGTATCAAGGCCGACGACGACGTTGCCATCGTGGAGCTGACGGTCACCCCGGATCAGCTACGGACCACCGACCACCGACCATCAAAGAAACGAGCCCCGCCTTCCAAATTGGAGGACGGGGCTTCATGCGCCGGAGAGGATTCGAACCTCTGACCTTTGGCTCCGGAGGCCAACGCTCTATCCAGCTGAGCTACCGGCGCGGGACAGCGTACGGACAACGGATGACGGTGAACGGTCGAGGAGCTTGACCCGGGGCTGGACACCTGAGCGTCCGAGCGTCTGTTCACTGTTCACTTAAATCGGGGCGCCGGGATTTGAACCCGGGACCTCCTGCTCCCGAAGCAGGCGCGCTAACCGGGCTGCGCTACGCCCCGTAAC
>JANMWE010000196.1:0-12227 GCA_031393795.1 Gemmatimonadota bacterium
CTTCCGTCGCTCCTGACGCGCCACGGTCGGCGCCCAGTGGGCGGGCTTCGGCGCGTCCGGGAGGCCCAGGTGCCGGCGGGCCACCGCGAGGGCCTCGTCGATGTGGCCCACGATGTTGTCGTCCCCCAGCCGCTCGAGCAGCTCGGTGCGGGCGAGGGCGGCCATCGGTTGCGCGTGCACATCGGACAGGATCACCCGCGTCCCCTCGGCGCTCGTCTTCTCGATCACCTCGCGGAGGGCGTGGAGCCCCGTGGCGTCGATCGCCGGCACGCTCCGGAGCCGGATGACCAGGACCTTGGGGCGGCGGCTCACCGCGGCGAGGGTATCGCGGAACTTGCTCGCGGCGCCGAAGAAGAAGGGGCCGTTCACTTCGTAGACCTCGACGCCGGGCGGTACTTGACGGGTCGCAAGGGCGTTGGGGTCGCCTGTCTCCTCCTCGTCGTCTCCCGTCCACGCGGTCACGTGGGTGACGTCGGCCATTCGGCGCATGAAGAGGAACGCCGCCAGGATGACGCCGGCCTGCACCGCCACGGTCAGGTCGATCAGCACGGTGAGCAGGAAGGTGAGGGCCATCACCACCGCGTCGCTCCTGGGCCCGCGGAGCTCCCGCCGCACCACGTGCCACTCTCCCATGTGCCAACAGACGACGGTGAGGATCCCGCCGAGGGTCGCCATCGGGATGAGCGCCGCCCACTTGCCGGCCATCAGGGCGATGAGCATCAGGGTCAGCGCGTGGACGATCCCGGCGACCGGGGTGCGCCCGCCGTTCTTCACGTTCGTGGCCGTGCGGGCGATGGCGCCCGTGGCCGGCATGCCGCCGAAGAAGGGGACGGCGAGGTTGGCCACCCCCTGCGCGATCAACTCCTGATCCGAGCGGTGTCGCGTGCCGATCATCCCGTCGGCGACCACCGCCGAGAGGAGGGACTCGATCGCGGCGAGGAGGGCGATGGTGATGGCGGAGGGGAAGAGGCCGGGGATATCCCCCCACACGATGTGGGGGATCGACGGCATCGGCAAACCGTGCACCACGCCGAAGCGCGAGCCGATCGTCTCCACGTGGAGCCCGAACAGCGGCACCAGCGCCGTGGTCGCGATCAGGGCGACGAAGGGGCCGGGGATCCGCGACGGGACCTTCTGCCAGAGGAGGATGATCGCGATCGACGCTCCCGCGAGGAGGACCGCGGAGGTGTTGATCGAGCCGGCGTGCCGGGCATACGCACCCACCTTGCCGATGAAGTCCGCCGGCAGGTCCCCGGTGGCGAGCCCCAGCAGGTCGCGGATCTGGCTGGTGAAGATGATCACCGCGATCCCCGCGGTGAACCCGATGGTGACCGGATAGGGGATGAACTTGATGACCGCGCCGAGCCGGGCATACCCCATCGCGATGAGGATCACGCCGGCCATCATCGTGGCGAGCAGGAGTCCGTCGATGCCGTGCTGTTGGACGATGCCGTAGACGATGACGACGAACGCCCCGGTCGGCCCGCCGATCTGCACGCGCGAACCGCCCAGGGCGGAGATGAGGAAGCCCGCGACCACCGCGGTCGCGAGCCCCCGGTCGGGCGTGACGCCGCTCGCGATCGCGAAGGCGATGGCGAGCGGGAGGGCCACGATCCCGACGATGACGCCAGCCTGGAGGTCGGCGAGGAACTGGGTCCTGGTGTACCCCTCCTCGAGGATCGAGAGGAGCTTGGGCCGGCGCAACGACGTCGAGGTGCGTGCCGGCCGCCGGTCAGTCATTCTCGGGCGTGGTGGCGGGGAACACGAACCCCGGCCGGACCTCCTCGTGCCGGATCTGGCCGCCATCGAGCGCGGTCTTGGCGGTGGCGGCGAACCCCACCGTCAGGAGCACGAGGGTGATCGCGGTCTCGAGCCGCGCCTCCTTGCCGCCTCGCATCCGGAACAGCGCGACCGCGGCCGCCGCCCCGGCCACCGCCAACGTGGCCCACGCCCAGTCGGCCGCCTCCTCGTGCTCGTGGAACAGGTCCTTGTTGAACCAGGGAAGGTTCTCGACCTGGTGCTCGGCACCTTCACCGCTCTGCTTGGCCACGAACCCGCCGATCCCGCAGACGAGGGTCAGGATGAGCCCCGCCCGGGTAAGGTCACGCGACCGCGCCAGGAGGGCCCATGCCAGCACGACCATCACGATGACGGCCGCGAAGAGCGGGAAATGGTTGATCATCAGGTGCAGATGGGTGGCACTCGGCACGCGGGTCTCCTGGTGGTGTGGACTGGGAGTTAAGAGTTGAGAGTTAAGAGTTCAGAGTCAATATCGATCCAACCCCTCAACTCTCAACTCCCAACTCTCAACTCTCAACTCTCAACTCTCAACTCTCAACTCTCAACTCTCAACTCCCAACTCCCAACTCAGAACGGCTTGAACCCCGGGCTCCCATAGCGGACGAGTTGGAAGTGCTCGTACAACGGCAGGCCGTAGGCCACCACCACGATCACCGCGGCGACCACGAACCAGAGCCCCAGCTTGTCCCAGGTGGTCACCTTCGTGGTCTCCCCGCCGAGCGACTCCGCCCACTCGATGGGCTGCTGGGCGCCGCGCTGGCCGCCGAGCAGGGTGGCAAGCATCACGAGCACGAAGAGCCCCGCGCTGGCGAACAGCACCACGCCACCCAGGGCCGAAATGGTGGTGAGCACCTGCCAGCTCTTCGCCACCGCCGAGCCGCCGAAGTCGGTCGTGTAGACCCGGCGTGGCACTCCCATCAACCCGGCGATGTGATTCGAGAACGAGAAGAGCACCATCCCGAGGAACCAGAGCCACGGCTGCACCCGGGCCAGCGGCACCGCTTCGAGTTTGCGGCCGCTCACCTTGGGGACCAGCCAGTACATCCCGCCCATGAACGAGAGGGCGGCGGCGCTCCCCACCGTGAGGTGGAAGTGCGCCTGGATCCACGCGGTGTTGTGCACCACGGAATTAAGGGCGTACGCGGCGTTGATCGCCCCGCCGAACCCTCCCACGAGGAAGAGGAGCATCGCGATCAGCCACGATGCCACCGCCGGGTCGCCCCAGGGGAGCTTCCGGATCCAGCCGAACAGTCCCTGCCCGCCGCGCAGCCGTCCGGCGACCTCGAGCGAGGCGCAGATGGTGAACGCCGTCATCAGGCTCGGAAAGCTGATGACCATCGTGAGCAGGGTATGGAGCAGCTTGTACTTGGCGCTGATCCCCGGGTCCTGGAACTGATGGTGCAGCCCCACCGGCGTCGAGATCACCACGAACATCGTGAAGACCATCCGGCCCAGCGGGTCGGAGAAGAGCTTGCCTCCGGCTTCCTTCGGCAGGACCGTGTACCAGAGGGTGTAGGCCGGCAGGATCCAGAAGTAGACCAGCGGGTGGCCGGTGAACCAGAAGAGCATCCGGGCCAGGAGCGGGTCGATCGTGGCCACCCACCCCAGCGACCAGGGGATCAGCATGAAGAGCATCTCGGCCGCGACGCCGAGGGTGCAGAAGAGCCAGAGGATGGCGTTGGCCGTGGTGGCGTGCATCGCCAGGCTCACCGGGTGATCGCCGTTCCGCCGCCGGCTCTCGCGCCAGGCGAGGACCATCTCGGTCGCCCAGCCCCACGACCCGACCACCACCAGCGTGATGCCGATGTAGAATGCCGGGTGGGCCTGCAGCGGCGGATAGAAGGTGTAGAGGACGCTCGCCTTCATCATGAAGATGGGGATCGCGGCCATCACCAGCCCCACCATCGAGGTGGTCCAGCTGATCCACGCCAGGCGCGGCGACCGGAGCGCGCCGATCTCTTTCTGCGCTACGGCGTAGCCGAGCCCCATGATGAAGAAGGTGGTGAAGATCAGCGCCATCAACACGCCGTGGGCGGTCACCGACATGTAGTACATCCGCGCCGACCGGTACGGCACCTCGAGGTTGGCGCGGCTGATCGCCTGCATCATCGCCATCGCCGCGGCCACGCCGAAGGCGAGGATCGCCACCCAGAGGTTGGCGAGGATGATGCGGCTCTGCGGGAACGGCCTGGTCTCAGTGGACATGCGGCGCCTCCGTGGGAGCGACGGGCGTCCCGCCTGTCATCGGGGCCTGCCATTGGTCCGCGGGCACGACGTGGAGCTTGGTGAACATCGTGTGATGCCCGATCCCGCAGTACTCGTTGCAGACCACGAGGTACTCTCCGGCGTCGAAGGTCGTGGTGAACTGGCTCACGTAGCCAGGGATCGCCATGGTCTGTGCGTTGGTGCGGACGATCTCGTAGCCGTGCACCACATCGATCGACGTGATGTGGAAGGTCACCGGCCGCCCCGCCGGCAGGGTGATCTCCCCCGGCAGCCAGGTGAACATCAGCCCGACGACGTGCACGTTCACCGCACCGTCCGGGCCCACCCGCACACCCTGGGGCGCGAAGCGGGGGTCGCTCATCACCGTCCTGGGGTCGATGGTCTCGACGTGGCTGGGCGGCATCCGCCCCATCGCCACGGCCTCATAGGCGATGACCGAGAAAAAGAGCGTCAGCATCACGCTCACCGCGATCATCCAGATCTTCTCGTAGAGGTCGACCTTCATGGCGTCACCGGATGACGCGCGAGGTAGATCCCCACGTAGATCGCGAACCAGGCGACCACGAAGCAGATCGCGTACGCGCCCACGAACGCGAATGTGCCGATGGGGTGTTTCGGAAGGCCTTCCGGCATCTCGGACATCGGGACCTCTGGAAGTGGGGGAAGTGGTGAGACACGAACGGTCGAACCTAGGTGGCGCCTGTGAACGGGCCCGTGCAACTGAAGGAAGGTCCCTTCAGGGGCTGGCCACCGCCAGCGGGGCGAGCGGGGCCGCCGCCCGGAGGGCCCAGAGGATCACGGCCACGTCGATGATCTCCTGGGTCAGGGCCCCGGCCACCGGGGTCAGCAGGCCCATCGCCGCAAAGACCATCCCCGTGGCCGAAAGCCCGAGTCCGGCGCCGATGCTCTGCCGCGCGACCCGGACCGTGCGGCGACTCAACGCGATCGCCAGCGGCAGTCGGCCCAGGTCATCCTGGAGCAGGACGAGCCCCGCGGCCTCGGCGCTCACCCCGCCCCCGTGCGCGGCCAGCGCGACCCCGGCTTCCGCAGCTGACAGCGCGGGCGCGTCGTTGGTGCCGTCACCCACCATCAGGACCCGCTCGCCGTCCGCCTGGAGTTCGCGCACCGCCGTCAGCTTGTCGCCAGGGAGGAGCTCGCCCCGCACCTCGGTGATCCCGAGCTTCTCCGCCACGTCGGCGGCGTGGGCGGCGTGATCTCCGGAGAGGAGCAGGATGCGGTGGAAACCGAGTGCGCGGAGGGCGGCGACCGTGGTCGCCGCCTCGGGCCGGAGGCGGTCAGCGAAATGGAGTGCCGCCACCGGTCGTCCCGCGATGGCGACGTAGGCCACCAACCCCGCGCGGTCGCCCTGGGCCGCGAACGCCTCGACCGCCGTAGGTGCCCCCTCCGAGATCCACGACAACGATCCGACGCTCACCGTCCGCCCGCCGACCGTCCCGATCACCCCTCGTCCCGCGCCCTCCAGGATGCCGGTGGCCGCCGGGATCGCAACTCCCCGCGATTCCGCGGCCGCGACGACACTGCGGGCGAGATGGTGTCCGGATCCCAGCTCCACCGCCGCCACATCCGCCAGGATCGGATCGGCGGAGCTCCCGTCGAGCACCTCCACCCGCTCGACCTCCGGTCGGCCGACGGTGACCGTCCCGGTCTTGTCGAGCACCGCGACCGTGGCGCGACCGAGCTGTTCGAGCGCCGTCCCGTGGCGGAAGATCATGCCGAGCCGGGCCCCGCGGTCGATCCCGCCGATCATCGCCACGGGGGCTGCCAGGATGAGGGGGCAGGGGGTGGCCACGACGAGGACGGCGAGCACGCGGAGCGGATCGCCCGAGACCAGCCAGGCGATGGCGCAGACGACGAGCGTCAACGGGGTGAACCACACCGCCCACCGGTCGGCCTCCCGCTGCAGCGGCGCCTTGCTCGCCTGGGCAGAGCGCACGAGCCCCACGATCAGGGCGTACTGGCTCTCGGCGGCCACCCGGGTCGACCGGAGGGTGAGCGGCGATTCCAGGTTGAGCGACCCCGAGGGGAGCGAGGTCTCCGCCGTCGCGTGGACCGGCAGCGGCTCCCCCGTCAGGCGTGATGTGTCCACCGACGAGTCCCCTTCGACCACGATCCCGTCACACGGCACCATCTCGCCGGGGCGGACCAGCAGCAGGTCATCCACCCGGATCTGGTCGACCGCAATCTCCTCGAGGGCCGCTCCGCTCCGGCGATGTGCACTGCGCGGGGCGTCGGCCTCCAGCGTCCGGACCGCCTCCGACGCCCGGCCCTCGGCGTAGCGATCCAGCGCCTCTCCGCCGGTCTGCATCAGGACGATCACGAGCCCCGCCAGCGGCTGTACCAGCGCGATGGCAGTGACCACCGAGAGGGCGGCGACCACGTCGGCCGCGAACCGGCCGCGGAGCATGCCGATCACCGTCCGCACCGCCATCGGCAGCCCCACGATGAGGAGCCCCGCCCACCAGGGGAGGTCGGCCCAAGGGCGGTCCGCGAGATGGGCGACCCCGCCGACCAGAAGCAGGAAGGCCGCCCCGACGGGGCGGCCGTAGATCAGGTGACGAGAGGTCGTCACTTCGCGGCCAGCGCACCCGCCCTGCGCAGGGTGAAGCCCACCCCTCGGACCGTCTGGATCAGTTGTTCTCCCGCGGCGGCCGTGAGCTTCCGGCGCAGGTTGCCGACGTGCACGTCGACCACGTTGCTGCCCGGATCGAAATGCATGTCCCAGACCTTTTCGAGCAGGGTGGTGCGCCGCACCACTTCCTCGGGACGGAGCAGGAGGTACTCGAGCAACTGGAACTCGCGCGACGTGAGGTCGAGGCGAGTGTCGTTCACCTTGGCCTCGTGCCGGAGCCGATCCATCACGAGCGGACCGTACCGCAGCACTTCGAGCCGTTCCGCACCGCCGCGCCGCGTGAGCGCCCGGATGCGGGCCAGCAGCTCGTCGAACCGGAACGGCTTGGAGAGGTAGTCGTCGGCGCCGCTGTCGAGCCCGCGCACGATATCCTCGACCCCGTCGCGGGAGGTCAGCATCAGGATCGGGGTGTTGCGCCCCTCGCGCCGGAGCTCGGTGGCGACCTGGAACCCGTTCTTCCTCGGCAGGACCACGTCGAGCAGGATCACGTCATAGTCGTTGACGTGCGCCAGCGTCGTGGCCTCTTCGCCATCGGTGGCGATGTCCACGGCGTG
The DNA here is from genome assembly GCA_031393795.1 of Gemmatimonadota bacterium. GTDB lineage: Bacteria > Gemmatimonadota > Gemmatimonadetes > Gemmatimonadales > GWC2-71-9 > CAMLHU01. The sequence continues at coordinate 7,231 of JANMWE010000196.1, forward strand.
TCCCTCCTCCTTCAATCCCTGGGCGATGAAGCCCGCGACCTTCCGGTCGTCTTCCACCGTCAAGATCCGCATAGATCGAATCTGCCTGGTCGTTCGTGAGAGTGTCCGTAAATCTTTATGAAGATATCTTTAGTGCGTCCGTGCCGCCGGTGGGGATCTCGAGGCGGAACCTTCCCCCGCCGGAATGGGGCAGCGCCCGAAGCTCCCCGCCGAGCAAGCGCGCCAGTCGCCGCGACAGGGGGAGGCCGAGGCCGAGCCCACGGCCGTCTTCCGCGGTGGTCAGGTAGATGTCGAAGATGCGGTCGAGGTCGGCCTCAGGCACGCCCGGGCCTTCATCGATCACTTCGAAGGCCACGATCCCCGCTTTCAGAGAGACCTCGATCCGGACGGTGGAGCCATCCGGGGTGTGGCGGATGGCGTTGGCAAGGAGATTGAGGAGGATCTGCTCGAGCCGGTTGGCATCGGTGCGGGCGACCGTGTTCCGGGGCGGGGCGTTGGTGGCCAGGACCACCCGCTTCTTCTCGGCGGCGGGCGTCGAGCGCGCGAGCGCACGCTGGGCGGCCGTCCCCGCATCGACCTCCTTCATCACCGGCCGCAGGCGGTCTTCGTCGAGGCGGCTCAGGTCGAGGAGGTCATTGATCAGCCGGATCGCCTGGTCGGCCGAATCGAGGACTTCGAAGGCCGCCGGCGGGACCGTGGCGGGGTCCTTCTTCCGGACCAGCATCTCGGCCCACCCGAAGACGGCCGCGAGCGCGTTCCGGAGCTCGTGGTTCACCATCGCGAAGAATCGCTCGCGGGCGCGCTGGAGCTGCTGCACCTCTTCGAGGAGCCGCGCGCTCTCGTCGTGCAGCCGCGCGTTATCCACGGCGGCCGCCGCCTGTGAGGCGAAGAGGAGGATGAGATATTCGTCCTCCTCACTGAATTCGTCGCCCCCTTCCTTCTCGGTCAGATAGATGTTCCCGAAGACCCCGGAGCGGCCGATGATGGGCGCGCCGAGGAAGGAGTGCATCACCGGGTGCCCGGGGGGGAATCCGACCGAGTCAGGATGGCGCTTGAGGTCGGGGAGACGGATCACTTTCGCCTCGCGGATCACGACGCCCAGGATCCCGTGGCCGCTGGGGAGTGCGCCGAGCTTGGCCGTCGCTTCGGGGGTCATCCCCGACACCACGAAACGATCGAGCGTCCTGCCATCTGCGGCCAGCACGCCCATGGCGCTGTAGCGAGCCCCGATCACCACCCGGGCCGTATCGGCGACGAGTTGGAGCACCCGGTCGAGCGAATGTTCTCCCGCGAAGCGGAGGGTCGCCTCGAGCAGCTGCTCCAAGCGTTGCTGGGTGGTGCTGGGGGCGGATCTTCGTCCGGAGGGCATGGTCCCAAGGTAATGCGCTCCGCACCTGTTGACCCCATCGCTGGTCGCGGCCATCCTTCCCCGATGCTCGCCGCGCTCGATGCCGGAGGTCCCCTCCGCTGGCTCACCGACCTCATCGAGGTCGACACCGCCTCCCTGATCCACAGCGGGATGCGGGTCATCGCGATCTGGCTGCTCGCCTGGATCTGCTGGGGGGTGGTCCGCATCGTCGCCCGGCGGATCGAGCTCGCGGTGGACGATGGCGACGCCGCCACGCTGACCGCGGCCGAGAAGCGGGGGCAGACCGTCGCCCAGCTGCTCCGGAGCGTGGGGCGGGTGACCACCCTCCTCATCGGGATGCTGCTCACCCTCAATCTCTTCATCAATATCGGTCCCCTCCTCGCGGGCGCGGGGATCCTGGGGCTTGCGGTCTCGTTCGGCGCGCAGAGCCTGGTGAAGGATGTCATCGCCGGCTTCTTCCAGCTGCTCGAGAACCAGTTCGCGGTCGGGGACGTGATCGATGCGGCGGGGAAGGAGGGGGTCGTCGAGCGGATGAACCTTCGGGTGGTCCAGCTCCGCGACACCTACGGCAATGTCCACATCATCCCCAATGGCCAGATCACCGTCGTCACCAACAAGACGAAGGGGTGGTCGCGGGGAGTGGTGGACGTCGGGGTGGCGTACGAGAGCGACCTCGACCGGGCGATCGCGGTGTTGCAGGAGGAGGCCGTCGGCCTCGCCCACACCCCGGAGTGGGTCGCCCGGTTCGACGGTGATCCCGAGGTGGTCGGCGTCCAGTCGCTGGGTGATTCGAGCGTGGTGATCCGGACGCTGCTCCGGGTGCAGCCCGGCAAGCAGTGGGAGGTGATGCGCGAGTTCCGCCGGCGGGTGAAACTGAGGTTCGACAAGGAGGGGATCGAGATCCCCTTCCCGCAGCAGGTGGTGCGGCACATCGAGTCCAAAGGCGCGAGAGGCGCTGAAGGCGCGTGACAGCAGGCGCGGTAGGCGCGAGAGGCGCGTAAGTTCTGTACGCAGAAGATTGATCCGGATCGCGCGAGTCTTTCGCGCCTCACGCGCCTCGTGCGCCTGACCTTCGTTGCTGATGTCTCTTCGGCTCTTCAACACCCTGACCCGCTCGGTCGACGAGTTCGTCCCCCTCCAGAAGGGGCGCGCCTCGATGTATACCTGCGGGCCGACGGTCTACAACTACGCCCACATCGGGAATTTCCGGACCTTCCTCTTCGAGGACCTGCTCCGGCGGTGGCTCGAGGCGTCGGGATTCGACGTCCTGCACGTCATGAACCTCACCGACGTGGACGACAAGACCATCAAGGGGGCGCGCGCGGCGGGGAAGCAGCTGGTCGATCACACAAGGACTTTCGCAGACGCGTTCTTCGAGGACTGCGCCTACCTCAGGATCCGTCCGGCCACGGTCTATCCGAGGGCCACCGAGTACATCGCCCCGATGATCGCGCTCGTGAGTGGCCTCCTCGCCAAGGGGATCGCCTACAAGGGGGACGACGGCTCGGTCTATTTCGCGATCGCCAAGTTCCCCGCGTACGGTCGCCTCTCGCGGCTGGACACCCGCGAGCTCCGCGCCGGCGCCAGCGGGCGGGTCAGCGCGGACGAGTACGCCAAGGAGGACGCGCGCGACTTCGTCCTCTGGAAGGCGGCGCAGCCCGACGATGAGGCGGTCGGCGCGGTATGGGATGCGCCGTTCGGCCGAGGCCGTCCCGGGTGGCACCTCGAGTGCTCCGCGATGGCGCTCGACATCCTCGGCCGGACCTGGCACGAGCAGGTACTCGACATCCACGCCGGCGGGGTCGATCTCACCTTCCCGCATCACGAGGACGAGATCGCCCAGAGCTGCGCCTTCACCGGGCAATCCGACTTCGCACGGGTCTGGATGCACGGCGAGTTCCTGACGATGTCGGGCACCAAGATGTCGAAACGGTTCGGCAACATCCTCACGGCACGCGACCTGGCGGAGCAGGGGATCGACGCGGCGGCGGTGCGCCTGCTCATTTTCCAGACCCACTATCGTCAGCCGCTCGAATTCAGCGACGACTCGCTCGCGGCGGCGCAGCAGGCCACCCGTCGCCTCGCCGGATTCGCCGAGCGCCTCGCTGGTCCGGGGGGTCAAGGGGACGCGGGAGAGTTCCTGGCGGCGGCGGTCGGATTCCGGGCCGCCTTCACGGAGGCGCTCGACGATGACCTCAACGCTCCGCGGGCGACCGCCGCGCTCTTCGACTTCGTGACCGCCGCCAACCGGGCGCTCGATGGGGGCGCCGCGATTCCGGAGGAGGCGCGCGCGGTCTGGGGCTGGGCGATGGGCGTGCTCGATGTGGTGCCCGGGCCGGTCAAGGTCGACGCTGAGCTGGCGGCCTGGGTGGAGGGGAAGCTGGCGGAGCGGGTGGCGGCGAGGCAGGCGCGGGACTTCGCGCGGGCCGACGCGATCCGGAAGGAAGTGGAGGGGCGGGGGGTGGAGGTGGAGGACACGCCGGCGGGGCCGAAATGGAGGCTGAGGTAGAGGCGCGATAGGCGCGGAAGGCGCGAGAGGTCTCTAGGGTAGGCTTCCGGTCTTCCGAAAATTGTTTAAGTTGTTGCCGGGTAGTGTCTTACGCGCCTTTCGCGCCTCGAGCGCCTGGGGACTTCGAAGGGCGCAGCCTGCCGACATAGCTCAGCTGGTAGAGCACCCGCCTTGTAAGCGGGAGGTCGTGGGTTCGATCCCCACTGTCGGCTTGCGCTGGGGTGCTGGGGCGCTCAGGCGCTGAAATTCGAAAGCACAGGAAGCAGGGTCGACCGAATCCCGGGGATCACCCGAAGCGCAGAGGCCTTTCCGGAGGTCACCGCCGCAGCGCCCGAGCGCCCCAGCGCGGGCGTCCACGCCCGTTGACTAACTATTGACCCCACGCTACTTTACCGTGCTCCGGTGGAATGGCGCATTTTATGCCGTCGCCGTGGGGCAATGGTGGGGTGGCCGAGTGGCTAAAGGCAGCAGACTGTAAATCTGCCGGGCTCTGCCCTACGAAGGTTCGAATCCTTCCTCCACCACTTGGGCAGGCGACGGATCGAAGGCGCTCGAGGCGCGACAGTCGCGTGAGTGGCCGACGAAGCAGCGGACAGCGTGTGCGCCTTGTGCGCCTTACGCGCCTGGCGACTGAGTAACGCGGGTGTAGCTCAGTTGGTAGAGCGTCAGCCTTCCAAGCTGAATGTCGCGGGTTCGAGTCCCGTCGCCCGCTTGATGCAGGTCTCCGCCTCGGCCGCGGAGTGTGGGACTGAGTTGACAGTGCTGACGTAGCTCAGTCGGTAGAGCACATCCTTGGTAAGGATGAGGTCACCGGTTCGATCCCGGTCGTCAGCTTGCAACGACGGAAGGTGGAGGGCCCCAGGACAGGCGGTCGGACGGCGGCGCTCGCAAGAGCTGCCCTTCGACCGCCGGTGTGTCCGGGGAAACGACGAGAAGCGCCCCGGCCGGTGGTCGGCGGCACCTGACGATAGACGATACCGAGGATCGGATCATGGCCAAGGCAAAGTTCGAGCGCACGAAGCCGCACGTGAACGTCGGGACGATCGGGCACGTGGACCACGGCAAGACGACGTTGACCGCGGCGCTGACGAAGGTGGCGGCGGACAAGGGGTTCGGGAC
>JANMWE010000310.1:0-3107 GCA_031393795.1 Gemmatimonadota bacterium
CTCCGCGCCCTCAGCCAGAGCGTCAGGCTGTAGGTCAGGTAGATGATGGCCGCGACGATGTACGCCGCCTCCATGTAGCCGCCGTTCTGCGGGGTCTCAGGCATCGGGCCCTCCGGCGTTGGCTTCGGCGTGGTCGCGCGCGATGCCCAGGGCGTAGCGCATCGTCACCAACCCCACGTACAGCAGCGTGAACACCCCCACGCTCACGAGCAGGGTGCGCAGCATCTCGATCGGCAGCGCCGGCCCCTCGGGACGCAGCACCACCGGCTTGGGATGGATGGTGCGGAACAGGTAGACGCTGAGATGGATGAACGGCACCAGCACCAGCGCCATGATGCCGATGACGGCGGAGAAACGCGCCCGTTCACCCGGATCGTGGAGCGCCGAACGGAGGGCCCCGTAGCCGAGGAAGATGAAGAACAGGAGCAGGGTGAGGGTCAGGCGCGGATCCCAATCCCACCAGGTCCCCCAGATCGGCTTCCCCCAGATCGGCCCCGTCGTCAGCATCACCGCCGCGAACGCGAGCCCCACCTCGGCCGAACTGGCGGCGAAGCGGTCGATCCGCGGCTCGTGGAGGAAGAGATAGGCCGCACTCGCGAGCCCGCAGAGCGTGAACGACACGAGGGCGCCCCACGCCGCGGGGACGTGGATGTAGAAGATCTTCTGGGCCAGCCCCTGGCTCGCTTCGGTGGGCGTGAAGTTGAGTGCGAGCCAGTACACCCCCGCGGCCCCGAGCAAGGCCAGGAGGGTGATGGCGCCCCCGACGCGGAGGAGCGTGCGTGCGCGTGTCAGGTCGTCGGTCATTCGTCGATCACCGCGCCGAAGAGGAGGAGGCCGAGCGTCACGAAGACGAGATCGTAGACCGTGAGGAACCTAAGCCAACCAACGACCTCGCTCAACGGCCGCCCCGCCAGGAGTCGTGAGGTGGCCCCGGCGGAGGCGATGAGGGGCGGGACGAGGAACGGGAGGAGGAGGACCGGCAGCATCAATTCGCCGAACCGGGTCTTCACCGCCATCGCGGAGAGGAGGGTGCCCACCGCGACGAAGCCGATGGAGGAGAGGAAGAGGATGAGGGGGAGGCCCCACCCCGCCGTGGCGACCGGGAGCTCGAAGAAGAGCACCGCCAGCGGGACCGTGACCGCCTCGATGAGGAGGACGAACGCCAGGTTGGCGAGCGCCTTCCCCACGAAGAGCGCCCCGCGCGACGCGGGGGCGAGGCGCAACCCGTCGAGGGCCGCGTGTTCCCGCTCGACCGTGAAGGCGCGGTTGAGCGCGACCACCGACGCGAACGCCACCGTCACCCAGAGGACCCCGGGCGCGAGGTCGATGGCCGCCACCGCGGTCGGGTCGCGCGAGAAGTTGAACACCACCAGCACCAGTGCGGCGAAGATCACCGCCGAAAGGATCGTGGCGCGGGTGCGGAGCTCGAGCCGGAGGTCCTTCGCGGCGACCGCCAGCGCGACCCGGAAGAACTCACCCACGGAGCGCCTCCCGGTAGCGGGTGGTCGTCTCGAGCGGTGAGGCGGGGCGGGGCGTTTCCAGTATCCACTTGCCGCGTGCCAGCGCGGCCACCCGCGTCACCACCTCCCATCCTTCGTCGACGTGGTGCCCGACCAGGATCACGGTGCGACCACGCGCGATGCAGCCCTGCAGGAACGCCGTCAGGGAGGCCGCGCTCGCGCTGTCGAGGCCGGTGTACGGCTCGTCGAGCAGCAGGAGGTCGGGGCCATGCAGCAGGGCGCGGACCAGCGCGGTGCGCTGCACCTGCCCGCGCGAGAGGTGCCGCACCAGGCGGTCGCGCTGGGGCGTGAGCTCGCCGGTCGCGAGCGCGCGCGCGATCGCCCCGTCATCCACCGGCCCCTGCAGCCGGGCGGCGAACCGGAGATTCTCCTCCACCGTGAGTTCGTCGTAGAGGAGGGAGTCGTGCGCGAGGTAGCCGACGCGCCGGCGCGACTCCGCCACGGGAGCCCCCGCCAGCCGCACACTGCCCCCGTCGGGACGGGCGAGCCCTGCGAGGGTGCGGAGCAGTGTCGACTTCCCCGCCCCGTTCGGGCCGAGGATCAGCAACGCTTCGCCGGCCCCCAAGGAGAGATCGATCCCGCCGAGCACGGTGGTGCGGCCGTAGCGGCGCACCAGACCGCGGACCTCGAGGAGCGGCGCCTCAGGCGAGGGCATCGATCCGATCGCCCAGGTCGCGCAGCTCGAACGGTTTCACGAGATAGCCTTCGAAGGGGAGGTCGAGCACCCGGAGCCGTGGCTCCATGCTGACGTAGGCGGTGGTGATGAAGGTGGGGATGCCGGGACTCTCTTCCCGCACACGACGGAGCAGATCCACACCATCGGTGTCCGGAAGGCGCATGTCGAGCACCAGAACGTCCGGGCGCACCGCGCGCAGCTGGGCCAGCGCCTCCGCGCCGGTGGCGGCGAAGGCAAGGTCATATCGATCGCGGAAATATCGCTCGTAGCTGAAACGGAGCGCCGGCTCATCCTCCACGAAGAGGACGCGCCGGCGCTGGAGCGGTGCGGTCATGCATTCCTCGGCGCCGGAGACCCTGGGGGAAGGGCCTGCCGCAATATAGCCGACGCCGGGCGGGGATTAGCGGGCCGGTGGATCGAGCTCGAACAGGTCGTCGAGGCGCGTGAGGACCAGGAGGAACCGCAGTTCCTCGTTCGCGTTCCGGAGCACCACTGTCTGGCGGCGCTCCGCGGCCTTCCGCTGGATCAGCATCAGGGCGCCGAGCCCGGCGGAGTCCACCTGGCGGGTGGCGCTCAGGTCCACCACCAGGCGGCCCTCGCCTTCGGGAAGGCGATCGAGCAGCGTCACCGCCTGCTGGCGGAAGTCCGTGCGGCTCTGCAACCCCAGATGCTCGGGGGCGACGAGGTGTTCGGTGGTGCTCATAGGGGCGGTCTCCGGCATTTGATCCTCCACCCAGGCATGGAGCGGTGGCTCCTGCCGCACACCGAAGCGCGAATCCCCCGCGGTCACGGGACGAATGCGCCACCTTCGGGTCCGAGGTCGGTCTCAATGAAGAGATCCCTTGGATTGCGGCCCCGGGTCACCCCGGGTGTGCTCTGATCGGGCGGCTCTATTGTGTTGTTCGGCGGGC
>JANMWE010000030.1:0-3462 GCA_031393795.1 Gemmatimonadota bacterium
GGGATGAGCGCGAGGTCGCGGCGGTGATGGCGATCGCGCGGGACCATCACGTCCCCATCGTCTTCCGTGCGGCGGGGACGAGTCTTTCCGGACAGGCGGTGACCGACGGGATACTCGTCGAGGTCGCCCGCCACTGGCGGAGCGCGACGGTGGAGGACGATGGGCGACGGATCCGCGCGCGCCCCGGGATGATCGGCGATCACCTCAACGCCCTCCTCGCCCCCCACGGCACCCGCCTCGGCCCCGATCCGTCCAGCCTGGCGGCCTGCACCCTGGGCGGGATCCTCGCCAACAATTCGAGCGGCCCCTGCTCCGGCGTGGCGCAGAACTCGTATCACACCCTGACATCGCTCACGTTCGTCCTGCCGAGCGGCGTGCGGGTCGACACCGCCGACCACGACGCCGACGACCAGCTGCGCCAGCGCGCCCCCGCGATCCACGGCGGGCTCCTCGCGCTCAGGCAGGAGCTCCTCGCGAACGGGGCCCTGAAAGAGCGGATCGCCCGGAAGTTCCTCACCAAGAACACCACCGGCTACGGGCTCAACGCCTTCCTCGACTTCGAACGCCCGATCGACATCCTCGCCCACGCGTTGATCGGGTCGGAGGGAACGCTCGCGTTCATCAGCGAGGCGGTGCTCCGCACCGTCCCCCGCCTCGACCACACCGCCACCGCGTTCCTGCTCTTCCCGTCGGTCCACGCCGCCTGCGCGGCGATCGCGACCTTCCGCGACGGGGGGGCGCAGATGATCGAGCTGCTCGACGAGGCCTCGCTCAAGGCGATCGCCCACCTCCCGGGGGTGCCGGTGGGGCTGGACGCCGTACCCGCGGGGGCCGCGGCGCTGCTGGTGCAGGTCCAGGCTGCGAGCGACGTGGCATTGACCGAGCGCGAAGGCGCGGCGAGCGACGCGGCCCGGAGGCTCGCGCTCCTCACCCCCGGCGCGTTCACCCGCGACCCGACGCAGCAGTCCCGCCTCCTGCACGCGCGGAAGGGACTCTACCCCGCCGTCGGTGGCCGCCGCGCCCCCGGCACCTCGCTGCTCCTCGAGGACGTGGCCTTCCCGGTCGAGCGTCTCGCCCAGGGAGCGGTGGACCTGCAGGAGCTCTTCCGTCGCCACGCCTACGACGATGCGGTGATCTTCGGGCACGCCAAGGACGGGAACCTCCATTTTCTCGTGACCCAATCGGTGGCCGACGCCGGGGCGGTGGACCGCTACGGTCGATTCCTCGACGACGTGGTCGACCTGGTGGTGCATCGGCACGACGGCGCGCTCAAGGCGGAGCACGGCACCGGGCGGAACATGGCGCCGTTCGTCGCGACGGAGTGGGGTGCGGATGCGGTCGCCCTGATGCGACGCCTCAAGGCGCTCTGCGATCCCGACGGTGTGCTGGCGCCCGGCGTGATCCTGGCCGAGTCGCCCCGGGCGCATCTCGTACACCTGAAGACCGTGCCGCTGGTGGGCGCCGAGGTCGATCGGTGCGTGGAGTGCGGCTACTGCGAGCCGGTCTGTCCGAGTCGGGCGCTGACCTTCACCCCACGCCAGCGGATCGTGGTCCAGCGCGAGCGCGCGCGCCGGCGCGCCGGCGGCGACCGCGCAGGCGTCGCGTCCCTCGACCGCGAGTGGAGCTATCCGGGGCTCGACACCTGCGCCACCGACGGGGTCTGCGCCCTGGCCTGTCCGGTGGACATCGACACCGGTGCGATGGTCGCTCGGCTCCGTGCCGAGTCCCGGTCATCGTTGACCAGCGGCATCGCCACGCTCGGCGCGACCCACTATGGCGCCCTCGTAGCGCTCGGCCGCACGCTGGTGCGGGCTGGGCACGCGGTCGGGATGGACCTGCCCACCGCAGGGCACGCCGCGCCCACCGCACGGGATCGGGCGGACGCGGCGGCGGTCTATTTCCCCAGCTGCATGGGACGGATCCTGGCGGGAGGGAACGATCCGTTGCTGGCGCTGGCGGACCGCGCGGGCGTCTTCCTGCGGGTCCCGGATGCGTTGGCCGACGGATGCTGCGGCCTGCCCTACCACTCGAAGGGATTCCCCGAGGCCGGCGATGCGCTCCGCGGGCGGACCATCGACCACCTCCGGCGGGTGAGCGAGGAAGGCCGACTCCCCGTCGTGGTCGATGGCAGCTCGTGCACCCACGCCCTCGCGGAAGGGAGCACCATCGACTTCGTCGACAGCGTCACCTTCGCGCGCGAGACGCTCCTCCCCCATCTGACCATCCGCCGCCAGGTGCCCGACCTCGCGCTCCACATCAGCTGCGGCGCCCAGCACCTCGGCATCGCCGACGATCTCCGCACCATCGCGCGCGCCGTGGCGGTGCGGGTCACGGAGCCGATGGGCGGCGGATGCTGCGGGTTCGCAGGGGACCGCGGCTTCACCCACCCCGAGCTGACCGCGAGCGCCACCGCGCCGATGGCCGCCGAGATCGCCGCCGCGCGGTGCACACTGGGAGTGACTTCGAATCTTCCCTGCGGCATCGGGATGGCGCGGGCCACGGGGATCCCATATCGCCACATCCTCGAGGTGCTGGAGGAAGTGAGTCGGTAGGAGGAGTCCAAGCAGGAGTCATAGAAGGAGACGAAAGAGGAGACCCCGGGAGAGAAGCCTCCTCCTGTGTCTCCTGTTTCGAGTCCTTTGTCGACTCCCCTTACCTGGCGAACGTATCACAGCTCCGAATGTCACCCCGCTCGAACCCGCGGCGGAACCACTCGGTGCGCTGCGCGCTGGTGCCGTGGGTGAATCCTTCCGGGTTCACCGCCTGCCCTGCCTCGCGCTGCAGCCGGTCATCGCCGACGGCCGCCGCCGCGCCCATCCCTTCCTCGATGTCCCCCCCTTCCAGCATCCCTTCCCGGTCCGCCTCGTGCGCCCAGACGCCGGCGTAGCAATCGGCCTGCAGCTCGAGCTTCACCGAGAGTTCGTTCTCCTGCCCTGGTGCGCCCTGCTGCAGCCGGCGCACCTCCGCCTCGGTACCGAGGAGTTTCTGGACATGATGGCCGAGCTCGTGGGCGAGGACGTACGCCTGGGCGAAGTCACCCGGGGCGCCGAATCGGTCGCGCAGTTCCTGATAGAAGCCGAGGTCGATGTAGACCTTCTCGTCGCCGGGACAATAGAATGGGCCCATCGCCGACTGCGCTTCGCCGCAGGCGGAACTGACCGCGCCGCGGAAGAGGACCAGTTTGGCGGGACGGTACGATGTGCCCGCGGCGGGGAGGACCCGCGCCCAGTCGGCCTGGGCGCTGTCGAGCACGACGCTGACGAACTGGACGAGCGAGTCTTCCTGGGCCGAGCTCTGCACCGGGCCGTTGGCCGCACCGCCGCCTCCGACCGCAGACTGGTCGAGCAGGGTGAAGAGGTTCCGTTTGAAGATCAGGCTGCCCACGACCAGGACGACCACCATGCCGAGGCCGAGCCGGCCGCCGGGAAGCCGGAGCCCGCCGCCCCCTTCACCGCGCCGATC
>JANMWE010000072.1:0-6833 GCA_031393795.1 Gemmatimonadota bacterium
ATGCGTGACGCCGGCGCGATGTCGGCGCTCACCTTCAACGACGCCGGTGCCGCCAGCACCCACGCCGGGATGACCGTCCCCGTGGCGAAGGGGATATTCAACCGTCTCGCCAAGGACGCGCCCGACGTGATCGTGGCCGAGCTCGGCGATGGGATCCTCGGAGAGTACGGCGTGCAGGACATCCTGGCCGACTCGGAGTTGGCGGGAGTCGGCGCGGCCTTCGTGATGGCGGCCCCCGACCCGGTCGGGTGCTGGGGCTCGGTGGAGCTGATGCGCGACCGCTTCAATCTCCCGGTCACCGTCCTCACCGGCCCCGCCACCGACAACGAGGTCGGCAACGACTACATCAAGGCCTCGCTCGGCGTCCCCGCGTTCAACGCGCGGAAACAGGCCGACGGCCTGGTCGCCTGCGTGCTCGAAGCGATCCAGGTCTGGCACGGCCAGCACTCGGCCGCTGCGTGAAGACCGCCGTCATCGGGGCCGCGGGGTACGCCGGCGGCGAGCTGGTGCGTCTGCTCTACGGCCATCCGCAGGTGAAGTCGGTCGTGGCCACCAGCCGAAGCCAGGCCGGAAAGAAGCTGGGAGAGGTCCATCCGCAGCTCACGCACCTCACCGATGCCACGTTCCAGGCGCTCACGCCGGTCGAAGCGGCGCAGGGAGCGGAGGTCGTCTTCCTGGCGCTGGAGCACGGGGAGTCGGGAAAGATCGCCGCCGACCTGATGGCGCTCGGTCCCAAGCTCATCATCGACATCGCCGCCGACTTCCGGACCTCGGATCGTGCGCTCTCGGAAAAGTTCTACGGTGCCCATCCGAGCCCCGACCTCCTGCCGAAGTTCACGTATGCGCTCGCCGACATCCTGGGACAGTCGCTGCGCGGGAAGATGGCGCTCGCGGCGCCGGGCTGTTTCGCGACGGCGGCACAGCTCGCGTTGTGGCCGTTGTCGGCAGGACGTCTGGGCGGTGGCACGCTGAGCGAAGGGCCTGCGCTCTGGGCCATCACCGGTTCCAGCGGCGCCGGTGTAGGCCTCAAGCCTTCGCTCCACCACCCGGCGCGGGCGCACAATGTCTTCGCGTATTCCGTGATGGGTCATCGGCACGAGGGGGAGATCCTGCAGCGGTGGCGGGAGTGGAACGGGAACGGGGAGGCCGAGGCGAGGCTGATGGTGCACGCGGGACCGTTCGTGCGGGGGATCTATCTCACGATGCACGCGCGGGGGGAAGGGCTCTCGGCCGGGATCTACCACAAGGCGTACACCGGACGGCCCTTCGTGCGGGTGCTCGACCGGCCGCCCGAGCTCACCCACGTCGTCGGGACCAACTACGCGCATCTCTTCGCGGCCGCTTCGCCCGATGGGCGGGAGCTCCAGGTCTCCGTCGCGATCGACAACCTCGTGAAGGGGGCGGGGGGTCAGGCGTTGCAGGCGATGAACCTGGCGCTCGGGCTGGACGAGACACTGGGGCTCGTAGGAGGCGGCGTATGGCCCATTTGAACAGCGCCGCAGCGCTCCAGCGCCCCAGCGCCTTGCTCGCGACGTATTCCCAGTTCCCGATCCGCCCGGTGCGTGGTGAGGGGTCGTGGCTGTACGAGGCCGATGGAGCGAGGTGGCTCGACTGCTACGGCGGGCACGCGGTGTCGAGCACCGGGCATTGCCACCCGCACGTCGTCGGCGCGATCCAGGACCAGGCGGCCGAGTTGATCTTCTACTCGATGGCGGTGCCGCTGCCCCAGCGGGAGCGGCTCGCCGATGAACTCGCACGCCGCTGCCCGGGAAGGCTCTCCAAAGTCTTCTTCTGCAACTCGGGCGCCGAGGCTAATGAGAACGCCCTCCTTATCGCGCGGAAGGCGACCGGGCGGCAGAAGATCGTGAGCATCACGGGTGGCTGGCACGGCCGGACACTCGGCGTCGCGGCAGTGACCGACGGGGCGAAGTACCAGGCCCCGGCCGTGCGCGCCGGGGTGCCGCTGTCCCTCAAGGTGGCCTTCAATGATGTGAAAGGCTTCGACGGGGTGGTGGATGAAACGGTGGCCGCGGTGATCCTCGAGCCGATCCAGGGGATGTCGGGGGCGAAGGAGTGCTCGGTGGAATTCCTGAAAGCGGCACGCGACGCCTGCGACCGGGCGGGGGCCGTGCTGATCTATGATGAGATCCAGTGCGGTGTCGGTCGCACCGGCAAGTTCACCGCGGCCGAATCGTACGGCGTGACCCCCGATATCATCACGATCGCCAAGGGGCTCGCCTCGGGGCTCCCGATCGGTGCCACGATCATCACCACGGCACTCGCGGCGAAGCTTGACGCGGGCGACCTCGGCTCCACTTTCGGCGGCGGCCCGTTGCCCTGCGCGGCGGCGCTCGCCACGCTCGAGGTGCTCGATCGCGAGGACCTGCTGCCGCACGTCGAGCGGGTGGGCCGCCAACTCGCTGCCGGTGCCAAGGTGCTCGGCGTCAAGAAGGTGTGGGGGCGCGGGCTGTTGCTGGGTCTCGATTTCGGGCGCCCGGCCGCCGAGATCCAGAAGGCGCTCTGGGGTCAGAAGATCCTGGTGGGTACCTCGGGGGATCCGAACGTCGTCCGCCTTCTCCCCCCGCTCACGCTGTCGGCCGCCGAAGCCGACCTGCTGCTTGCGGGACTGAAGGGGGTGCTCGCGTGACCAAGCGCGACTTCCTGGCGATGGAGGAGTGGGGTCCCGATGAGATCGACGGGCTCCTCGCCCTCGCCAAGCGGATCAAGAAGGGGGAGTTCCCCGGCGGGCTCGAGAAGAAGGTGCTGGCACTGGTCTTCATGGACCCGAGCCTCCGCACCCGCGCGAGCTTCGAGACCGCGATGTTCCTCCACGGCGGTCACGCCCTGATCCTGGAGCCGGGGAAGGGGAGCTGGAGCCTCGAGACCGACCTCAACGCCGTGATGGACGGCACCATGGTCGAGCACATCATCGAAGCGGCCCGCGTGCTCGGCCGCTACGCTGACGTGCTCGGGCTCCGGAGCTTCCCCAAGGGCACCGATTGGGAGTCCGCTCGGCGCGACGAAGTGGTGCGCAACTTCGCCAAGTACTGTGAGAAGCCGGTCATCAACATGGAATCGGCTCGCCGGCATCCCTGTCAGGGGCTGGCCGACGCGCTGACGATGCAGGAACAGCTGGGCGAGACCCGCGGGAAGAAGTTCGTGCTCCACTGGGCCTGGCATCCGAAGCCGCTGCCGACCGCCGTGCCGAACAGCGCCGCCATCGCGGCCGCCCACCTGGGGATGGAGATCGTGATCGCCCGACCCAACGGGTACGACCTCGATCCCGAGGACATGGGGATCATCGACCGGCTGGCGAATTCCCGTGGCGGTTCGGTGAGCGTCACTGATGATCTCGACGCCGCGATCGCGGGCGCGCACGCGGTCTACCCGAAGTCGTGGGGCGCCCTGGAGCACTTCGGCCGCCCGGAGGAAGAGGGGAACTTCCGTGCCGGCCTCCGCGACTGGAAGCTGACGACCGAACGGGTAAGGTCAACGAAGAACGGCAAGGGCAGGGTGCTTCATTGTCTTCCCGTGCGCCGCAATGTCGAGATCGACGGCACGGTGCTCGACGGTCCCAACTCGGCTGTCGTCGACCAAGCCGAGAACCGACTCCACGCGCAGCGGGCGCTGCTATTGGAGCTGATAGGGAAGAAATAGAATGAGGAACCTTCCCGAGCGAAGCGAGGGACCTATCCCGCATCGCTTGGACCGGTGGTGAGAAGGTCCTTCGCTTCGCTCAGGAAGGTTCCGGTTGGCGGCCCACGTACCAAGTACCACGTACCACGCACGAGTTGAACATGATCGACAGCAGCAAGGGTATCGCCGGCCTCAAAGGCGCTCTCCGTTACGTCCGCGCTTACCGCGACCAGACCTTCGTCGTGAAGCTCGGCGGCGACGTGCTGAAGGACCCGACCGCGCTCGACCACGTCGCGGGCCAGCTGGCGCTGCTCCATTCGCTGGGCATCCGTCTCGTGGTGGTCCACGGCGGTGGCCCCCAGGCGAGCGACCTCCAGCGCCGGCTCGGCCAGGAGCCCCAGATGGTGGCAGGGCGGCGGGTCACCGATACCGCGGCGCTCGAGGCGGTAAAGATGGCCTTCGCCGGCACGCTCAACACCGACTTGGTCGCGGCTCTCCGCGAACACGAGATCCAGGCGGTGGGACTCACCGGCGTGGATGGTGACCTCCTCACGGCTCGGCGCCGCCCGCCGGTCCGCGTCGTGGACGACAACGGCGTCGAGCGGACGGTCGACTACGGTCACGTCGGCGACATCGCCGGGGTCGACCCGCGGGTCGTGACGACCCTGCTCGACGGTCGCTTCGTGCCCGTCATCGCCAGCCTCGCGGGCGACGGCGACGGCAACGTGTACAACGTCAATGCCGATACCGTGGCCGAGTCGGTGGCCGTGGCGCTCCGGGCGATGAAGCTGATCTTCCTCACCGCCGTGCCGGGGGTGCTGCGCGACCGGAACGACGCCGCCACGCTGGTGACCTTCGCCGACCCGGATGACCTCACCGAGCTGATGGCGAGCGGTGCGCTGGCCGGCGGGATGCGTCCCAAGGTGGAGGCGTGCATCCGCGCCGCGACCGGCGGGGTGGAGCGGACGCACATCATCGACGGGCGCTCGCCCGACGCGCTGCTGCTCGAGGTCTTCACCGGCGCCGGTGTCGGTTCCATGATCGTGGGGCGCAAGGAAAAGGCGACGTACATCGGTGTCGACCTTGCCGACTGAAGTCACCCTCCTCCGCGACTTGGTCGCGACCCCCTCGGTCTCCGGGACCGAGGAAGGTATCGCGCGCTACGTCGAGCAGTGGGCTACCGACCACCGACTACCGACGACCCGGGACGAGACAGCGGTCATCATCCGCGTGGGTGGCCACAAGCCCGGCCCCCGTCTCGCCTTCGTTTCCCACCTCGACACGGTGCCCCCCGGCGAAGGGTGGACCCGCGATCCGTTCAAGGCGACGATCGAGGGCGACAAGCTTTACGGCCGAGGCTCCGGCGATGCGAAGGCGTCGGTGGCGGCGATGGTCTCGGCTGCGGCGGATCTCGCCGCGGCCGGCGGCCCCTCCCACGGCGAGCTGGTGGTGGTCCTCGGCTATGGCGAGGAGACCAGGACCACCTCGATGCCGCAGGCGGTGGCCAGACACGGACCGTTTGACGCCGCGGTGGTCGGTGAACCGACCAATCTCGACATCGCCGTGGCCCAGCGGGGCCTGATGATGGTCGACCTCATCGCCAAGGGAGACCAGCGTCACGCCGGCTACGCCTCCGACGGCGGGTTCATCAACGCGGTGAGCCTCCTCGCCGCCGATCTGCTGGCCCTCACCTCGCTTGCGCAGGATCGGCCGCACCCGGTGCTCGGTCATCCGACCCTCACGGCCACGATGCTCGAGGCGGGGGTGAGCCGGAACGTCACGCCGCCCAGTGCCAAGGCGGTGCTCGACATCCGAAGCACCCCCGCCTGGACCCACCAGGAGCTTGGCGCCGAACTCAAGAAGCACCTGCGCTCCGAGGTGATCGTGACCAGCGAGCGATTGGTGCCCTGCGAGACCCCGGCCAACTCCGCGCTCCTCGCGGCCGCGCTCCGGGCGCGGCCAAGCGCCAAGACCTTCGGATCCCCGACCTGCTCCGACTGGGTCTTTGTCCGCGAGGCCGATGCGATCAAATGCGGTCCCGGCACCAGCCGCCGGTCGCACACGCCCGACGAGTATGTGGATCTCCCTGAAGTGACCGCCGCCCGTGCCTTCTACGCCCGACTCGCGAAGGAGTACCTCGGATGACAACGCAGAGGCGCAGAGGCGCAGAGGCGCAGCAAACGCTCTGGAGTTCCGCCGGCAAGGTGGACGCGCAGATGCTCGCCTACACCGTCGCCGATGACCGCGAGCTCGATGCCCGCCTGATCCGCTGGGACATCCTCGGCAGCCTCGGGCATCTGCAGGGCCTCGGCATCCGTCCGGGGGAACGGCGGGAGTGGGTGAAGGCGCTCCGCGCCGCGCTCACCGTCCACGCCGCCGGCCGGCTCACCATCGGTGCCGAGCACGAGGATGTCCACTCGGCGGTGGAGTTCTGGCTCACTCGCCGCTTCGGTGACGTGGGGCTCGGCATCCACGCCGGGCGCTCCCGCAACGACCAGATCGCTACCGACCTACGGCTCTACCTGCGCGATGCCCTGCTGACACTTCAGGCGCAGGCCCTCGATGCCGCCGACGCGCTCACCAGGTTCGCCACGCGCCACCGCACGGTGGTCTGGCCCGGATACACCCACCAGCGCCGCGCGATGCCCTCCTCGGCCGGGCTCTGGGCACTGGCGCACGCCGAAGGGTTGCTCGATACCGTCGAGTCGCTCGATGCCGTCTACCGGCCGATCGACCGCTCGCCGCTCGGCAGTGCGGCCGGCTACGGCACGCCGCTCCCCTACGACCGGAAGGGGGTCGCGCGCGCCCTCGGCTTCGGCGGGCTCGACGCCAGCGTCACCGCGGTGCAGAACGGTCGTGGCAAGCTCGAGGCCGCGGTGCTCTTCTGGTGCGCGCAGCTGGGGCACGACCTCGCCAAGCTCTCCACCGACGTGATCCTCTACAGCGCCGAGGAGTTCGGCTGGCTCGTGCTGCCGGCGGAGCTCGCGACCGGCTCGAGCATCATGCCGCACAAGCGGAACCCCGACCTCTTCGAGCTCACCCGCGCGCGGTCAGCCCAGGTCGAGGGAGCGCTCGCCGAGGTGCTGGCACTCGGGCGCGGGCTACCGAGCGGGTACCATCGCGACTTCCAGTTCCTGAAGGCACCTCTCTTCCGGGGGATCGACCGGACCACGGAGATGCTCGGAATGATGACGAGC
>JANMWE010000078.1:0-6720 GCA_031393795.1 Gemmatimonadota bacterium
CTCGTCGGATGCACCATTCCGCCGATCTCTTCGTACCACCGGACGTAGGTGCTGAGCGGCGGGATCCTGACCCAGCTCGCCTCACGATAGTCCCCGATGAACGCGCGGCTCGACTGGTGGCAGAGGAGCAGGGCGTCGGGGCAGCTGCCGTGGAGCAGTCCGAGCGTCACGCCGGAGTAGCCGGGGTGATTGATGCTCCCCTGCCCTTCCACCAGCATGATGTCGGCGTTCTTGGCCCCTTCCAGCACCAGTTGCTCCGCCGCGCCGCCGATGAAGTCGGCCACCACCGCGTCCACGCCGATGCCCCACCCCTCGATCATGATCCCGGTCTGCCCGGTGGGGACGAAGCGGGTGCGCACCCCGCGTGCGTTGAGCTTGTCCACCAGCTGGAGCTGCGCGGTCATCTTCCCGACGTTGCAGTCGGTACCGACGGTAAGGATCACGAACGGCTCGACGTCCTTCGCCTTTCCGGTCGAGACGGGGAGGTCGGCGGGGGGGCGCCGGATGTCGAGGAGCTTCACAGCGCGCTTCTTGGCGGCGGCCGAGAACTCGGGGTCATCGTTCAGGAAGGTGTGGAGGCCGCTCCATACTTCCTTGCCCGCTTCGATCGCCTCGAGGATCCAGGCGCGCCAATCTTCGGGAAGCCGCCCCCCCTGGGGGGCGATCCCGATCAGCAGCACGTCGAATCCCCTGGCCAGGCCCTCCTGCATCGACGCGAGCACCGGGGTGGCGCCGCCGAAGCCGAGGACATCCTGGACCGTCAGGCCCGCCTGCTGCCGATCGACCACGCCGACCACCCGTTCGGGGCGGTAGCGGATCACCGCGTTGGCCGTCTTCGAGGTCATCGGCGTGAAGTCGCCGTCGGCGAGGATCAGAAACTTCGGTGCAGGCGCCATCATCGTCGTCTGGTGAGCGGTAAGCGGTGAGCAGTGAGCAGTGAGCGGTCCGCAGGGGCAAAGCTAGTAACTGAATGGCCGAATGCGAAACGGGGAGCGCCTCATCAGCACCCCCCGCTTACCGCTTACCGCTCACCGCTCACGCGGTCACCCGTGCGTGCCGCCGGGGGCGTCGTCACCCTCGACCAGCTCGGCGTCGTGGATGGTCTCGCCTCCCTTGCCGAGGGCCTTGGTCTCCGGCTTCTGGCCGGCGCCGAGGAGGCCCATCCGCTGCTTCAGGGCGAGGAGCTGCTGCTCGGAGCTCCCCTTGTACTCGAGCGCCTCGAACTGTTTGGCGAGCGCGTCGCCCGAGAACTCCTCCTGCAGTTCGGCGGCGGCGAGGGCCTTCCGCTCCTTGTTCTCGATCTTCTCGGTCATCCGCTCGAACCCTTCGAACGCGGACTTGTCGCCCATCCCCGACATCGTCTCCTGGATGCGCTGCTGCGCCTCGGCGCGGCGGGCGCGGGCGATGAGGATGTTCTTCTTCCGCTTCGCCTCCTCGATCTTGTCGTTGAGGTTGCGGAGCGAGTTCTTGAGGCTCTCGGTGTCGGCCTTGTGCTTGACCCACGTCTCCTGGAGCTGCTGGGCCCCCTGGAGCGTCTCGTTGTAGCGCATCAGCGCCTGCTTGGCGAGGTCGTCCCGTCCTTCCTGGACGGCGATCATCGCACGGCGTTCCCAGTCCTCCGCCTGCTTGCGCATCGCTTCAGCGTCGGCCTGGAGCTTCTTCTCATCGGCGATGGCCCCGGCCACTTCCTGCTTGGCCTTGGCCAGGTTACCCCGCATGTCGTCGATGAGCTGGTTCAGCATCTTCTCGGGATTCTCGGCCCGGGAGATGAGGTCGTTAAGGTTCGACCGGATCATGGTCGACAGGCGATCGAAGATCCCCATGTTACTTCTCCCGATAGGGCGCGAGAGCGCCGGAGTGCGTGGCGAGCGCGAGCGTCATCGCGTCGAAACTGGCCTCGAGCGCCCGGTATTCGAGCCCCTCGAGCGCGAGGGTGTCGGAGAGGACCACGTGGTCCTCCTCCAGACCATACGCGCCGTGCAGCAGGTCGGTCGCGTTCAACTGCAGCAGGCGCTCGAACAGCTCGGCGCGCCGCTTGGCGTCCTTGGGCGTCTGCATCACCCGGATGCGAAGGATCGCCACCGGGGGTTGAAGGCTCACCACCATCGAGGCCCCCTCCTGGGTGTGCACCACCCAGAGCGCCTCCGCGGGGTGCTCCACCTCGAGCGTCCCGCCGCCCAGGCGGTCGATCCAGCCCTGCAGGTCATCGACGGCGATCATCGTCCCTCCTCAGTCGGCCTTCTCGCGCGGCAGGGCCAAAGGCTCCCGCTGCCCGAGCATCCGCTCGTTGAAATCGATCCGCTCCTCCGCCTCGGCCAATCGGTGCTCCAGCTCGGCCACCCGGTCGAGCAGCATCGGATCGGTCCCCGCGGCCACCCGCCCTTCGAGCCGCCGGGCGAATGCCCGGACCAGCGGCCACAGGATCACGCCGAGGACGATCATCCCGATGATCAAGGTGGTCGCGATCATCACCCCCTCCGGGGGGACACTCTGCACGAACACCGCATCGGGGGCCGGCGGCGGCGGCACCGGGATCTGCAGCAGCATCAGCTTCCTTCTCCCCGGGGCAGCAGCCCCTCGGACCTCGTCTGGGCCAACATCCGCTCGGTGAACTCCAAGCGCTCCTCCAATTCCACCATCCGATGATACACCGCGTCGGTCTCTCCCGTCACGGGGGAGCGGGATTCGAGGGCGGTGAGACGCTCCTCAAGGTCGGCGGGGATCGCGCCCCTCCCCCGCATCCGTTCCGCCAGCGCCTTGATGACTGGTCCCATCGCCACCCAGAAGGCCACCTGCCCCGCGCCCACCATCAACCAGAACGCGAACGCCCCCGCGCCGTCACCCATCAGGACCTCCCTGGGGGCAGCGCCCCTTCCGGCTTGGCCTGGGCCAGCATCCGCTCCGTAAAATCCAGCCGCTCTTCGACCTCGGCCAGGCGGATCTCACACTCCTCGAGCCGCGCGAGACGTTCCTGGATCTGGTCGAGCTCGTGCCCTTCGGGAAGCTTGCCCGGCTCCATCTTCCGGTGGGCCCACCGGACACCGATCCACCCGGCATAGAGGGCGAGCCCCGACAACCCGATCGAGAAGAAGACCCCGACGATCTCGAATGGATCGTGCATCAGCCCCTCGGCAAGCGTTCTGGTGCCTGAAGCTGCGCGAGGAGGCGCTCCGAGAAATCGACCCGCTCTTCGAGTTCCGCCATCCGATGTTCGTTCTCTTCAAGGCGGGTGAGCGCCGCGCGCAGTTGCGTGAGCGACTCGGCATCGGGGGCCACGGAGCGTCCGGACCGCAGCCAGACCCAGCGGAGCCCCGTCACCCCGATGGCCACGGTGACGAGGATCATCGAGATCGCCGCGAATCCTTGGATGGCGTTCAGGGTCCCGGGCTCCATCAAGGCCTCTCGATCTGCGCGGGCTCGCGCTGTTGGGCCAGGAGCCGCTCGCTGAAATCCACCCGCTCCTCGAGCTCCACCACACGGCCACGGAGATCCTCCAGCTCGGCCAGCGTCTCGCCGTGGAGCTCGGATGATCCGGCTTCACCACGGAACCGGGAAGCGAGCGCCTCGCCCATGGGGCCCCTCATGATCAACCAGGCCGCACCCGCGGTCGCCATCCAGATCGGGATCGACGCGGCACCGAGCTTGGAGCTGGCGAACATCAGCGCCAACGCCACCGGGATGACGATAAAGAGGCCGATGACCGCCAGGACGCCGGTGAAATCGCTGTCCTTCACGTCCGCTCTCCCGAGCCGAGGGGCCGCGCCTCGCGTTCCTGCGCGAGCAGCCGTTCGGTGAAGTCGACCCGTTCCTGGAGCTCCCCCATCTGGGCGCGCAGGTCGTCGAGTTCCGTGAGCGCCTCCCCGGACAGCTCGGCGGGCCCCACCTCTCCGCGCAGGCGAGCGGCGATCGCATCGCCGATGGCGCCCTTGCTGATGAGCCAGACGCACCCGGCGACCGAGATCCAGATCGGGATCGAAGCGGCGCCCAGCTTGGCGGAGGCGACGATCAGCGCGATCGAGATCGGGACCACGACGAAGAGCGCCCCGAAGACCAGTCGATAGGTGAACTGTTCTTCCTTGCTGGTCATGCGCGCTCCCCGGTCCCGATGGGCCGTGCCTCGCGCTCACGCGCGAGCAGCCGCTCCGAGAAGTCCATCCGCTCCTGCAGTTCCGCCACCTGGGCGCGGAGATCGTCGAGCTCCTGCAACAAGGCCGGATCAGTGCCCAGCACTTCGCGGTCCTGATCCCCCTGCGCGAGGGAGCGGAGGAGCGCCTCACCGAGGGGCCCGCGCAGGGCGAACACCGCACCCGCGATCACCATCGCCCAGATCGGGATCGACGCGGCACCGAGCACGTTGGTGGCCTTCGACAGGCCCACCACGAGCAGGATGCCGCTCGCCATCACCATCGCGACGACCGGCGGGAAGCCGCGACCGCGACGGGCCCGACCCATCATCATCACGAGGGACCTCCAGCTTCAAGGGAGCGCGGCTCCCGATCCTTGGCCAGCAGGCGCTCGGAGAAGTCCATCCGCTCCTGCAGCTCGGACAGCTGCACCTTCATCTCGTCGAGTTCCGCCAGAAGGGCGGGATCGGTCTCCGCCTCCACGGCCCGTCCGCGGATCCGGTCGGCGATGGCCTTCCCGATCGGGCTGAATGCGATCGCAATGGCGGTGCCACCGCCGAAGATCAGGATGATGGCGAGGATGTCTTCCATTACGAACGTGCCTCGTGCGTCGTGCTTCGTTGGTCAGGCGCCTGCAGGAGAGCGCGTTCGGCGAAATCGAGCCGCTCTTCCACTTCGGCGAGCCGGGCAGGCAGGTCGTCCGCTTCGGTCAGCAGGACCGGCTCCTGCCCACGATCCCGGCGGATCCGCCCAGCGATCGCATTTCCGATCGGGGAGAAGGCGATCGCGACCGCGGCGCAGCCGCCAAAGATCAGGAGGACCACGAGGGTCTCTTCCATTCAGTGCAGTTCCTCGGTCGCCCGTTCCTTGCCGCCGGCGAGCATCCGCTCGGTGAAGTCGAGCCGCTCCTGGGTCTCGGCAAGCGCGTTGCGCAGGTCTTCTGTCTGGAGTCGGAGTTCATCCACCTCGTGCAGGACCGCCTCGGTCCCGCCCTGCGGGGTACCCTCGAGGAGCCGCTTGGCGACGGCGCGTCCGATGGGCCCGAGCGCGACCGCGGCGAAGGCCCCGACGCCGAGCATCACCATGAGCACCACCGGGGCCGCACCACCTCCTCCGTCGAAGCGGAGCTGATCCGACATCCCCCCGATGAAGGCCAGCATCATCCCCACGCTGAGGATCGTCCCACCAACGATCCACTTCGTCGCGGGGTCAGCTCGCCTCCCTGAATCGTCTGTGTTCGACATAGGCGCCAGTACGTGGGGACGTTTCACTTTGTTTCATGCCGAAACGCTCAGCAGCCTGAAACAACCTAAGGCGTTGTCCTGCTTTGGGATAGCTAGGGCTTCCTTGTTCCCTTGAGCTCGACCAAGCGCAACTTGGCGAGTTTGCGGCCGGTCGGCGTGGCCGCCAGCCCACCGCCGGCGGTCTCGCGGTACCGTACGTCCATCGTCCGGCCGATCTCGCCCATCGTGTCGATCACTTCATCGACCGGGATCGGGAACTTCACTCCAGCTAGCGCCATTTCGATCCCGGCCAGCGCCATCGCCCCGCCGGTCGCGTTCCTGTAAACACAGGGGACTTCCACGAACCCGCCGAGGGGATCGCAGACGAGGCCGAGGGTCCCCTGCATCGTGAGGGCCACGGCGTGCGCCGCGACCTCGGCGCTTCCGCCCAGGACTTCGACCCCGGCGGCGGCCGCCATCGCGGCAGCGGCCCCGGTCTCCGCCTGACAGCCACCTTCGGCGCCGGAGAGCGACGCGCGCACGGCGCAGACCGCGCCGACGAGTCCCGCCGCGGCGAGCCCGCGGATCAGGGTCTTGTCGTCGAGCTTGTTCGAGGTCGCGAGACCGAGGAGGACACCGGGAAGGACGCCGGCACCACCCGCGGTCGGTGCCGCGACGATGACACCCATCGCGGCATTCACCTCCTGCACCGCCAGCGCATTGGCGAGCACTTCGGTGAAGAGCGTTCCCGCGAGCGGACCCTTGGCGTTGGCGAGTTTGGCGGCATCGCCACCGACCAGCCGAGAGACGCTGTAGAGATCACCCTTCCGGCCGGCCGCCACGGCGTGGCGCATCACGTCGAGTGCCCGCTGGAGGGAGTGCTCGATCTGTTCCCGGGTCTTGAGCCCCGACTCCACTTCGGCCCGGAGGGCCGCCTCGCCGAGGGAGATGCCCTCGGCGGCAGCGCGCTCCAGCGCTTCCTGCATCGAATCGTAGGACATCAGCTCACCCGATCCACGGCGCGGACATGCTTGACTGCCGCGAGCGCGCGCACGTGCTCGACGGCGGCGGCGCTGGCGGGAGCGTCGAGTTCATAGATGTGGACGGCGTCCCCCCCCTTCTGCCGGCGCGACACCCGCATCGTGGAGATGTTGGTCTCCTCGGCGGCGAGCGCCCCGGTGATCGCGGCGATGATGCCTGGCTGGTCCTTGGCCACGATCACGAGGACCGGGAAGCTCCCGGTGATCTCGACCGGATAGCCATCGAGCTCCGTGATGAGGATCCGGCCGGCACCCAATGAAGAGCCGATCAGGGTGACTTTGGCGGTCCCTTTCTCGAGTGTGAGGCGGGTGGTGTTGGGATGATGCTCGCCC
>JANMWE010000098.1:0-3541 GCA_031393795.1 Gemmatimonadota bacterium
GCCGCTCTGGAGATCGGCGAGGGTGACTTCTTCCAACTCGAAGGCGCTGAGGCGCTGGGGCGCTGGGGCGGTGGACGTCGGCGTGTGGCTGATGGCCGTTGGCTGATGGCTGACGGCCGATGGCTGATGGCCACGAACAACGGCAGCCCCCATGACACCGACGGAGGTGGCGTGGAGGAAGTCACGACGAGAGAGGTCACCCATGGCGGGCTCCTGGCGATGCGGTATGTGGGACGGAGATGTAGAGGAAGGAATGGAGGGTACCGGGTTCGAACCGGTGACATCCACGTTGCAAACGTGGCGCTCTACCAACTGAGCTAACCCCCCTTCATAGCCATCAGCCGACAGCCAACAGCCACAAATGTAGTCTTTCACCGCCGGGTGCGGTACAGCGCGGGATTGTGCCATTATTCGACCTAGCCGCATCTCCTGCGACCCCAAGAACGGATCCGCTCCATGACTTGTCGATATCTCCTGGTGGCCTCCCTGCTGGTCCCGACCGCGGCGAATGCCCAGAGGACCTGCGGGATCATGCCGGTGAGCGACAAGGATAGTGGAGCGAGAGTCTACGCCACCTGCGCCACTGATCTGCCCGCTCGGCTCCTCACGCCACCACAATTTTCCACTGCCTTCCAGTCGGGCTGGAGTGGCACTATCGATGCCTGGATGGGGATCCCGATCCTCCTGGAGGTCGATACCAACGGTACGCCACAACACGTGCTCATGCCTGGGGCGCGACGCCTCGATCCAGCACGCCGGGAGGCGCTCATGAGATCGGTGCTCGGATGGCATTTCCGGCCCGCGCGTCGTGACGACGTGCCCGTCTCCGTGGCCGACTCCGTGATCATCTATCCAACTCCCCGCGCGCGACATCGGCCACCACCAACCTGTCTCGACTGCGACCCGCGCCGTGCGACGACCCGGTGGAAGGTGAGCACAACGCCGCCGGATAGGACCCACTGCGATACGGCCCTCGCGATCCTCGCATCCGGCAGGATCGCCGAGCGCGATGACTGGATATATCCGCTCGCCCCTCATTGTCCTGGGGCGGGGCCCGCGCTGGCCAGCTTCGTCCGGATGCTCCACCCCCTGCGCCGCGCGGAAGTGTCCGGGCGTCTCAGCCTGGCCCTCTTCGCCACGATCCGGCGGCCAGAGGTCCTCACCGCCCTGATGCGGAGCGCGCGCGGAGGGGAGCGGCAGGCGTTCCACTTCCTCGCCTTGCAGTCGGGGTTCGGGTATTCGCGGGTCGCCGACTCGATCCCCGGTAGGTGGGACTTCGCGCACAACCGACCGGCCAGCAGTTGTGGTCCAATGAAGATCTACCTCATCTCCACCGACCTTCCGGCCGCGCCGCCCGATCCCAGCATCGTGGCGAGGATCCAGGCCTTGGCCGACTCGATCGCGAAGGCACCGAGGATTCGACCGGATATCCGGACGAGCGCCTGGTGCCTTTCGGCCCAGCTGAGATAGGTCGAGCCGCATACTCAACGCGACGCTTGACAGGCGCTTAACTAATCGTTCAATTAATTCCCATGACTGCGCCACAAGACCCCCTAGCCCGCGACACGATCCTCGCCGCCGCGGCCGAGCTGTTCGCGGCCCAGGGGTACGCCGGCGCCACGATCAAGGAGATTGCCGGCAAGGCCAAGGTGAACTCCGCCCTCCTCTACTATTACTTCGACGACAAGGAGGGGCTCTACCGCGCGGTGCTGACCCACCTGATCGGCACCATCAGCAAGCAGATCGGCGCCTCCCTCACCGATGCCCCCTCCCCCGAGGAGGGGGTCCGCCGCTTCGTCACCACCCAGGCCGAGCGCTTCTTTGCCAACCGCACCTTCGCTCGGCTCCTCCTCCGCGAACTGATGGACCACGGCGCCGTCCACCTCGAGGTCCCCTTGAGCGCGGTCATCGCCAACGCCTTCCGCCCCCTGGGCGAGATGATCGTCGCGGGCCAGATGAGCGGCGTCTTCCGTCACGACCTCGACCCCCGCTTCGCGGTGTTCTCGACGGTCTCGCAGGTCGCCTACTTCACCCTCGCACAACCGCTGGTGGCGCTCGTGATGGGCCACGATGGGGTCGTACCTCCCGAGACCGCGCGCGCTTTCGGCGCCCACGCGGCCGAATTCGCCGTCCGCGCCCTCAAGGCTTGAAGAGAATGCATATGCGCCGTCGCTCGTTGCTCCCCGTGCTGTTGCTTGCCGTCTTGCCGTCTTGCCGTCTCGCGGACGCCCCGTCCGCGGTCGGCACCCTCGAGGTCACCGCGGTCGACCTCGCGCCGATGGTCCCGGCCCGCGTCGTCCGCGTCCTGGTCGAAGAAGGGGCACTGGTCCGCGCGGGCGATACGATCGCGGTTCTGACCCAGGCGGGGCTCCGCGACCAAGTCGGTGAGGCCCGCGCCCGCGTCACCTCCGCCGAGGCGCAGGTGCAGGAACTCGAGCGGGGCGCCCGCCCCGAAGAGATCAGCAAGGCAGAACAGGACCTCGCCGCGGCGACCGCCCTCGCCACCAATGCGGCCGCCGATGCAGCCCGCGCCCGGACGCTGGCCGCCAACAACGTGATCGCCAAGCAGCAGCTCGATCAGTCCGAAGCGCGCTCGGCGGAAGCGGAGGCGCGCCGGTCGTCGCTGGAGCAGGCGCTCAAGCTGGTGCGCGACGGCGCCCGCCCTGAACGGCGCACCGCCGCGCGGGCCGACCTGGCCCGGACGCGCTCCGCCCTGGCGGCGATGGAAGCGAACGTCGGCGACCTCGTCCTGATCTCCCCGGTGAATGGGACCGTGCTGGTGCGCGCGGCCGAGCCGGGGGAGGTCCTCCCCGCCGGGGTCGCCGCGGTGAGCATCGGCGATGTGTCGCGCCCCTGGGTGCGGGTGTACGTGGGGCAGCAGCTCCTTCCCCTGCTCCACATCGGCGACACGGTCGAGGCGCGGCTCGACGCCTTCCCCGATTCGGTGTTCCACGGGCGGATCGCGTCGCTCGCCACCAAGGCGGAATACACCCCGCGGGTGGCGCTCACCGAACGGGAACGGGCCGACCTGCTCTTCGGGGTGAAGATCGAGTTCGCCGATGGCCGCGGAATGCTGAAGCCGGGGGTGCCGGTGACGGTGCGATTCAAGTCGGTAGTCGGTGGTCGGTAGCGGTGGCGAAGCGGACACAGAACACCGACTCCCAGGGGCCGATACTATGACCACCGACTACCGACGACCGACCACCGACTTTGCGATCACCACCACCGCCCTCCGCAAGGAGTTCGGCCCCCTCGTCGCGGTCGCCGGACTCGACCTCACCGTCGGGCGTGGCGAGATCCTCGGCCTCGTCGGCGCCAACGGCTCGGGGAAGACCACGACCATCCGGATGCTGACGGGCCTCCTCGCCCCGACCAGCGGCGCGGCGACGGTCGCCGGCGTCGACGTCGTGGCCGACCCCGACGGCGTGCGGCAGAAGATCGGCTACATGAGCCAGCGGTTCGGGCTCTACGATGACCTGACCGTGCGGGAGAATCTCTGGTTCTACTCGTCGCTGTACGGACTCCGCGGCGCGGCGCAGAA
>JANMWE010000099.1:0-2184 GCA_031393795.1 Gemmatimonadota bacterium
ACGGGATGTCCCGCGGCTTCACGCGAAGCAGGACGGCCGCGCCGAGGGGGAGGGCCAGCAGGGCGGCGTAAAGGGTCCAATTCTGGAGCGGGACCGGCGCCCCGACAGCGATCTTCCCCACCATCGCGCTCGCGGCCTTCAGTCCCAGCGCCATCCCGACCACGATGCTGATCAGCAGCATGAAGGCGCCGGAGAGACGGGCCATCCCCGCCAGCAGGTGCCGGGTCGCGAGTTCGGTCATCGCGAGCGTCAGCGTCCAGCCCGGCAGGAGCACGATCAGTCCGGCGAGCGTCACGAGGAAGACGGTGAGCCCCGGAAGCCATTCAGAGAGGAGCCCCGCCGTGAGCGCGGCGAGAAAGGCTGCGAGGGGAACGAAGACCCGTCCGAGCGGCGCCACCTTGGCCGCCAGTCGGTCGAGCAGTCCGACCATCAGCCCGATCCCCCCGGCCACCACGATCTCCAATCCTCCACCCCCGAGGAATCGGGCACTGCTGGCCGAGAGGACCCCGTAGGCGAGGACCGCCATGAGTCCGGGGTAGCGAGGGGGGGCCGTCATGATCTGGTCGATCCGGGTCGATCCGTCGGCCGGGGAGACGTCGCCCCGCATCACTCGGCCCACCACCGCGTCCAGGTCGGCCAGGCGCCCCAGGTCGTCCTCCGCGGCGCCGACCCGCATGAGGTGGGTGCGCTGCCGTTCGAGCGGGCCGAACGCCGCGAAGATCGAGGTCGGGGTGGCGAAGAACTGACCTTGGAGCCCGAGCTGGATCGCCACCCGTTCCATCACCGCCTCGATGCGGTGGGCCGCATAGCCGGTGGTGTGGAGGGCCTGTCCGATCCGCAGGACGAAGCCGATCGCAGCCTGGGGATCGGGGTCCAGGGGGCTCGGGATCGGCCAGTCGCCGCTGTGCGTATGGTGGGGCGCGTGCATACCGCTAAGTTAACGGCATCCAGCAGCGAGGCGACGTGGAACGACATCTGGTCGGACCGTGGCAACGGTTGGTGGCGGGGAAGGCACAGCTCCTGGGATGGGTGGGCCGTCACAGCGCGGAGGCCCGGGCTGAGCGGCCTCACACGGGGGGATGGTCGCTCGCGGAAGTGGTCGAACACCTTGTGCTGGTCGAGAGTGGTGTCGCGAGCGCATTGGCGAAGGCGCCCTCTCCCGAGCGTCCCCGCGTGGTGGCGCCGGGGCAGTGGTTCCGTTTTGTCGGTCTCCGGGTCGCCCTGAAATCGAGGGTACGGATCAAGGCCCCGGTCGAGTCGGTCCTTCCCACCGGGGAGCTCCCGTGGCACGCCCTTCTTTCCCGCTGGGAGGAGCAGCGCCGCGGGCTTGAGCACTGGCTTCTCTCGGCCGACCCCGGGATCCTGCGGGACCCCCGGTTCAGGCACCCGATCGTGGGATGGCTGACCGTTCCCCAGGCGCTGACGTTCGCGGCCGATCATCTGGAGCACCATTACCCTCAGATCGAGCGTTTCGGGAGGGCTCGGACTGTATAGTTCTGCTGCTAGTATGTCAAAAATATATACAGTACTGTCAAATATTAATACAGTATAATAGTGCGCAAGTAGTTGTATAACAACACTTTAGAAAATCGGCAATTGTTGGCGCAGTTAGTGCCTAGTATGAGCCCAGACAACGCTTGGAGGCGTTATGTGGGCTCAGGTGATTCGTACCTCAAAGATCGCAATGACACTCGGTGCCTTGGCCACCGGCCTGGCCTCGGCCCAAGCCCGTTCGGCTCCGGCCACCGGGGCGGTGACCCTTGCGGTGACTGTCCCTTCGATCGTGCGGGTCCTGGTGGACCCCAGCAGGATCTCTCCCGACGGGACGCCGTTGGTGCGGGTGATCACGAATGACCCCTCCCTGCGGGCTCAGTTGGCGGCCGGAGTGCCTCCAGAGACCCTCCGGCGGGCCGGGACGGCCGAGAACGGAGAGGGACGGGCGAAGGGGAGTGAGGCGGTGATGGGCGGGAGCGCAGGGGGCCAAGTGGCGCTGGTGCGGTATACGATCGTCCAGCCCTGAGGGAGGGGTAGTGGGGGGTCGGACGGGTCTGGGGCGGGGGGCTCCAGGCCCGTCCGGCTTTTCCCTCTTCTGAAACTTCCCCTCTCCGACTATCGTCTCTACTTGGAACATCATTATATCGTCGTCTCGGAGGGTCTATGCGGAATATCTGGGTCAAGATCGGG
>JANMWE010000113.1:0-17576 GCA_031393795.1 Gemmatimonadota bacterium
CCCCACGAGGAGGCCGACCGTCTCCGGGACATTCAGCGGATAGCTCGCGGCATACTCGATCCCGCGACCTGCTCCGGCCCGCGGCGAGTAGTTCCGCAGGTAGTGATACATCGGAAAGAGCACGATCGAGGCCAGCCCGAGCGCGGTGGCGAGCGAGAGTGCGCCACCGCCGACCCGCTGGAGCGTCTTGGTCGGGCCATCCGCACGCCGGTTCCAGATCATCACCAGCCCCCAGATCCCCAGCGCCATCCAGGCGTAGAACGAGAGCACCGGATGCCCCAGCAGCAGGAGCCCCGCCATCACCCCGAACCAGACGAAGTGCACGAGCGACCGACGATCGATGGCGCGGACGAGGAGCGCGAGCGTCGCGGGGAAGATCGCCGCCACGTAAAGCTTGCTGTCCTGTCCGCCGAACACCTGGCTGATCATCTGGGCCGAGAGGAGGTGCGCCCCGCCCGCCACGAACGCCACCCAGCGCGAGCCGCCGAAGACCCGGACGCAGTAGTACATCGACCAGCCGGCGAGGAAGACGTGCAGGATCAGCTTCCACGCCAGCGCCTGCGGCATCGACATCATGAAGTGGAGGATGGCGCTGGGGTACATCGTGTCGCCCCCGCCTGCCTCGAGGTAGGGCAGCCCGCCGAAGAGGAGCGGGTTCCACTGCGGGATGTGCCCCAGTGCCTTGAACCCCGACACGAAGAAGGACCGGAGCAGCACCCCGGCCGCGATCGTGTCGCTGCCATAGAGCATCGAGCCCGCCGGCGCGAAGAGGTACGCCCGGAACACGATGACGGTGAGGAGGGCGTAGGTGACCGCCGGGACCCAGCGCGGCAGGCGGTCGAGCGGGTCGGGCACGGAAGCTTTCATGGTGTCGAGGTCGGTGGCGGTACGGTCCCCGCGCGTCGCTGCCAGAGGGCAGCCGGCACGGCGAGGCCGAATTCGATCAGGGTGGTCAGGAGTCGGCTGGCGACCGCCAACGCGATGGCGGCGCGGGCGCCGACGTACGGTGCGAGCAAGGTGGAAAAGATAAGCTCCCGCACGCCGATCCCCGCGGGGACGGTGACGGCAAGGAGGCCGGCCAGATACGCCACGGCGAATGCGCCCGCGGCGGTAGCGACCGGGATCGCGTTCCCCCCGATCAGGCCCGCGGCCAGCCAATGGATCATGAGGCCGTACCCGAGCCAGCTGAGCAGGTTCCCGACCAGTCCGGTGGCGAGCGCCGAGGCCCGGATCGGCTCGAGCCGCGGGGCGCGTTCGGGGAGGAGCGCCTGGAGGAAGTCGAGCGCCTGCGGGCTGAGCAGGAGGGCGAGCCCCGCGACGGAGACGACGGCGAATGCTCCCGCGACCCATACGGTCCAGCTCGGGAGCGCCGCGAGGGCGCCAGGGGCGAGCGCGCCCACCACGACCCCGCTCACCAGCGCCAGCGCCTGCATGATGGCGGCCGAGGTGACCGCGGCCGTGGGACGGACCCCTTCCTCCTTCGACATCACCGTCATCCCGGCGATGATCCAGAGGGAACCGGGGAGGTACTTCCCGAAATTGGAGAGGATCCAGATCCTGGCCGCGACGCGGAAACTCAAGGCGTGATCGTACCCGGCGAGGACCCTCCGCCAGCTGTCGATGAGGACCCCGTACGTCGCGGCCGCCGCTCCGATCGCGAGCAGGAGCCCCCCGAAGTCGATCTGCCACTCGATCGGTTGGGCGTTGAGGGCGGTCCACTGATGCCAGAGCGTCCGCAGGGCGAGAACGGCCGCCGTCAGGGTCAACAGCGTGAGCCCAGCCCGGAAGAGGCTCCGGCGGCTCATCGTGTTCCCTGCTTCGCGGCACGCGCAAGGAATTCGAAGAAGGTGTCCATCGCCGGGCCTCGGCCGTGTTGCGCGAGCGCCCGAGCGCGGCCCGCCGTGGCGAGCTTGGCGCGGAGCGGTGCATCGCGGAGCATCCGGCCGAGCTGCTCGGCGAGATGGCCCGCATCCTCATCACGCGCGATCAGTCCGGTCTCGCCATCCAGGATGAGTTCCGGCACGCCCCCGGCCGGGGTCGCCACCACGACGCAGCCACAGAGGAGCGCCTCCACCACCGTCAGCGGCAGCCCCTCCCCCCGCTTCCCTCGGCTCGCGAGCACGAAGATCGACGCACCGGCGAACTCCCTCGGCATCTGCTCGTGACCCACCGGTCCGGCCCAGTCGACGATCGACCCGATGCCGAGTTCGCGCGCCAGCGCTTCGAACGCGGGTCGGTCGGGGCCGTCCCCCACCAACCGGAGCCGGAACGCCATACCGGTGCGATGGAGCATCGCTGCCGCGCGAAGGATCAGGTCCACTCCCTTGGCCCTGATGAGGTTGCCGGCGAAGAGCACCACCGGTGGCTCGGCGCGGGTGGGCACGGGCACGAAGCGGGCGTCATCCACCGGCATCCGGGTCACCGCGACATCGGTACGGCCGATCCATCGGGAAAGATCGTCCGCCATCAACTGCGAGACGGCGGAAAGTCCCGCGACCCGGCCCAGCACCGGGCGACCGATCATCCGGATGAAGGGTGAGCCGAGCAGGCGGACGTCACTGCCGTGGCAGGTGACCGCCACCGGAACGGCGACGCCGTCGGTCGCCAGCGCGCCCGGTGCCCACCAGTGGACCGAGATGACGTCGGGCGTGAACCCGAGGACCGCTTCCCTGACCGCGGAGCGGAATCGCTGCAGGTAGCGCGGCAGGGTGAGGAGCGCCGCGGGTGATCCCAGACTCTTGCCCACCGCTCCCTGATATCCGATCCGTTCCCCGGCGTCGCTGGCGTAGCGGAAGCGGTGCACTTCGACCCCGCCCAACAGCTCCCTTCCTTCCACGGCGCCAGCGGCGTGCGGCGCGACGACGAGCACCTGATGCCCCCGGGCGATCGCCACCTCGGCGAAGCGGTACACCTGGGCCCCCGCCCGGTCGCCGGCCCAGCGGGGATAGCTGTGCGCCACGAAGAGGATCTTCACGATTCGAGGCACTCCTGCGGGACACCAGCGGCGTTCTCGAGCCACACCGGGAGGCCGGGCCGGGCCGCGCGCGCGATGACTTCACTCGCGGCGCCCAGCCCGACGGCCGACACCGTCCGCCGGCGACGCCGCCACCCCACGATCTCGGCCAAGGTCGTGACCCAGGCGGTGCCATCCCCCGTCAGGCCTTCGGCCAGCGTGACGAACGCCTCCGGCGCCCCAGGGTATCCGAGTGCCGCCGTGAGATTCGGATGCCAGATCCCGCACCACAGCCCCTCCACCTCCTTGCACCGGGCGGCCCGTTCGAGGGCGACCCTGGCCCATTCGGCGGGGATCTCCACTCCCTCATATTTGCTTTGGGTCCGGTCCATCCAGCAGAACGGCACCACGTCGAGCGGTGTCACGCTGTCCCCCTTCGTCTCGAACCAGGGGACGACATCGGCCACGCCGAGTCGGAATCCGTTGTGGTCGGAGAATCCCCAGGTGGCGTCGTATTCGAAGCCGCCATGGATCATCCCCCGCTGGGTCTGTCCCGGGTCCATCCGGAGGAAGTGCTGGCGCACCCCCCGTCCGGTCGTCGGTGCGAGCGACGCGAGTCGTTCGTGCTGAACGATGAACCGATCCGGGTGCGCCGCCGTCTCCAGGCTCCCGTGAAGTCCGATCTCGTGGCCATCATCCTGCAATGCGGCGAGGATCCTGCGCGTGGCGGTCGACTCCGGCCGGTAGGTCAGGTCGCCGCGGCGAAAGCTCGCGGCCGTGGGATGGCCACAGAGGATGAACCAGGTGCTCCGGATGCCGAGCCCTTCTTCCACCGCCAGGATCTGCTCCACGCCGTCACGGACCGGGTCGCCGAGCAGCGAGCCCATCGCGGCCCCGAGGGTCCGCGCCACCTGACGCCACTCTCCTTTTCCCGCAAGCTCCATCAGCCGCAGCGTGGTGAAGGCCGGCCAGAGGGATACCACATCCAGGTCGTGACTCAGCGCGACCGCCCAGCGTTTGGCGTGCGGCCAGGGTGCGACGGTCCGGAACGGACGCGCTGCGGAGGCCCGGGCGACGGCACGGCGCGCCTGGATCGCCCAGCGCGATACGAGTGGTTCCTCTGTGACCCCGCCCGCCACCATCGCGTTCACCGCGCTGGGCACCCGGCCCAGGGGATCCCGCGCGGTGGTGCCCTGCTCCGCCGCCGCCGAGACCAGGTCACCGATGGTGCGGAGGAGGTTCCGGGGAACTCGCAGGGCCCCCTCTACCACCACAGGGTCCTCACGAAGGCCGGCCACTCCGACCGGGCCCCCTTCCACCACATCTAGCCGGAGCGCGCCCAGCCCCGGCGGCGCCGGGAGGAGGCGTGAGAGGTCGACCAGGACGTCGAGTCCGTGGCGTTCGAGGGGGGTGAGGCCCTGCTCCGGCAGGACGATCATCCGCGGGTCCCGCCTTGACGCGCTCGCTCGGCGCGGGGTACCCTTTCGACCATGGCGAAGCGACTCATTGCAGAGAAGCGCATCCCGTGGGGGCACCTCGTGGCCTTCGGGTGGATGCCGAGTTTCCTCAAGGCGTTCATCTACCGGACGTTCCTCGGCTATAAGGTGGGACGTGGGGTGAAGTTCGGGCCGGGCAGCGTGGTGTCAGGCGTCGACGTCGATCTGGGAGACTTCGTCGAGATCGGGGCCCTCGCGGTGGTCCAGGGACGCAGCATCCGGATGGGGGCCCACTCGAGCATCGGGACGATGAGCTACGTCGCCTGCCGGGTGATCGAGATCGGCGAGGATGCCCGGATCCGTGAGCAGGTCTACGTCGGGGGGCCGCAGCGGCCCGAGTCGCGCTTCTCGCTGGGGGCGCGGACCATCGTGCTCCAGATGGCGAACATCAACCCGACCATGCCGGTGATCATCGGCGACGACACGGGGATCGGGGGTCACACCCTGATCTTCACGCACGGCGCCTGGCTCAATGCGATGGACGGCTACCCCGCGGACTACAAGCCGGTGACGATCGGCAAGGGGGTCTGGTTCCCGTGGCGCGTCTTCGTGATGCCCGGGAGCACCGTGGGTGACGGGTGCGTCATCGGAGCCAATTCCCTCGTGAGCGGCGACATCCCCGCCTATTCGCTCGCCGTGGGCACGCCGGCCAGGGTCATCAAGAGCGCACCCGACTGGCCGAAGAAGCCTGACACCCCCGGACGTGCGGCCCTGGTGGAGACGATGCTGTCGGAATTCGACCGATTCGTGGCCGACAACGGCGTCGTGCGTTCGGGTGACCGTCCCTCGCGGGAGTATCGTGGCCCCGAAGGGGTCGGCCGGCTCCATTGGCGGCGCGGTGGCGAACCGATCCCGGCGACCCTCGCCGGCGAGACCCTCCTGACCGAGGTCGCGCTCTCGGAGGGGGAACGCACCGCCCTCGCGGGACGGGGCACTTTCTGGCTCGACCTGGCCGGGAAGACCCGGAGCCGGAGCGGCGGCGCCCTCACCGAGGAGCTGGCCCTCTTCCTCGGCCGCTACGGGATCCGGCTCCCGCGCGCGTAGGCGGGCCGAGACGACCCGCCCTATGCTCGCTCGTCCTTTCGACGAGCGAGTTCGCGGATCTCCTCCCGTTGATGGGCCACCAGCTCTCCCACGAATCCGAACCCGAAGAGCGAGACACCGCTGATCACCAGGACCATGATCAGGTCGAGCAGCGGGCGGAAGCCGAAACCGTAGCCGTACCGCATCACCAGCGCCACGACGCCGACCACGAAGCCCAGCAGGAAGAGGCTCGCCCCGGCGATGCCGAAGAAGAGCATCGGCTTCCGGCCAAAGCGGAGCTGGAACCAGACCGAGAGCAGGTCGAGCACCCCCACCGGGATCCTGCCCCACCCGAACTTCGAGATCCCCGCCTTCCGCGGGTAGAGCGGCACCGGCGTCGAGGTCAGCCGATACCCCTCGGCCGCGGCGATCACGACCATGTACCGGTGCCAGTCGGGGCGGAGAGGCTGGACATCCATGATCTCGCGCCGGTACGCCTTGACCGAGTTCAGGTCGGTGACGCGCACGCCGAAGAGCCAGCGACAGAGGACGTTGTAGACCGACGAGACGAAGGCCTTCTCATACTTCCCCTGCTTCGTGCCGGTGACGATGTCGGCATCGCCGGCAAGGATCGGCGCCACCAGGCGCGGGATGTCCTCGGGGAGATACTGCAGGTCGCCGGGATAGAAGACCAGGATGTTGCCGCGGGCCGCGTCGGCGCCGCTCCGGAGGGCGTCAGCGATCCCGCGCTGCCGGCGGTGCGTCACACTGGTGAGCCACGGATGGACGGCCTGGAGCTGCTGCAACACCGCCGGCGTGGCATCGGTCGAGCCGTCGTCGATGATCACCACCTCGAACCCGAACCCGGCCGCGCCCAGCGCGGCACCGCATTGGCGGACCAGCTCAGGCAGGTTCTCCGCCTCATCCTTGGCCGGGATCAGGACGCTGACGTCGATGGGTCGGATCTGCAACGGGTTCATACGCGCTTCCGCATTCGGGCGGGAAGGAGGCCGAGCTGGTCGCGATACTTGGCGACCGTACGGCGGGCGATCTGCACTCCCTGTTCCTGGAACAGGTGGACGATCTGCTGGTCGGTGAGCGGCGACGCCGCGTCCTCATCGGCCACCAGCTTCTGGAGCTTGGCCTTGATGGCGCGGGCCGAGGCGTCCTCGCCGCTGGTGGTGTTGATGGCGGAGGAGAAGAAGAACTTGAGCGGCAGGGTGCCGCGCGGGGTCTGGGCCCACTTCTCGCTCGTGACCCGGCTGATGGTCGACTCGTGCATGTCCACCACGTCGGCCACCTCGCGAAGGGTGAGGGGCTTGAGGTACTCCACCCCCTTCTCGAAGAACTCGCGCTGCCGGTCGACGATGAAGTGCATCACTTTGAGCATCGTCTGGCGCCGCTGTTCGATGGCCTGCACCATCCACTGGGCGCTCGACATCTTCTGCACCACGAAGTCCTTCTGCTCCTGATCCATCCCCTTCTTGTTCCGCGCGACATCCTGGTAGGCGCGCGCCATCCGGAGCCGCGGCACGCCCTGGTCGTTGAGCGAGATGATGTACCGGTCGTCCACCTTGTCGACGATCAGGTCGGGGATCACGTAGGCGTCGGGGCGGGCCGAGTACCGGAGCCCCGGCTTCGGGTCGAGCCGCGCAAGGTGGTCGGCCGCGGTCTGCGCTTCGGACGGCTCGACCCCCAGCCGCCGGGCGATCTCGTGCCACTTGTGCGCGATGACCTCGGTCCACGCCTCCTCGATAAGCCGCCACGCGAGCCCCCCCTTCTCCCCCTTCTCCTCGAGCTGGAGCCGGAGACACTCACGCAGGTCGCGCGCGGCCACCCCGGCGGGGTCGAGCTTCTGGAGGATGCCGAGCATCTCCTCCGCGTCGGCCAGCGTGTAGCCCTGCACCCCTGCCGGCAGGTCGACGCCGGTCGTCGCTGGTGCGTCTCCTCCCGACTCCTTTTTCGTCTCCTCTGCCGTCTCCTCCCCTCTCTCCGCTTCCGTCCCCTCCCCCGTCTCCTCTTCCGTGTCCGGCCGCCGGAGCGCCCACTCCTCCGACAACTGTTGATTGGCCTCCTCCACCACCTCGTCGAGCGTCGCCTTCAGGTAGCCATCCTCGCCGATATATCCCAGGAACTGTTCGGCGAAGAATCGCTGGCGAGGGGTGAGGACGAGGAGGTCGAGCTGTCCGCGGAGGTGGTCGTCCAGATCGGGGGTCTCCACCGACACCGGTTCGAGATACTCCCGCTCCTCGTAACTCCCGCTGGCGGCCCCACCGACATCGAACCCGTTGAGGAGGATCTCCTCCCAGTCCATTTCCTCCTTCCGCTCCGCCTCCTCCTTCTCCTGTTTCTGGGTCGCCTCGGGCACCTCCTCGTCCTCGGGCTCTTCGAGCTCGAGGAAGGGATTGACCAGCAGCTCCTGCTTCAGGTGCTGCTGCAGGTCCATCATCGGCATGGTCAGGAGGTCCATCGCCTGGTAGAGGCGTGGATTGATCCGGAGCTCCTGTCGGAGCCCGGTGTGCTGGCCGAGGCCGGCCTTCACCGGCCGTGCTCCTCGAAACGGGCCCGGAGCCGCGCCGTGAGGGCGGGACCGAGGTACATCTCGGCCACTTTGTCGTTGAACACCAGTTCGCGCACGGCGCCTTCGACCTGGACCCGGCCGTCGAACATGATGTACGCGCGGTCGACGATGTCGAGGGTCTGCTCGACGTTGTGGTCGGTGATGAGGACGCCGATGCCGCGGTGGCGGAGCCCCGCGACGATGGTCTGGATGTCGTGCACCGCGATCGGGTCGACCCCGGCGAAGGGCTCGTCGAGCAGCATGAACTTGGGTTCGGTCACCAGCGCACGGGTGATCTCGAGCCGGCGGCGCTCGCCGCCGGAGAGGCTGTAGGCGCGGGCCTTCCGGAGATGCTTGATCGAGAGCTCATCCAGCACCTTCTCCAGCCGCCGCAACTGCTCGGCGCGGGAGATCGGCAGCGTTTCGAGAATGGCCAGGACGTTCTCCTCGACCGTCATCCGGCGGAAGATCGAGGGCTCCTGCGCCAGGTAGCCGATCCCGGCGCGCGCGCGCTGGTACATCGGCGCCCGCGACAGGTCCTTGCCGTCGAGCGTCACGGTCCCCTTGTCGGGGAGGATGAGACCGGTGATGAGGTAGAAGGTCGTGGTCTTCCCCGCCCCGTTCGGGCCGAGCAGGCCGACGATCTCTCCCTGGCGGACCTCGACCGAGACGTCCTTCACCACCATCCGCTTCTTGAAGCTCTTGCTGAGTCCCTCGCCGCGGAGCAGGCTCGCCGCCGCGAGGGGCACCGCGGTGGCCGATGGGGTCGCCCGGCGGAAGGCCGCGTCGGCCGCGGCGAGAAGTTCCAGGTGGGCCACCGCCCGATCGACCGAGGTCTCCTGCCACCAGCGCAGGGACGCCTGCACGGTGGGGTCCGCGCTCTCCGGCACCTCCGCGACCCAACCGCCATCGACCAGCCGCGGGAGCACGGAGCGGAGCAGGTTCTCACGCAACTCGTCGGCCGTGAGCTCGCCCAGGGGGGCCGCACCGGCCGCACGGGCGGCGTGGAGGTAGAGCTCCCGATACGCCAGCACCAGGTCGCTCACCGGCGCGCTCCCGCGGGCGTCGGCCACCTGCATGAGGGCGGCGAGGGCGATGGCCAGCGAAGGATCGCGC
Source organism: Gemmatimonadota bacterium (assembly GCA_031393795.1). Lineage (GTDB taxonomy): Bacteria > Gemmatimonadota > Gemmatimonadetes > Gemmatimonadales > GWC2-71-9 > CAMLHU01. The sequence continues at coordinate 9,149 of JANMWE010000113.1, forward strand.
TCCTGGAGCGCGAGGGCGGGAGGTGCGGTCATCGAGTGCCGTTCCGGTGGAGCGTGTCGGCCCGCACGCGCAGGGAGTCGGTCGTGGTCGAGTCCGGTCTCGGCGGGATCGGCTGCAGCTGGACGCCGTCCACCGCCCCGCGGACATCGACCCGTTCGACGTCATTGGCGCCGCTGGACTTCATCAGGAGCATGATCAAGTCGCCCCGCACGTAGGAGATGGAGGGTGGTCCGGGCTTGTTCCGGTCAGGGACGCGGTAGAAGCTCCGGGCCTTCCCGCGCGCCTCGACCTGATGGAGCACGTTCCGCTTCGGCCCCGAATCGGCCGGCGCGAACCGCGCCACGACCGAGTCCCCCTCGAGCCAGTCCCGATCACCGGTGACACTGTCGACCTTGGCGCCCACCCACCCCCGTCCAAAGAGCCGCGCCTCGGTCGGCACCCGATCGGGGGTGTCGATGGCGAGGGAGTCGGCCCGGATCTCCCGTTCGGGATTCACCGCGCGCGGCCGGATCGAATCGCCCCAGGCCAGGGTCTGCACCAGCTGGCTCTTCGTGAGCGCCAGGTCGATCGTGTCGGCCACGAGGTCCCATTCCGAGGTGACGGCCCGGGCCTGGGTGGTGGAACGGACGCCGCGCAGTTCGTTGGCCCCGAGCCGGAGGAGGATCCGGCGACCGGTGAGCGTATATGGATCGGCCCCCTTCCCCTGCATCTGGGCATTGCCGATCAGCGCCCCGTCCTGCCCGGCGCCGGTATCGAGACGGAGCGAGTCGCTGGTGGCGCCGAAGTCGCTCCGATCCACCGTGACATGCCCCCCGGCGTAGACCTGTTCATTTCCGCGGAACCGGACCCGGTCGCCGTTGATCACATACGGTTCCTGCGCCCCCCCGCCACTATCCGTCGGGATGTAATCGATGCGGGGCCGGCTGATGGCATACATCTGGGCCGTGTCGCGGAGCCCCGGGATGGGGCGGAGGTAATCGAGCGTAGGGCCGCGGAGCATCGAATTGGTCTTCAAGTTCCGGGCGACGACGTTCCCCCGGGCCTCCCACCGCTCGCCATCCTTGAAGTACGTGCCGCGATCGGCCGTCACATCCATCGTCGAGTCGCTGTAGTGGACCCGACCCACGAAGTAGGTCGTCTTGAAATTGTCGACCGCCATCATGCTGTCGGCCTGCATCTTCACGGTGGTCCCGACGCAGCTCAGCCGCACCAGCCCCCCGGCGTAGAAGGTGAGGCTGGTCCCCACCTCGACCCGCCGGTAGCGCAGCATCGTGTCCACCACCATCACGCAGCGCGAACTGCCGAAATCCTGGGCGTGGAGTGCGGCGGGTGCCGACGCGAGGGCGAGGCAGAGCAGCGCGCGCCGCATCGGGTCACTGACCCGGGGGGACGAACTTCCCGCCGCCCTGGTTCTCGGTGCCGCGGCCTTGCGAGCCGGTCACGTTGCGGAAATCGGGATCAGAGACGAACCCGACCCCCGACCCGCTCGCCGTCGGTCCGTGGAAGGTGAACGGACGATCGGTCGACAGCTGATTGAGGGCCTGGTCGTACCGCAGAAGGTCGGTGTTGAGCGTCCGTCCATCCACGCTTCGCACCACCACGTTCCTCCGCCCCTCCATCTTGCCGAGCGCCACCTGATAGGTCCCCTCGTTGGCGGTGAGGGTCGAGGTCTGCGCGCCATTCGCATCAAAGAAGGTCACCCGCAGGTGCTTCAGCTCGAACACCTTCCCGGTCTCGTAGTAGAACGCCGTGTCGGCCTCGACGATGCTCTGCCGCATGCCGTGGCTGGTCACCACGTGATAGACGCTGTCGAGCACCTGGTCGGCGGTGTCGGCCTGGGTGATGCTGGTGTTGGCGCGGAGGGCGTTGTCGCCACACGCCAGTCCGAAGGCGCTGAAGGCGCACACCAGTCCGAAGGCGCGTGAGGCGCGATAGGCGCGCTGGATCATCACCGCGGACACTTTCGCGCCATTCGCGACTACCGCGCCTCTCGAGTCCCTCACACCGCCCCCGCCCGCAGCAGATCGTGCAGGTGCACCACGCCCAGGAGCTTCCCTTCGGCCGTGACCGGCATCGCGATGATGCCGAACTGCTCCATCCGGCCCACGCAGGCACCGGCGAGTTCCTCCGCCTCCGCACCCTTCGGGGACGTCGTCATCACCTCCGTCACGGGGATGGTGAGGAACTCGGGTCGCTTCTGGGCCAACCGCGCGAGGTCGCCGGTGGTGACCACTCCGCGGAGCTTCCCTCCCTCGGCCACCACCGCGAGCCCGCGCTGGGCCGCCAAAGCCACCACCGCGTCCCGCATGGTCGCGGTGAGCGCGAGCGGCTTGATCTCGGTCACCATCACGTCGCGGACGCGGAGCGACAGCTTCCGTCCCAGGCTCCCGCCCGGGTGGAGCGCCGCAAAGTCTTCGCGCCTGAATCCCTTCAGCTGCAGGAGCGCCACTGCCAAGGCATCGCCCAGGGCCAGCGCCACCGTGGTGCTGGTGGTCGGCGCCAGATCGTGCGGGCACGCCTCCTCGGTCACGCCCGCGTCGAGCACGACGGTGGCCGAGCGCGCCAGTGCCGAGCCCTTCCCGCCGGTGAGCGCGATGATCGGGACGTGCAGTCGCTGCAGCTCGGCCACGAGGCCGAACAGCTCCTCGGTGTTGCCGCTCTTCGAGAGCAGGAGCGCCACGTCGTCGGCGCCCACGATGCCAAGGTCGCCGTGGAGGGAGTCGACGGGGTGGAGGTAGTTCGCGGCGGTCCCGGTCGAGGTGAGGGTGGCCGCGATCTTCCGGCCGATGATGCCGCTCTTCCCGACCCCCGAGACGATCAGGCGCCCCTTCATCGCCGCGATGAGCCGTACCGCCTGCGGGAACTCCTGGCCGAGCCGCGCCTCGGCGGCCGCCAGCTCCCGCCCCTCGAGCGCAAGCACTCGGCGGCCTTCGGCGAGCAGCGCGTCGTCAGAGAGGGTGGTCACCACGCTCCTCCAGATAGCGTCGGAGTGCGCCGGCGTACTCGCCGCGCGCGGTCAGCAGGTCGACGATCACTTCGCGCACCGCCCCGTGCCCGCCGCTCCGCGCAGTCACGTGGTGCGCGAGGGCCTTGGCCTCCGGAAGCGCGTTGTCGGTGGCGATGGCGAGTCCCGCCTTCCGGAGCACCGGCACGTCGGCGATATCGTCGCCGACCCAGGCGAGTTCGTCCCAGGCGATCCCCTTCCGGCTCAGGATCTCCTGCAGCGGGACGAGCTTGTTGGCCCCCTTGTCCTGCACCAGCTCCGTGATCTTCAACTCCTTGGCGCGCTCGGCGGTGCTGTCCGACACCCGTCCGCTCACCCAGCAGACCTCGATCCCGGTCCCGCGGAGAAGCACGAAGCCGAGCCCGTCCTGCACATCGAAACGTTTGAACTCCACGCGCTGGCCGCCGACGGTGCCGATCCAGAGCCCGTTGTCGGTCAGGACGCCGTCGACATCGAGGCCGAGGAGCTTGATGCGCTTGGCGCGGGCGGGATCGATCACGCGCGGGCCCGGTGCCAGAGATCAAGGGTCCGCTGGAGCAGCCCTTCGAGCTGCTCGAGCGGCCACTGCGTTGCTGCGTCACTGGGGGCGTGCGCCGGGTCCGGATGGGTCTCGAGGAAGAAGCCGTCCGCTCCGGCCACCGCCGCCGCGCCGATCAGCGCCGGGATGAATTCGCGATGGCCACCGCTGGTGCCCCCGCCCCCCTGACCCGGCTGCTGCACGGAGTGCGTCGCGTCGAAGATGACCGGCACCTTCGTGGCCTCGCGCATCCGCGCGAAACTCCGCATGTCGACCACGAGGTCGCCGTAGCCGAAGAAAGTGCCCCGCTCGGTCACCGCGACCTCCTTGGCCCCGCTTCCGAGCACCTTCTCGACCGCGCCCGCCATCTGCTCGGGCGCCATCCACTGCCCCTTCTTGACGTTCACCGGCTTGCCGGTCCGGCCGGCGGCGACGAGCAGGTCGGTCTGGCGGGAGAGGAAGGCCGGGATCTGCAGCACATCCACGACCTCGGCCACCGCAGCCGCCTGCCCCGCCTCGTGGATGTCGGTCAGGATCGGGAGCCCCGACTCCTTCTTGATCCGCGCCAGCACCTTGAGCCCTTCCTCGAGCCCCGGCCCGCGCGCGCCGGCGAGCCGGGCGCGATTGGCCTTGTCGAAGCTCGCCTTGAAGCAGATCGGGATCCCCAGCACGTGTTGCAGGCGCGCCAGCTCCCCGGCGACCCGCGGCAGGATGTCCCCCGGCTCGATGACGCAGGGCCCGGCCAAGAGGAAGGGATGCCGTGCAAAACTCCAGCTCACTTCGCGGTCCCCGCGGCCTTCCGCGCCGCCTGCTCCTTCGGGGCGGTGGCACCTGCCCGCCGTTCCACCGCCGCGCGGACGAACGCTGCGAAGAGCGGGTGCGGTCGCATCGGCCGGCTCTTCAGCTCCGGGTGGAACTGGCATCCCACGAACCAGGGGTGATCCGGGAGCTCGATCATCTCGACCAGGCCGCCATCGGGGGACTGCCCCGAGAGCCGGAGCCCGTGCTCGGCGAGCACATCACGGTAGGCGTTGTTGACCTCCCAGCGGTGGCGATGCCGTTCGCTGATCTCGAGGGCGCCGTACGCCTGTGCCGCCTTCGAGCCGGGACGGAGCTTCGCCGTGTAGGCGCCGAGGCGCATCGTGCCGCCCATCTCCGTCACCTCGCGCTGGTTGGCCATCAGCGAGATGACCGGCGAGGGACAGTCGGGCTCGAACTCGGTGCTGGTGGTCCCTGCCATCCCGCACACGGTCCGCGCGAACTCGATGATGGCCACCTGCAGGCCGAGGCAGATCCCGAAGAAGGGGAGCTCGTGCTCGCGGGCATAGCGGATGGCGTTGATCATCCCCTCGATGCCGCGCACCCCGAACCCGCCCGGGACGAGAAGACCGTCGTAGCCGGCGAGCAGCTTGCCGGCGGCCTCCTGATCGGTGAATTGGTCGCTGCCGATCCAGTCGACCTTGACCCCTGCGTCATTGGCGATCCCACCGTGGATGAGCGACTCCGAGACCGACTTGTACGCATCGTGGAGGTCGGTGTACTTCCCGACCACCGCGATCTTCACCGCCTTGGTCGGCCGCAGCGCGGTCTCGACCATCGCCGCCCACTTCGTGAGGTCGGGCGCCTTGGTCTCGAGCCGCAGGCGCTCGCAGACCGCCGTGTCGAGCCCCTGGTCGTGGAACCGGAGCGGGATCTCGTAGATGGTGGCCACGTCGGGGCTCTCGACCACGCAGCTGTAGTCGACGTTGCAGAAGAGCGCGATCTTGCGCTTGATCTCGGGCGCCAGCGGGCGCTCGGCACGGCAGATCAGGATGTCGGGCTGGATCCCGATCTCCATCAGCTCGCGCACGGAGTGCTGCGTCGGCTTGGTCTTCACCTCACCGGCCGCCGCGATGTACGGCACCAGGGTGAGGTGCATGAAGAGGGCGTTGTCGCGCCCCACTTCCTGGCGGAACTGCCGGATCGCTTCGAGGAAGGGCAGCGATTCGATGTCGCCCACCGTCCCCCCGATCTCGGTGATCACCACGTCATGCCCTGTCGCCGAGCGCCGGATGGCCGCCTTGATCTCGTCGGTGATGTGCGGGACCACCTGCACCGTGGCGCCGAGGTACTCACCGCGCCGCTCCTTGCCGATGACGTTCTGGTAGATCCGCCCGGTGGTGATGTTGTTCGCCTGCGAGAGCGCCCGGTCCACGAAGCGCTCGTAGTGCCCCAGGTCGAGGTCGGTCTCTGCCCCGTCGTCGGTCACGAACACTTCGCCGTGCTGGAACGGCGACATCGTGCCCGGGTCGACGTTGATGTACGGGTCGAACTTCTGCATCGTCACCGTGAGCCCCCGCTCGACCAGCAGGCGCCCCAGTGAGGCGGCGGCGATCCCCTTCCCGAGGGAGGACACGACGCCGCCGGTGACGAAGATGTACTTGGTGGATGTGGGAGCCGTCGTCATCGTTTCACCCCTCGAAGGTTCCGCCAGTGCGTCTGGGCCCGTGTCAGGTCCTCGGCCGTATCGATCCCGGGGAGCGTGCCGGCACCGAGCCGCGCCACCCCGATGGATATCCCGTGCTCGAGCGCCCGCAGTTGCTCGAGTTTCTCCGCTTGTTCGGCCGCGGTCGCCGGCAACTTCACCCAGCGGGCGAGCGCCTCGCGGGTGTAGACGTACAATCCCACATGTTGCCAGTAGAGTCCGTCGGTGGGCGCATCGGCGTCACGCCGGAACGGGATCGCGGCCCGGGAGAACCAGAGCGCCCGCCCCGCCCGGTCGGTCACGACCTTCACCCGCGCCGGGTCGCCCGCCTGCGCCAGCTCCAGCGGCGCCGCGGCGGTCCCCACGTCGTCCCCGCCGCGCACCCGCGCGATCGCCCCGCGCAGCGCCTCGCCGTCGAGGAACGGTTCGTCCCCCTGGATGTTCGCGATCATGTCGAACCCGGCGAACTCCGGCCGCGCCGCCACCTCGGCCACCCGGTCGGTCCCCGACGGGTGATCCGCACGGGTCAGCACCGCCCGCACGCCCGAGCGTTCCACCACCTCGGCCACCATCGGCGCGTCCGTGGCCACGACCAGATCGTCGACCATGCCGAGCTCCCGGACGCGTTCGATGACCCGGGTCACCAGAGGTTCCCCAGCGAGAAGTTGGAGCGGCTTGTTCGGGAGGCGGGTCGACCCGAGTCGGGCCGGGATGACACCCAGGAGGCGCATCACGGAAAATAGAAGAGTGCGGTCCCCGTGTCAAAAGTCGTGCCGGAACCAGCATGCAGCCCCACGCCGACAGCCAACAGATTGTGTTTTATGGGGTTAGACGCCTACCGTCGAGAGGGCGAGGGAGCGAAAACCGGCCAAGCGCAGGAAATTGGCCACGATCTGCTTGCCCCCTTCGGTCCCGATCGACTCCGGGTGGAATTGGACCCCCCAGACCGCGAAGCGGGAATGCCGGAGACCCATGATCTCCTGCCCCCGCGGCCGGTCTCCCGACCAGGCGGTGACCTCGAGCTCCGGGGGGAGACCTTCGGGCGCGACCACAAGGGAGTGGTACCGCATCGCGGTGAGGGGGGAGGTCATCCCGGCGAAGAGCTCCTCGCCGTTGTGCTCGACCGGCGTGGTCTTCCCGTGCATCAATCGGCCGGCCCGGACCACCCGCCCGCCGAACGCTTCCCCGATCGCCTGATGGCCGAGGCAGACACCGAAGATCGGCACCCGTCCCGCGGCCCTGCGCACCAGCGGGACACTGATCCCCGCCTCGAGCGGCGTGCAGGGTCCGGGGGAGATGAGGATCGCCTGGGGTCGCTTGGCCAGCACCTGGTCGACCGAGAGCTGGTCGTTGCGCACGACCACCGGCTCGACGCCGAGTTCGCCGGCGTACTGGACCAGATTCCAGGTGAAGCTGTCGTAGTTGTCGAGGACGAGGAGCATGATGAATAGTAAATCAGGCGAGGGGCCGCCGCCGCGCCGCGCCGAGGGGCGGCCGCCACGGCCGCCCTTTACTCGTGAATCGATCCGCTCAAGAGCGCGTGCGGGCGCGCGCCCCTCGGCGCGCATGCGTTGTTATCGGCCGAGGGGCGGCCGCCACGGCCGCCCTTTACTCGTGAATCGATACGCTCAAGGGCGCGCGCGGGCGCGCGCCCCTCGGCGCGCATCCCTCACCGGGCATCGATCACCCACGGGTAGTCCTGGATCGCCGGCCAGCGTCGGTGCGGGTTGTCGATCACATATTCAGCGCAGCTCACCGCCTGTTGGGCTGAGCGCATCCAACGGTCAAAATAGTTGCGCTGCCAAAGAGGTGCCCGCCGACCGTAGCCGCGGCACAGCTCGTGGGAAGACACACTCTTCCATGTCGCCGCGAGCTGCCGCCCGGGCACTGAGGGGATCGTCGCGGTCAGGACGTGCACATGGTCGTCCATCACTACAGCGGCCAGAAGGCGGCACTGGCCAGGATCGCTTCGCCGGATCACTTCCAGGACGACCTGCCGTTCGTGGCCAGCGAGCCCAACTTGATCACCGCGCACCCGCCAAGTGAGGCAGACTACCCCTCCGGGATACTCCCAATGGGGCACGACACGACGGCTCGGCAAGGTGAACATGTGCCCAATCTCGCACTCCGAACTTGCACATCCATCACCCAGATCATGCGAGTAGGAGCCGATCTACGCAGGTCTCAGCCGAGGGGCGGCCGCCACGGCCGCCCTTTACTCGTGAATCGATCCGCTCAAGGGCGCGCGCGGGCGCGCGCCCCTCGGCGGGCATGGGTTGCTATCGGCCGAGGGGCGGCCGCCACGGCCGCCCTTTACTCGTGAATCGATCCGCTCAAGAGCGCATGCGGGCGCGCGCCCCTCGGCGCGCATGCGTTGTTATCAGCCGAGGGGCGGCCGCCACGGCCGCCCTTTACTCGTGAATCGATCCGCTCAAGAGCGCAT
>JANMWE010000217.1:0-45320 GCA_031393795.1 Gemmatimonadota bacterium
GCCAGCGACAAGCATCATGGCCTCGCACGCCAACCAGGAGGTACCCATGCGTGCCAATCGCTGGATGCTCGTCGCAGGCCTGTGCGTCGTCACGGCCTGTTCGGAGCAGAGGTCCCCGGTGTCCGTGGCGGAAGAGTCAGAGGTCCGTCCACTCGGCCTCGACCGCGAGGCCCGGCGGGCCCCGATGGAACGGCTCGCTCGTCGGGTCGCAGTCGCGCTGGCCGATCCGGAGTTCCGCGCCTACGTACGGCGCTCGCTCGAGGCGTCGCCCTTCGTCGAACGGAAGCTTCCCTTCTCGCGCTTCGTCAGCGCCGATGGAGCGCGCGCCGGCGCGGCCCTGGCGCGGGCCGATGGGAGCACCCCCGCCGCGGTCACGGCCGATCTCACCCTGGCCGGAGGACTCGAGTTCTACTTCCCCGTGCCCGCCCACCGGACGGCGTGGCAAGGAGGGGATGACCTCCTCGTGGCCACCGAGGTCGAGGACCACGAAGCACCGGTCGCGTTCGACACCAAGGGGGTGCGGCACGTGCTCGATCCGCGGACCCCGCCCCGGACGCCGGTCCTGGCCGTGGTGCCGCTGGAGACCGATTTCGACGCACCCTCGGCGCTGCAGGGGGCCGTGATCGCCCCGTGCGACACCTGTATCACGGGGGGGAGCAGCGGGACCGGTACCGGGGGGACCGGATTGCCCCAACCGTCGGACGCTCCCCCCTCCCTCCGGATGACCTATTTCAATGTCAATAAAGACTTTGAAGGTTGGTTGAAGGGGGCCCCCGAATATGAGATCCACGTGATGGCCCCGGTGAGCCCGGCCGACACGAGCCACTACCGGACCCTGTACTGCGTCGGGGAGCACAGCCCCAAGTACTGGAACAATGACAACGATTCGTGGAGCGGTGACGTGGTCCTGATGACCCCCCCGGAGCTCTACGCGTACCACGCCGCCTTCCCGAACAACAACTACTCCGTCCTGGCGGTCGAAGACGATGACACCTCGTGCGAGATCCGGGTGGACCGCGACCGGCTCTCCAGCCTGATCAACAGCGTGAGCCAGGCGTACGCCAACTACAAGGCCGCCAAGGATTCGATCGGGCTGAACGGCAAGACGGTGAACGCGGCGCGCAGTGCCTGGGGCGTGATCGCCGCGGTCGCGAACTTCTTCAGGACGAATGACGACATGATCGGGATCGCGGTGGCCAATTCGATCACGGGTCTCTATTCGGCGAACGCCGATTGGGCCTGGATCGGCGACAACGCCAACCGCTACGGCTGGGTGAAGCTGGAGCTGAAGTGACCTTGAAGGACCGGACGGCATCGACACCGGCCGCCCGACACCCTGGATCGGAGGGATCTCCATGCGACGGATAGCCACGACGTTGATCTGCCTGACCAGCCTGGGAGGAACTCTCGCCGCCCAGGAGCGGTGGACCCTGACCATCGAACGGGGATTCACTTCCTACTCGATGGCGGCCCACGATACCAGCACACCACAGGTCCGAGTGCTCCCTTGGCACCCGGCGGTCTACACCGTCAGGCTGGCGAGAGAAGGCGGCCGGATCGGGGTCGCCGTCAGCCTCGGTGCGGCCGGCGGGGAGCTCGCCGGCACCTCCGAGGATGTGGTGGTCCTACCTGGCGCGGGACTGGGCCTTCTCGAGGTCGCCCCTGAAATGAGACTCCGCCTCACCACGCTGGCGACCGGGGCGGAGCTGGTGGCCCACGCAGGCCCCGTGCTCGACCTCTGGCTCCCGGAAGGGGACGACGCGAGGGCGGCGTACGGCGGGATCGCGGGAGCCACCCTCCTCGCTCCGATCACGCGGCGGTGGAAGGTGTCGATCAGGACCGACGTCACCATCACCGGGAGCGAAGTCACCAAGGCGGAGACCTCGGATGCCCTCATCCGGGCCCGCACGATGCGCCGAGGCCGGCTCGCCCTCGGGATCACAAGGACACTTTGACACGACCAGACCACGAGCGAAGCGGTGAGACCCCTGACGTTGGTCGTGTGTCAGGGGTCTCGTTTCATTCCCGAAGGGGCGCATTCCTTCCATTCACCACCCGCTTCACGGCGAGGACAGGGGCATTGAAGTTCAGCAACAATCCTACGTTCAGCCCAGTGGCTCGGAGATAGGCGCGCAGTTGTGCGAAATGGAGCTCCTCGAACCGCCGCACCGCCTTCAGCTCCACCACGACCTGCCCGGCGACGACGAGATCGATCCGGTAGGCGCCCGCGCTCCACCCCGCAAAGGTCAGCGGTACCTCACATTCCGCGTCGTATGATACGGCGCGAATCTCCAGCGCCACACGGAGCATGTGGGCGTAGGTCTTCTCCAGGAACCCAGGTCCCAAGGCACGGTGCACCTCCACGGCCGCGCCCAGGATCTGTGACTAGGTCTCTTCGAACGAATGGCCCATGACCTAGCCTACACTGTCCGCGCTCGGGGGCCGTCATCGTTTCGCGTCGAGCAGGGGCTGCGAAAACGCGAAAGCCCTTCTCCTTGCAGGGGTGCCAGCCTCCCCACACCCACAACGTGACGAGCTGGTTGTGGGCTCGATACGGGCATCCAGGACGGGAGCGCGCTTTCGCCATTTCGCGGTTTCGCGGTCCCCGCTGTCCAACAGAAAGGGCCCTCACCTCGACCTCGGTGGGGCCCCCGCTTTGCGCGAACAGGATCGCTACCGCGCCACCGTTCTCCCGCAGCTCTCGCAGAACATCGCCCCGGGCGCCATCGCCACGCCGCAGCCGGCGCAGGTCAACGTGCTCAGGAGCATGCCACAGTTGGAACAGAAGATCGCGTCGGATTCGGGGCGCGGGCCGCAGGTGGGGCAGGCCATCGTCCCCCCCTTCGCGACCGTCGCGACCCCAGCGGCCGGGGTCCCCCCCTGGTCTTCCCGGATCGCGGCGACGGCTTCGGCGGTGAACTTTCGCTTGAGGTCGGCGAAGTCCCCGTCCGAGAGCTTGCCGGTCGCCAGGTCGAACTCGATCTCCTTGAGCGCGATGAGCGCCTGTCCCTTGCGGGTCTCCTCGAGGTCGGGGAGGTCCCACCCCGGCGCGGCGACGGCCGGCGTCGGTCGGAAGAGCGGGAGGAGGATCAGGGAGAGCGCCGCAGCCCCGACCAGCACCGCGAGGAGGGCTTCGACGATCATCATGATTCGAGCTCGTGCAGTTCGCGGTCGACCAGCGCGATCTCGTCGGGTGTCAGCGCCCCTTCTCCCGGCCGGGAGTGGGGGCCGGGGGGTGCGGTCGCGACCGCCGCGACGGCCGCTGCCCGTTGGCGCAGGGCCAATACGGCGATGAGGATCGCGCTGAGCCCGAGCACCACAGAGGCCGGCAGGAGATAGCCGACGAGGTTGAATCCCTTCGGGATCGGCGCCATCAGCGCTTCCTCCCCGTACCGCGCCACCATCGTGTCGAGGATCTGCTGCACGTTCATCCCCTGCTCCACCAGGGCCACGACCTCCTTGTGGCGCGCCGGCGAGTAACTGCAGGTGAAGTCGGTGGTCCGGCAGGTGAAGACGTCGAGCGTGCACGGGCAGGGACAGGCCAGCCGATGCTCAGCCTCGTTCGCGGTGGCATCGTTGTCGGTCTCCTCCACGATCGCGTCCCGGCGCTCGAGGCTGTTCGGATCATACAGCTGGTCGGCCTGGGCCGGGACCGGCTTCGGCGCCGGGGTGGCCCGCTGCTGGCCGCGAAGGAGCGTCGGCAGGGCGAGCCCTCCCAGGCCGAGCGCCAGAAATTGGCGGCGTGCGAGGGACCGAGGCATCACGACTTCCCCGCCCCGGCGAGGGTGGCCGCGTAGCCCGCCTGCGGCCCGACGTCGATGTTCGCGGCTTTCGGGCCCACGCCTGACCCCGGCCACATCGCGATGAGTCCGCCGAGGGTGAGGATGCACCCGGCGATCCAGACCCAGCCGACGAGGGGATTGATGGTGAAGCGATAGTTGGCCTGCTCCGAATTGCCGACCGCGCTCTCGAAGACGACGTACACGTCCTCCCGGAGCCCGGTCATCAACCCCACCTCGGTGGAGGGGTTGAACGTGGGCCGGTCGAACGCGTCGACGTGCTGGCGCTTCTCGCTCACGAGGTTGCCCAGCTTCACACCATCCCGGCGCACTTCGAGATTCGCGGCCGACACGTGGCGATTGAGCGCAGTGTATTGCGACACGCCCATATGGGTGAAGGTGTATGTCCACCCGTATGGGCTCTTCACCTCGGCCGACTCGCCGACCTTGAGCGACACCTGGCGATCGACCCGGAAAGCGGCGCCGGTGAAGGCGACGAAATAGGCGAGGATCCCGACGTGGACGATGTACCCACCGTACCGCCGCCGGTTCCGGGCGATCAGGTTGGCGAGCGCCACGCCCCATCCCTCGGCATACATCCGCATCCGGGCGCGGGTCCCGCGGTAGAATTCCTGGAGCACCGTCCCGAAGACGAAGGCGGCCAGGGAAAGGCACATCACCACCGAGAAGTTCCGCATTCCCGCGGCGAAGAGCATCGCAAAGGTGAGCACGAAGACCCCGCCCGGCACGAAGAACTGACGTCGGATGTTGGCCGGACTCGCCTTGCGCCACGCGATGAGCGGCCCGATCCCGGTCAGCGCCAGGAGCAGGAGCCCGAGCGGACCGTTGACCTTGTTGAAGAACGGTGGACCGACGGTGATCTTGGTCCCTTGCACCGCCTCGGACAGGATCGGGAAGAGGGTGCCCCAGAGCACCGAGAACGCGATCCCGACCAGGAGCAGGTTGTTGAACAGGAACGCCGACTCGCGGCTGGCCATCGACTCGAGCTCGGCCTCGGGCTCGAGATCGGGCCACCGGGTGTAGAGCAGCGTGAATGCCCAGACGCCCGCGACGATCAGGAAGCCCAGGAACCACCACCCGACCGGCGATTGGGTGAAGCTGTGCACGCTGGCAATGACGCCCGAGCGGGTCAGGAAGGTCCCGAAGATGGTCAACAGGAAGGTGATGACGACAAGCGTGAGGTTCCACCGCTTGAGCATCCCCCGCTTTTCCTGGATCATGACAGAATGCAGGAACGCCGTCATCGTGAGCCAGGGGAGGAAGCTCGCGTTCTCGACCGGATCCCAGCCCCAGTAGCCGCCCCAGCCGAGCTCGACGTAGGCCCACCACATCCCGAGGGTGATCCCCATCGAGAGGAAGAGCCACGAGACCAGTGTCCACTTCCGGATGGCGTGGATCCACCCGGTGTCGAGCTTGCGCGAGAGCAAGGCCGCCATCGCGAAGGCGAACGGGATGGTCGCGCTGATGTATCCGAGATAGAGCATCGGCGGGTGGATGATCATCGCCGGGTGCTGCAGCTGTGGATTGAGCCCGTTGCCGTCGTCGGGCGTGAAGGCGAGCCGCTCGAACGGGTTGGCCGAGACGATCATCACCAGCACGAAGAAGAGCAGCGTGGCGTTGGTGACGCCCGCCACCCAGGGCAGGAGGTCAGCGTGCCGGCGCGCGGTGAGCCACTGGGCCAGGGACGCGAAGATGGAGAGCACCAGGGCCCACAGCAGCAGCGACCCCTTCTGCCCCGCCCAGAAGGCCGAGATCAGGAAGTAGGGGGGAAGATTGCGGCTGGAATACGCGGAGACGTACTGGACGTTGAAGTCGTGCGCGGCGAAGACCTGCCAGAGACAGAAGGCGGCCGTGACCATCAACCCGAGCCCGGCGTACACGCTCCCCGTGAGAGATCGCCGGAGGTCGGGTCGGGTCTGCCATTGTCCCGAGAAGGCGACGATCGCCCCCCAGAGGGCGATCAGCGCGGTGGCCCAGAGTGCGAAGGTGCCGAGCAGCGTCATTTCAGGTGGCCCGGGGCTTCGGTACCGCTTCGTAGCGCGATCCGCACTTGGCCAGTACGTCGGTGGCGTGGAGCACGCCATCGTGCTGCAACCGTCCCTCGACCACGACCTCGATGTCATTCGCGTCGGTGAAGGTGTCGGGCACGGTGCCGCGGTAGGTCACGGGATATTCGGTCGTGCCGTCACTGATGCGGAAGTCGATCTGGCGCCGGTCGGCGCTCCGCACGATGGTGCCGGGCACGACCTTCGCTCCGACCTTGATCCCGACATCAAAGAAGGTCGGGTCCGAGGTGGTCTTGGCGTGGAGCTCGGTGGGGGTGAGGAAATAGACCCCGGTCTGCTTGACGCCTTCGATCATCAGGAACGAGACCGCGGCCACGATCACCACGGCCCCGAGGAGGAACTTGTGTCCGGCCTTCATACCGATCGACCTCCGCTGCGAGTGCCGTAAGCTGGCCGGTGGTGCGGCCCGACACAAGGCCGTTCAGCGCGGGGGAAGGTCGAGCTGGCGCTTGAAGGCGTCGATGCTGGTCTTGTGCTTCTCGTACTCCGGGCGCCCGCGCGCCATCTCCCCCGCATAGTTCCGGAGGAAGGTCGCGCCGGCCTTCCTGGCCCCGGCCGAATCCCCGGTGAACCGGGCCACCGTCGCGCGGATCATGTATCCGAAGAGATGCCCCGGGGCGCCCCGGACCATCGTGTCGGCCAGCGCACGGGCCCCCTCGATATCTCCCACGTGCAGCTTGATGACCGCCACGTCATATCGGGCGTCGATGTCGACCGAGTCGAGCATCCCGTAGGCCGAGATCGCCATCGGCGCGAAACGCTGTGCGGTCGCGGCATCCCCCGAGGACGAGGCCCGCATCACCCGGTCATACAGGCGGTCGAATCGCTCCCGGGGCGACATGTTCGAGATATCGGGAGGCGCTTCCGCTGTTACCCCGGCCACCGGCGCCTCGGACTCGGCCAGGGGGGCCCCGCGACCCCGCCCGACCAGCACCCCTAATGCGAAGATCACCACCACGACCAGTCCGCCACCGATCCAGGCCCAGGGGCCTGAACCGCCTCGCACGAAAGGGTTGGCCCGTCCGCAGGATCGGCAGTATCGGCCCGAGACCGGAGAATTGCAGGCAGGACAGAGGGTCGTCACGAGCGGATCACTCTCTTAAGTGGACCTTCACGGCGGATTCATCAATTTCCGCTTGCCGCGTTTTTTGTTCACCGTGAATATACCTCCGTAGCCCTACCGAGGAGTTCCTGTGTACAGTCGTCGCACTCGGGCGTTTGGCGCCCTGCTCGCCACACTCATCGTCGGTGCTTGCACCGAGACCCAATTCGTGGAACGCGATCCAGTGAATCCACCGCCCGATGCGGCGAGCGGATTCGTGGGCTACTTCGACGCGAGCACCAAGCTCACCACCTGCGGCAATTGCCACGTGACGCACCAGGGAAAGTGGGAGACCACCGCCCACGCGTCGGCGTGGGCCGCCCTCCCGGTGAACGCCCCCGCGTACTGCGCGGGATGTCACACGGTCAACGAGGCCGGCAACAGCGTCGACTCGGCCGCCGGCTACAACAAGGTCAAGAGCGACGCCTACCACGACGTGCAATGTGAAAGCTGCCATGGCCCCGGCTTCGCGCACGCAACGAACCCGGACGGCAGCACGCCGCCGCTGGCGCATATCGGAGTGACGCAGGATCCTACCGCCTCCTGCGCCTCCTGCCACACCGGCACGCACGCCCCGTTCGCCGAGCAGTGGGCCGCCTCCGGCCACAACGACTCGGTCGGGATGGCGTATCCGGCCGCCAACCCGAGCTGCCAGAGCTGCCACGAAGGGCGCGCGGCGATCCGGAAGTTCAACGGCAACCAGAATACCCGGTATATCGACTCGGTCGGTACCAAGACGATCGTCTGCGTCGTCTGCCACGACCCACACGGCAGCAAGAACGTGGCTCAGCTCCGCGCGCCGCTCGACACGCCGGACCCGACCCAGAACCTCTGCATGCAGTGCCACCTCCGGAACGCCACGGCCACGCCGACGTTCACCCGCGGTGGCCGGAGCGCCCACTCCTCCCAGGGTCCCATCCTCCTCGGCGAAGGCGCCGGCTGGATGCCCCCGGGCTTCTTCTTCGACTCGGCCGGCGCGTACGCGACCCACGGGTCGACCGCCAACCCGCGCCTCTGCGCCGGCTGTCACGTGAACCGGTTCACGGTCACAGATTCGAGCGGCTTCGTGTTCCAGTCGACGGGGCACCTCTTCAAGCCGACCCCGTGCGTGGATGCCACCGGCGTTCCCGTGGCCGACAATACCTGCGCCTACTCCTCCACCACCCGCAACTGGGCAGCGTGCACCACCTGCCACGCCAGCGCCTCGGTGGTCGCCAACCTCTTCAATACCGAGCGGAACACCGTCCGCACGCTGGTCCGGACCCTCTGGTATGACGTGAACGGGAACAAGGTGCTCGACGCCTACCCGACCGACAGTGGCTACCTGGCCCAAGTCTGGGCCACGACGCCGTCCCAATTCAACAGCACCAACGCGCTGACCCCGGCAGAAGGCGCGCTCTTCAACACGATGATGCTGGCCGAGAAGACCCAGTACGACCACGCGGACGGTTCGTACGGGGTGCACAACCCGTTCTACTACGAGGGGCTCCTGAGCGCCTCGATCGCAGCCGTCCAGTCGACCTATGGGCTCGCGCCGCCGGCACCCGCGACCCAGGCGATCATGGATCATGCCCTGTCACGCCCGGCGGTGCGCTACGCACCACCGGCAGGGGCAGTCCGGGTGGCCGCTCGGCGGTGACCCTGTCGGTCGCCTGGTCCACCCTGCAGACCGCCGCCCCGCTCGGGGCGGCGGTCTCAGCGTCTCAACAGGTCCCGCACGACGCCCTCGACTCGGTCGTCGTGCACTCGCCGGTCCCCGATCCCCTCATTCCGTTCGTCCAGTTCATCTTCCAGCAGCCAGGATGGGTGCTGGGCATGGAGATCCTCCTGGCCGGCGCCATCGGCGCGGCGACCGTCTGGTACATGTGGACCCGCAGGCTCTGGATGGTCGGGTGGTTCCGCGGCACGTCGCGCGGGGCCCAGGCCGCGTTCGTGGGCGCCAACGTCACGGTGGTCCTTGTCGCCGTCAGCGCGGGGCTCTACGGCCACAACTACGCGTTGCACGACAACGACTTCTGCAAGGGATGTCACATTTTCGTCCCGAGCGGACAGGCGTGGGTGCGGCCCGATACCGGCAATTACCTCCTGGTCAACGCGCTCGAAGGGAAGCACGACACCCTCTCGTGCCATTCCTGCCACCCATTCGAGCTCGGGACGCAGACCAAGGAACTGCTCTTCTGGATCGCCGACCGGCCCGACCAGGTACCGCCGCACGGCCGGGTCCCCCGCGCGATCTGTGAAGGGTGTCACGTCCAGGGCGAGGCCAAGAAATCGTGGCAGCAGATCGCGGCGACGGCGGGTCACTCGGTCCACCTTGCACAGGACAGCGCCAAGACGGGCGGTCGCATCCAGTGCCTGACCTGCCACGCCCGGACCGCACACCGCTTCGAGGCGCGGGACTCCACCTGCGCAATGAGCGGATGTCACGTCACCAGCGACATCCGGCTCGGCCGGATGGCGTCGCAGACCAATCTGCATTGCACCCTCTGCCATCAATTCACGGCGGACCACGCCCCCGACATCTCCTCCGACTCGGCCAAGGGACTGCTGATCCCCGGGGGCAAGCAATGCCTCGCCTGTCATGGAATGCAGCAGCTCACCGTCTCGCTCGACTTCTCCAAGGACCCCCACAACGCCAAGTGCGGCACCTGCCACAACCCGCACAAACAGACCCGCCCGGCCGACGCCGACTCCACCTGCGCCTCGTGCCACACCAAGTGGCGGGAGGTGGCCTTCCACACCGGGGCGATCCACCGCGGGGCGGTCCGGCCGACCGCCTGCACCCAGTGCCACCAGGCCCACGCCGCCCGGGTGGACGCGAGCGACTGCACTGGATGTCACGCCGAGATGCGGAAATCTCGGAGCGGCCACCCAGCGCTGGTCCCCCCGCTCCCATTTGACACCACCGCGACGCTCCGTACCAGCGCATTGCCGCCCGTGCCACCGCCCCGCGAACCGCGGGGCAAGGGAGACGCCCCGGTCGCCGACGAGCCTCCGTGGCCGACCGACACATTCGCCCACGCCCGCCATCAACGCCTTCCCTGCCTCACCTGCCACGTCCCCCGCTCCACGCAGAAGTTGACCTTCGAACCGGGCCGCGGCTGCCAGATCTGTCATCATCAGGCGCCGGATCGGAACAACTGCGCCACCTGTCACACTCCGGAGGAACTCGCCGCGCGCGCGCGCGTCGTCACGGTGACGGTGACCGTGACCGACCGGTCCCCGCTCCCCCGTTCGGTGACGTTCGATCACGCGGCGCATCGATCGCAGGTGTGCACCGTCTGTCACACCACGGCCGTCACGCTCGCCCCGGCGGCCGAGGCGGTCACCTGCTCAGCGTGCCACGCGCAGCACACCGCCGGCACCGCGAACTGTGCGACCTGCCATTCCACGGCCGAGTCCTCCCGCGCCCACGCCCCACCGGCCGATGCCCATCGCGCCTGCGCCGCGTGCCACAGCGCCGCCATCGTGGTCACCCTCACGCCCACGCGCACCCTCTGTCTCACCTGCCACACGCCCCAGCGCGACCACAAGCCGGGCGCGGAGTGCACCACTTGTCACCTCGGCGCCGACCCGACCAGCTACCGGTCGCGCCTCATCGCGGGAGCGACCCGGTGAGCGCGCGCCGGGTCCTGGTGTCGATGGGCGCGGCGCTCGCGTTCGCCTCGAGCGCGCACGCGCAGGGCTGGCGCGTGCTCGTCGACACCCGCGCCCAGGCGACGAGCTACCGCGGATGGCGGGTGGACAGCATCCCGGCGAGCGACACCATCTCGGGGAGCACCGGAGGGCCGGAGACCCCGGATGGCTACGTCGCGCGTTGCGATGGAAGCGGCTTCTGCCGCTTCTGGCGCCCGGGCCCCGAGGCCCGCGGGATCCCGGTCGTGACCACGACCGATGCCACCGCCTGGGGACTCGGGATCGCCGGGCTCTCGCTGCACGGGCGGACGCGCCTCGGCGCCGACCTGGGCAAGGGTGACCCCTGGTATGGCCCGGACCGCGCGCTGGAGCTGGTGGAAGGGTACGCCGACCTCGACCGGACCCACTACGAGCTCCGCGCCGGGCGACAGGTCGTCGCGGGTCGGCTCGGCTGGTGGGGGATCGACGGCGGCCGCGCCTGGCTCCGCGACCTCGCCCACGGGCTCGATGCATCCATCTATGGAGGGTGGGGGCTGGCGCGTTCCTCGAATCTCACGGCCACCAGCGCGGCACTCAACCCGCTCGGCGACTTCCAGACCTCCCGCCGGCAGTCGGCAGTCGGCGCGACGGCGCGCTGGCAGACGACCCGGGGATCGCTCGAAGGGCAATACCATCGGGAGGTGAGTGGCGTCGACGGCGGCGTCGTCATCGAACGGGCGTCGGTGAGCGCCGAGGGAGTCATCTCCCGCGCGGTCGGTGTCACCGGGGGCGGGACCTACGACATCGCCAGCGGACTCTGGGGGAGCTGGGACCTCGGCGCGCGCGCATCGCTCGGTCCCTGGCATGCGACCGGACAGATCCGACAATACCGCCCCCTCTTCGATCTCTGGAGCGTCTGGCAGGCGTTCAGCCCCGTCCCCTATCACGCGGTGAACGGCAGCCTCGCCGTCCGACCGTTCCGCGCCATCGCGCTCCGGGTCACGGGTGAGCGGTATGCGTTCGACGCGACCGAGACCTCGACCCCGCTCGTCTCGATCGTAGATGCGGGGTGGCGGATGAGCGTCGGCGCGACATGGACGCCCCGCCCCGCGTTGACGCTCGACGGTGAGGTCCGGCGTGAATTCGGCGTGGGTGCGTACGCCAACTCCATCCAGGGCAACGTCACCTGGATGCCCCGAGAGCGCTGGACCCTTCACGCCGACGCAGGGCACCTCGAGCGTCCGCTCGAATACCGCTATGACGTGTCGACCCTGAACTGGCTTGGCGCCGGCGCCGACTGGCGCGCCGACGATCGCCTCGCGCTCGGGGTCGCCGCCGACAGCTGGAGCGAGACCCGCGCGCGCCCCGATGCCGCAGCGTTCTCCTGGGACCAGTTCCGGCTCTCGGCGCGCATCACGTGGTTGCTCGTGTCGGACGCGGACCGGGTTCCCCTCCCTCCCGGCCGGCCGCGGAGCCCTCGATGAAGCGCATCGTTCAGATGTTGGCGCTGCTCATGCTCGCCGCCACCAGTCCGCTCCTTACGCAGCGGAGTCCCGACCAGTTCGATCACGCCAAGCACGCAAAGCTCTTTCCCTCGTGCATCGCTTGTCACGCCGGCGCGGCGGACAGTACCGCGAAGCTCCTGCCTGACCCCGCGGTGCACTGCGCCACCTGTCACGACGGGCGCGATCAACGGACGGTCGATTGGTCGCCCCGGCCCGGGCCCCGCGCCTCGAACCTGCGATTCGACCATCAGGCCCATCCCAAGGGTGCTGACTGCCTGGCCTGCCACAGAGATGCGGGAGCGCCGTGGATGACCGTCCGCGCGGCGACGCCGCAGCGGTGCTTCGCCTGTCACGGGACCCGGACCGAGCACCTCGCCCAGGCCGACTCCACCTGCGCTGTCTGCCACAGCCCACTGGCGGAGACCCCGCCCGCGTTCACCGCCGCCCAGGTCGCCCATTTCCCCGCCCCTCCTTCGCACCAGGTGAGAGGCTACGGGTCGGACGGCGGGCACGCGGCGGCGGCACGTGCAGGCGACCGGAGCTGTGCCACCTGTCACGCGCGCGACTTCTGCGCCGAGTGCCACGTGAGCGGCACCTCGGCTTCGATCGCCGCACTGGCCCAGGATCCTCGTTCGCTCGCGGTCAGGGTCGCGATGCAGCCCCCGGCATCGCACTCGCGCGGCAATTTCGAGCGGGCGCACGGCGGCCAGGCCCGTGCCTCGATCCAGGTCTGCGCGACCTGCCACACCCAGCCAAGCTGCACGGCGTGCCACGCTACTACGCCCACTGCCGCGCGGAATCTGGCACTCGTGGATCCAAGGCCAGGACACGTTCAGGACATCACACGCACCCCGCCCTCCACCCACCGCACCGCCAACTGGGCCTCCACGCACGGCTCCCTCGCCTCCGCGCGGCCGCAGAGCTGCGCCGCGTGTCACGCCCGGAGCGACTGCCTGGACTGTCATCGCGCCGACGCGGCGACCCGCGCGGGGAGCTACCACCCGACCGGCTTCCTCGCGAGCCACCCGGCCCAGGCGTACGGCCGCCAGAGTTCCTGCACCGACTGCCACAACACCCAGGCGTTCTGTCAGGACTGTCATCGCCAGGCCGGCGTCGTGGCCTCCGCGCGGCTGCAAGGAGGCTTCCACGACTCGAAGCAGGCGTTCTCCCTGGGACACGGTCAAGCGGCGCGCCAGAGCCTGGAGACCTGTGTCTCCTGTCACAGCGAGCGGGACTGCCTGGCCTGCCACTCGTCGGCGAGGGGCCGGGGATTCGATCCCCACGGACCGGGTTTCGATGCGGAGCGCTTGAAGAAGAAGAATCCGGGAATGTGCGTTGCGTGCCACGCGACGGTTCCGTGATGGTGCGCAGAGTGCCGTGATTCATCGCGGAAGCCCGGGAACACGGAGTCACGCGGAAAACATTATTGGGGCCCCACAGCGACGATCTCGCCCTGGGCCCCCAAAGTCCTATTCCGTGGAACTCCGAGCTTCTGCGCTTCCGCGATGAATCACGGAGTTCGGCCATCCTGCGCCCATCCCAATGTCGCACGCACCGCCCGTTCCCAGGCGGCGCGTTGGCGCGTCCGTTCGGTCGCGTTCCAGGTCGGGGTGAAACGGGTGTAGTGGCGTCCCTGCTGGAACTCTCCGGCGGAGTGCCAGACCCCCAGGGCGAGCCCGGCGAGGCCGGCGGCACCGAGCGCGGTGGTCTCGACCACGTCGGGGCGTTCGACGGAGGTGCCGAGCACATCGGCCTGGAACTGCATCAGCCAGTCGTTGGCCGCGGCGCCGCCATCGACCCGGAGGAGATCGAGGGGGCGGCCGGCATCGGCGGTCATCCCGCCGATGAGGTCGGCGCTCGAGTGCGCCATCGCTTCGAGCGCTGCCCGCACCAGGTGCGCCTTGGTGCTGCCGCGCGTGAGCCCGACGATCGTCCCCCGCGCTTCGGCATCCCAATAGGGAGCGCCGAGCCCCGCGAAAGCGGGCACGAAGGTGACGCCGCCGGTGTCGGGGACGCTGCGTGCCAGCGCCTCGGTCTCGCCAGCCGTGGTGATGAGTCCCAGCCCGTCGCGGAGCCACTGGACCGCCGCACCCGCGATGAAGACCGACCCCTCGAGTGCGTACGCTGGCCGCCCATCGGCCCCGACCGCCGCGGTGGCAAGGAGGCCGTTGGCGGAGCGCGCCCGCGTGCCCGTGAATGCAAGCAGGAAGGCGCCGGTGCCGTAGGTGTTCTTCGCAGCTCCCGGCGCCGTGCAGCCCTGCCCGAAGAGGGCGGCCTGCTGGTCGCCGGCGATCCCCGCGACCGGAAGGGCGCGCCCGAACCATTCCGGGCTGCTCTCTCCCACGACGCCGCTCGACGGGACGATGGTCGGCAGGACCGCGCGCGGGATGCCGAAGAGCTCGAGGAGCTCGTCATCCCATTCCCGACGATCCAGATGATAGAGCAGTGTCCGCGACGCGTTGGTATGGTCGGTGACGTGGACCGCGCCCGCCGTGAGCCGCGCGACGATCCAGCTGTCGACCGTACCGGCGGCCAATTCCCCCGACTCCGCTCGGCGGCGCAGCACCGGGTCGCGCAGCAACCATTCGAGCTTGGTAGCGCTGAAGTACGGATCGGGAACGAGCCCGGTCTTTTCGGTGAGCCACGCGGCCCGACCCTCGTCCCGCAACCGGCGACAGCGCTCGGCCGTGCGTCGATCCTGCCAGACGATGGCGCGCGCCACCGGCTGGAGGGTGGTGCGCTCCCAGAGGACGATGGTCTCGCGCTGGTTGGTGATGCCGATGCCTTGGACTTCTGCAAGCGAGACACCTGAGGCGCCCAGCGCCGCGCGGCCAGACTCGACCAGGGAGCGGAAAAGGTCTTCGGGGTCGTGCTCTACCCACCCCGGCTGCGGGAAGTACTGCGGGATCTCCTGATACCCGCGCCCCAGGACGCGGCCATCTTCGGCCACCACGAGCGCCCGGCTCCCGGTGGTCCCCTGGTCGAGGGCGAGGATCGCCTTCACGCGGCCTGACGGCTGAGGAGCTGCACCGGCGACCAGCGACCGAGGATGACGCCGGTGATGATGAGGGTCCCGCCGGCCCACTGGGCAGGGCCCGGCACTTCGCCGAGGGAGGGCCAGGCGATAAGCATCGCCACGAGCGGGGTGAGGCAATTGAAGATCGAGGTACGGTTCGGACCGACCGCCGCGATGCTCGCGTTCCAAAGCAGGTAGGCCAGGCAAAGCGAGAGCACGACGCTGTAGGCCAACGCGCTCCACGCCAGCGGGGTCACGACCCGCCACGACTGCGCCATCAGGTCGGGCCAGGCCATGAAGACCAGCCCCGGCACGCCGGTGAGCGCGGTGAGCGCCGTGACCCGGAGCGGCGAGAGCGTGGTGGGGAGCATCCGGACGCCGAGCGTCGAAAGGGCCCAGCAGGTCCCGGCCCCGAGTGCCGCCAAGTCGCCCCACAAGGTCGCAGCGTCCACCGAGAGCCCCCGATCGCTGACGACGAGCGCGGCCCCCGCCAGGGCCAGCAACAGCGCGGTGATCAACCGCCCGCTCGGTCTCTCGACCCCGAAGAGTGCGCCGAGCACCGCGGTCTGGAGGGGTGAAGTGGCGAGGAGGATGGCGGTGTTCCCGACCGTGGTCCGCTCGAGCGCGACCATGAAGAGGGTCTGATAGATCGTGTTCCCGATCAACCCGATGAGCACCAGGCGTCCCCACGCCGCCCGGGGAGCACCGAGGCTTCCCTCGACCGCCCAGAGCACCATCAGGAGCAACAGCGCGGCCGCCGAATAGCGGAGCGCCCCGACGGCCAGGAGGGGCAGTTCACGCAGCGCGAAGCGCATCGCGATGAAGTTGCAGGCCCAGATGGCCACCACGAGGAGCATCGCGGGCGTGGCCCAGGCGGGGCGGGGGGCGGTCATGACGGAATCTAGGTAATTTCAATGTACGAGGTGCGACGTGCGGGGATCCAAGCGCACGGTCCCCCGCATCCCTCGCCTTCGCTCGGGACAAGCTTCGGACTTCGCACTTCGCACTTCGCACTTCGCACACCAATCACCTCGTGGCCCCACCATGCAACTCACCCACCTCACCCTCGACGTCCGCGACGCGATCGCCTGCCTCACGATCGACCGCGCCGACAAGCTCAATGCCCTCAACGCGGCGCTGATCGAGGACCTGGGTCACGCCGCCCACCATCTCGCCACGGACACCGCCATCCGTGGCGCCATCCTGACCGGCGCCGGCACCAAGGCGTTCGCCGCCGGGGCGGACATCGGCGAGATGAAGGACCAGAATTCCCAGCAGGGACTGGAGCGGGCCCGCCGCGGGCAGGAGGTGTTCCGGCGGCTCGAGACCTGCGGCAAGCCGGTCATCGCGGCAGTGAACGGCTTCGCCCTCGGCGGCGGGTGTGAGCTCGCAATGGCCTGCCACCTCCGGGTCGCGAGCACGACCGCCAAATTCGGGCAGCCGGAGGTGAAACTCGGCATCTGTCCCGGCTATGGCGGCACTGTCCGGCTCCCGCGGCTGGTCGGCAAGGGGCGCGCGATCGATATCCTCATCAGCGGCCGGACGGTGGACGCCGACGAGGCGCTCCGCATCGGGCTGGTGAACCGCGTGGTCGAGACGGACGCATTGATGGCCGAGAGCGAGTCGCTGCTCCGCACCATCCTCGCGATGGGGCCCCTGGCGGTCCGCTCCTGCCTCGAATTGGTCGATGCCGGGATGGAAGTCGGCCTCGAAGAAGCGCTCCGAATGGAGGCCACTCACTTCGGTCTTCTTTCGGGTTCGGAAGATCAGAAAGAGGGGATGGCCGCCTTTTTGGCGAAGCGTCCGCCGGCTTTTCAGGGACGCTGAAATCGATCGCTTTTCAGCCCGCGCCGGACCTGCATTTCGGGGTCCGGCGCGGCTACATTAAAGGAATGGGGAGCGGGGTATTTTTTTCGCGTTCGGCGGTCGCCGCGGCACTCCTTGCGGGGGGTCTGGGGTGCGAGGATCGGGCCCGTCCGGAGTTCATCGGGACCGGGAATGGGGTGGGTCCGCTGAGCCAGGTGACCGCCCCGTCGGAACTCGATACGGTCCACCTCGGGACCAGCTTCTTCCTCGCGGTGCGGGCCGCGGACCTGGACGGAGTGGACTCGGTCTGGGTGACGATCTCGGACACGAATCTCCCCGGCCTCCGCTACAGTGGCAGTGGCCAGGAGGTGTCATCGGCGGGGTACTCCGTGCTGCTCCCCGCCTCGCTCCCCGAGAACACATTGATCGTGAGCGTCCAGGGTGTCGACCTGTTGGGTGATACCGGCACGGTCTTTCTGCGGCACCTGCTCGTCCAGTAGTGCGACTTCGCCGGCTGGTGGCGCGCGGGTTCCGGAACCTCGCCCCGCTCGATCTCGAGGTCCCCTCGACCGGTGTGGCCCTCCTCGGCTCCAACGGCGCCGGCAAGACCAACGTCCTCGAAGCGATCTACTATCCGGTGCTCTTCCGCTCCTTTCGAGGGGCGGCGGACAGCGAAGTGGCCCGGTTCGGCGGTGAAGGATTCCACGCCGAGGTGACGTTCGGGGATGGTACCGCGCCGGGGACGGCGGCGGCGACCTGGACCGCGGTGGGACGGGAAAAGCGCCTGGTGATCGACGGCGCGCCGGTGGGTACGCTCGCGGCGGCGGCAGGACGGTGGCTGGCGGTGGCCTTCCTCCCCTCCGACACCGGCCTCGCAGGCGGGCCACCAGCAGAGCGGCGCCACTATCTCGACCGGATGCTGGCGCTCGCTTCCCCCGACTACCTGCGCGCGCTGGCCCGCTATCGGCAGGGAGTGTCCCGCCGGAATGCCGCGCTCCGGCGGAACGAACCCGTGGCGGCGCAGGCCTTCGAGCCGGCGATCGCGGCGGCCGGGGCCCCGGTGATGGCGGCCCGACTCGAGTGGGCCGCGGCGGCCCGGGCCGACTTCGCCAGGGAATTCGCCGCGCTCGGCGAGGCCCTCCCCGCCGACCTGGCCTACGCGGGCGACGAGACGCTCGCCGACCCGGCCGCCTGGCCCGAACAATTCCGCGCGGTGCGCGATCGCGACCGCCAGCGCGGCATCACCTCGGTGGGGCCGCACCGGGATGACCTCCGGCTGACGCTCGCGGGGAAATCGCTGGGCCGTTACGGATCGACCGGACAGCAGCGGAGCGCGGCGATCGCGCTCAAGCTCCTCGAACTCGCCACCCTTCGGGCGGCCCGATCGGAAGAGCCGGCGCTGCTCCTGGATGACGTCTTCGCCGAACTCGACCGCGACCGGCAGGGCCGGCTGGCCGAACGGCTCACCGGCGGCGGCGTGCGGCAAGTAGTGGTGACCAGTCCGCGGCGGGAGGAGTTGCCGGGGGAGCTGAAGTTGCCGGTGTGGAGGGTGGAGGGGGGAGTCGTGAAGGGGGCCTAGGGAATGGGGCCTAGGGCGTTCAAGTACTTAACCGGCGCGGCTTGCACCGATCCTCGACATCGCCTCCCCAGGCACCAGGCCCAAGGCCCCGAATGCGCGACCGCTCAAAGACATCCGCCAAACCCACCCTGCTCGCCGAGGCCCTCCAGGCATGGATCAAGCGGAAGGGACTGGTCAAGCGGATGGACCAGGCGGTGGTGCTGGGGGAATGGGCCGAGCTGGTGGGGCCGCAGATCGCGAAGGTGGCGGTGCCGGAGAGCGTGACGCCGGACGGCGTGCTGCGGGTGAAGGTGGCCACGGCGCCGTGGGCGACGGAACTGCAGATGATGACGCCCAAGATCATCGGGCGCTTGAACACCGGACGGCCGGGACGGCCGATCACCGGGATCCGCTGGGTCGTCGGGGCGCTGGGCCCCGATGGGACACTCTGACCGACGGGCACGATGGCCAAGAACGACGACAAGAAGGCTTACGACGCAGGATCGATCACGGTCCTCAAGGGACTCGACGCGGTGCGGAAGCGGCCCGGGATGTACATCGGGTCCACCGGGGAGAACGGCCTGCACCACCTGGTCTATGAGGTGGTGGACAACTCGATCGACGAGGCGCTGGCCGGGTACGCGAGCATGGTGGCCGTCACGCTCCACGCGGACGGCTCCTGCAGCGTGCTCGACGACGGCCGCGGCATCCCGGTGGACATGCATCCCACCGAAAAGATGCCGGCCGTCGAGCTCGCCCTCACGGTGTTGCACGCCGGCGGCAAGTTCGACAAGGAGAGCTACAAGGTGTCGGGCGGCCTCCACGGCGTCGGCGTCTCGGTGGTCAACGCTCTGTCGGAGCGCGTCGAGGTCAAGGTGATGCGCGACGGCAATGTGTATCACATGGGCTTCGTGCGCGGCGCGACCACCAAGAAACTGAGCATCGTCGGCAAGGCGAAGGAGACCGGCACGCTGGTCCGGTTCAAGCCCGATCCCGAGATCTTCCAGGTCCTCGAGTTCCGCTGGGACACGCTGGCCGACCGGCTCCGCCAGCTTTCGTTCCTGAACAAGGGGATCACGATCACCCTGAAGGACGAGCGGACCGACCCGGCCCGCGAAGAGACCTTCTTCGCCAAGGGGGGGCTGGTCGAGTTCGTGCAGTGGCTCAATCGCAACAAGAAGTCGCTCCACCCGAAGCCGATCCACTTCACGGCCACCAAGGACGACGTCGAGGTCGACTGCGCCATCCAGTACGAGGACGGCTACAACGAGAACGTCTTCACCTTCGTGAACAACATCAACACCCACGAAGGCGGCACCCACCTCACCGGCTTCCGCTCGGCCCTGACCCGCACGATCAACGAGTTCGCCAAGGACAGCCCGCAGCTCAAGAAGGCCAACTTCACCCTCTCGGGCGAAGACATCCGTGAAGGGCTCACCTGCGTCCTGCACGTGAAGGTGCGGGAGCCGCAGTTCGAAGGGCAGACCAAGACCAAGCTCGGCAACAGCGAGGTCGAAGGGATCGTCAAGCAGGTCATCAACCAGCACCTGGGTGAGTTCCTGGGTGAACACCCGGGCGTGGCGAAGGGGATCATCGAGAAGGCGGCCAGCGCGGCCCTCGCCCGCGAGGCGGCCCGCAAGGCGCGCGACCTGGTCCGCAAGAAGACCGGCCTCGATAACGCCGTCCTCCCCGGCAAGCTGGCCGATTGCTCCATCGATGACCCGGCCACCTGCGAGCTCTTCCTGGTCGAGGGCGATTCGGCCGGCGGATCGGCCAAGCAGGGGCGTGACCGTTCGTTCCAGGCCATCCTGCCGCTGCGCGGCAAGATCCTGAACGTCGAGAAGGCCCGCATCGACAAGATCCTCGCCAACGAGGAGATCCGGTCGATGATCACGGCCATCGGCGCGGGCGTGAAGGACGACTTCAAGCTCGACGACTGCCGGTACCACAAGGTCATCCTGATGACTGACGCCGACGTGGACGGCGCCCACATCCGGACCCTGCTGCTGACCTTCTTCTTCCGGCAGATGCCGGAGCTGATCGACGCGGGGTATGTCTACATCGCGCAGCCGCCCCTCTACCGCGTGGCCAAGGGGAAGGAGCAGTTCTACGCCTACGCCGAGGCCGAGCGGGACGAGTACGTGAAGCGGCTGAACAATGACGGCAAGACCAACGTCATGATCCAGCGCTACAAGGGGCTCGGCGAGATGAACCCCGACCAGCTGCGGGAGACCACGATGGACCCCGCCCGCCGCACCTTGATGAGGGTCACCCTCGAGGACGCGGCCCACGCGTCGCGCCTGTTCGAGGAGCTGATGGGCGACGAGGTCGAGCCGCGCCGGCTCTTCATCGAGCAGAACGCGAAGTACGTGTCGAACCTGGACGTCTAGCGCTGGGGCGCTCAGGCGCTGAGGCGGTGGACATCGGAAGGGCATGCAGCTCAGGGTCGAGCCTCGTGCCCTTCTGCATGTGTTGCAGCGCCTCAGCGCCCCAGCGTCAGTCCACCTTCCGATCCAGCGCCGCCAGCGCCTGCCTGGCCAGATCCACTTCGCGCTGCAGCGGCCCATCCGCCTTGTCCCAGAGCGTCAGGAACCGGTCGTAGCGTACGCGCGCGCCCGCGGTGTCGCCGCGGGCCTCGAGGATCGCCGCGGCCGACGGGAGGGCCCGGACGCGCATCAGCACGAAGGGATCCACGTCGGTCGCGACCGCCACCGGCAACGAATCGATCCGGTCGTAATAGCGCAGCGCGACGTCGGGGCGACCGATCGCCTCGTTGGCCCGTGCCATCGACCAGAGCCGGATGACGCTGGTCGTGGTGTCCGGCCCGATATGCCCGAGCGCCCGCCGTGATCGCGCGGTGTCCCCCGCTTGGGCGTACGCCAGCGCGTAGAGCGACCAGTTGGTATCCGCCCCCTCCTGCGGCCAGGCGGCGAGGGTCGTCGTGTCCCCCACCGTGGCGGCCGCGACGCGCACGGGGGTGCGCACGATCCCACGGACCCTCGCCTGTCCCGGGCCGGAAAGGCGCGCCAGCCCGCGACGATACGCCAACGAGGCGGCCCGTACCTCATCCCGCGTCACGAGGCCGGTGGCCGAGCGCGCCAGCAGCCCGAAGAAGTCGGGCGAAGCGTCCACGAAGCGCTGGATCTCGGGATTTCGTTTCCCCACATCGGCCTGCAAGAGCGCGACCAGCCTGGACGCTTCGCGCACTCGACCGGCCAGGACCCAGGTGTTGGCCAGGACGGCAGCCTGCAGACCATAGGTCTTGTAGGCGCTGTCGGGCCCGATGCTCCCGACCGAATCGCCCAACTTCAGGAGCTTGTCCCACCGGCGCGCCGCCGAGAGCAGGGCCATTCGGCGCAGCGGGAGCGCCTCGGCACTTGGGACACCGAGCTGCTGGGCCCGGCCCAGGGCCGCGAGCGCCGAATCGTATTGCTCGGCCGCGGCGTGGAGGTCCGCGAGCTGGAGATAGGCGGCCCCTTCGAGGGGGGCCACCGCCAGCCAGCGACGGGTCACTGCGACCGCGCGGACCCTGGCCCGCGCGCGAAGCGAGTCGATCACCCGCGGGGTGAGCCACGGCGGCTGTGAGTCGGACGGGAAGATCGCGATCGAATCGCCGACATAGCCGAGATGGAACAAAGCATCGGGGATCCGATTGAAGACGGTCGGCAGATCACCGTTCGGCTGATGGAGGAACCCGGGGATCTCGAGACCGTCTTTCGAGCTCAACTGCGAATAGAGCCCGGCGACATTGACGAACAGGGTGTGATCGGACTCGTCGAGCGCCAGCGCGCGCTCGTACGCACGGAGCGCGCGCGCATACGACCCCTGCACCCCGCGGTGGCCGCGGACGGTGTCGAGCGCCATGTCGTACTGCCACGCCGCACCGAGGAGCTGCCACGCGAGCGCGTTGGCGGAGTCCTTCGCCACCACCTGTCCCAGCAGTTGGCGTGCCTCGGCGAAACGGGCGTGCACCAGCGCGTTGTACCCCTGGATCAATTCCCGCTCGCGCGCCGGGCGGCCCGTCGCGTGGGCCAATGCGCTATCGGCAAAGGCGGCGAACTCCGGCACCGTGTGCGCCCACGCATCGTTGAAGACCAGGATGCTCCGCTCCATCCACGCGGTGGCGAAGGCGGGATCCGCCGCGGTGGCGCGCGCGAAGGAACGTTTGGCGCTGTCGACGCCCCACACCGACCGCTCGCGGATCCCCTGGACGTACGCGGCCCACGCTTCGATCGAACGGGTCGGCGGGTCCTCGCCGGGCAGCTGCGCCACCGGCGCGCCGATCGAGGTGAGGAGCCGATCGGCCAGATCGCGGAAGGCGGTGGGGATGGCGCTGTCACCGACCACGGCGGCGCTGTCGCGCCGCAACTCGTTGCCGGTGACGACATCGTACGTCTTGAGCTGGACGGTGATCCGGTCGCCGAACTTGAAGATCGACCCGACCGAGGCGGTCCACACTCCCGCGGCCCGCGCCATCGCGCGGACGTCATCGAGCGACTGACCGGAGTCCGGAGAGACCCCCTCCCGGCGCGCCAGGTCCAGCAGACGCTCGGCGTCCACCACCCTGAGGTCATCCCACCGCTGCATCTGGCCGGCCAGAAGCTTCACCCCGCCGATGCGGAGCCAGTCGAGCGAGCGGTCCTGGCTGGTATCGAAGAAACCGATCAGGAGGGACCGCCGAGGATCGACGCCACGAGGGACCCCGCCCTGCCCCCGTACCCACCACCCGCCGATCAGGGCGAGGAGGAGGACCACGGCCGTGGCGACCCCGGGGACACGCCACCGGCGGAGTCCGCCGGACCGCGGGGCCCCCAAGCCGGTGGTGGTCGACGTGAGGAGCCCGTCGAGGGCCGCCACCACTTCGTCTCCCGTCTGGAATCGCTTGGCCGGGTCCTTGGCCAGCAGCCGGTCGATGATCAGCTCGGCCGCCAGCGGCAGGTCGGGCCGCTTGGCGCGGAGCGAGAGGGGGGCCTGGACGAGGTGCGCCGCCGCCGCCCCGCTCGGGCTCGACAGCTGATACGGATACGCCCCGGCGAGCATCTCATAGAAGACGATCCCGAGGGCATAGAGGTCGGACGGCGGACCGAGCGTGCGGCTCCCCGAGGCCTGCTCGGGAGACATATAGCGCGGGGTCCCGACCACCATCCCGAATCCGGTGAGCCGGTCGGCGTCAGCGCCGGTGGTCGCATTCCCCGCCACCGCGCCAGCGATACCGAAGTCCACCACCAGCGACCGGCCGGTCTCGGGGTCCATCAGGATGTTCTGCGGCTTCACGTCACGATGGAGGATCCCGCGCCGGTGCGCCGCCGCGAGCGCCGAAGCCACCTCCCGCGCGACCCGGACCGCTTCAGCGAACGGGAGTTGCCCCTGGCGCGCCATCCGATCGGCGAGGCTCCCGCCATCGACATAGGCCATGACGAAATAGGCGAGATCCCCCGAACTCCCGACCCGAAGGATCGACACGATGTTCGGGTGCTGGATCGCCGCCGCGGTCTCGGCCTCGCGTTGGAAGCGGCTCCGGAACATCGGGCTCGCGCCGAGCTCGGGGTCGAGCACCTTGATGGCGATCAGGCGGTTGAGCGCGACCTCACGCGCCAGGTAGACCGAGGCCATCCCCCCCTGTCCCAGAAGGCGGATGATCTCGAAATCCTGACCGAGTGCGCCGCGGACGCGTTCGAGGAGGGGGTCGCTCATCCCGGAAAGCTAGCCGACCGGGGTCCGGCGCCGATACCGCCCGACGAAATAGAGTCCCGCCCCGATGGCGACCATCATCAGGCTCGACCCGACCACCTTGATCACCGCGAGCCGAGGGTTCGGGTCATCGGCCGGGGGAAGGCAGGAGAGGACTATGCTGATGAGCACCGTCGCCAGGCCCAGTGCCCCGAGGAGCACCCCGACCCCCCGCCCTCCGGGCACCCGTTTCACTTCGGGACCGGCGGGGAGCCATTGCGACCTGATCATCGCTGCGTACATCAGCGCATACGGGATGAAGAAGGAAATGACCCCGAGATTGACCAGGATCGTGTACGCGTTCCGGACCGAAGTGCCGGCCTGGCCGAGCACCGCGATCCCGCCGGCGATGAGGGCCTGCACCACGAGCGCGAAGACCGGCGTGCCCCACTTCGGGTGGAGCTTGGCGAACGCCGGCGGGAGCGCCTTGTCGACGCCGGCCACGAACGGCAGCCGGCTCATCGCGGCCATCCACGCCCCGACGCCGCCGATGCTGCCGAGCGAGATCAGGAAGGCCGCCACCGGCGAGAGGGCACCGAGCCCGACCCGCGAGACCGCCCGGTCGATCGCCTGCATGATCCCCTGCAGGCTCGTCATCTCGTTGGCGGGGATCGCCACGAGCGCCGCGATGGTGCCGAGGATGTAGACCGCGACGATGCTGATCCCGGCGACGAAGATCGCCCGCGGGATGGTGCGCCGGGTATCGTGGATCTCGTCGCCCAGCATCGAGGCGCTCTCGAGTCCGCCGAAGCCGAAGGCGAGGGTACTCCAGAAGGCGATCGTCGTGATGCCGCCGTGGGGGAGCATCGTCTGGATCGTGAAGGTGGTGGCGCTCCCGAACTTCACGTACGAGATGATCCCGGCCAGCACCAGCAGCCCGATCGGAAGCCAGGTGGCCCAGGCGCCGATGTTGTTGAGGTGCTTGCCGATCTCGAGCCCGACGATGTTCACCCAGAGGGCGAGGGCGAGGCAGCCGAGGGAGAACCAGATGAAGAAGACGGGATCCGCCGAGTGGGCCAGCCAGCTCGGCCCACCGACGAAGAGGATATTGCCGGCCGCGAAGTAGAGCAGTCCCGGGAAGTAGACCAGATTGCTGGCCCAGTAGAGCCACCCCGTCATGAACCCGGTGAACTCGCCGAAGGTCTCCCGGGCCCAGACATAGATCCCGCCCTCCTCAGGGTACCGGCTCGAGAGCTCGAGCACCGTGAACGCCGACGGGATGAACATCCCGACGCAAGCGAGCCCCCAGAGGAGGATCGAGCTCGGCCCGGCCGCGGCGGCGTTCCCGATCCAGCGGGGGCCGATGACGGCCACGATATAGAAGAGCGTGACGTCGCGAAGGGTAAGGACGCGGTGGAGGCCTTTGGTTTCCGCTGGCATGGGCTCCCGTCGAGAGTGTGCGAGGTGCGAGGTGCGAGGTGCGAAGTCCGGGGGGTGTGAACATCGACCTGAAAGTGTTGAATTGAAATGCGAGTTGGTGAAGAGATCTTCGGCCTCATACGCCCCGGACCTCGGACCCCGCACTTCGGACCTAGTTGCCGGGTGCCCCCGGCCCCCAACCGTCCTCCGGGCGCTCATCCTCAGGTGTAGCGGTCGCGGAGATCCCGCGGACCTCGCGCTCGGCCCGCTCCAGTTCCTCCCGGTCGATCGGCGCGGCGCTGCCGTCATCGAGCGGGTCATCGGGGTCGGGAGCGTAGGTCCGCTTCGGTTGGATGCGCCAAGCGACGAGGATGATCACCCCAAGGACCGCCACCGTCAGGACGACGATCACCCCAGCTCCTCCACACCCTGGATCGTCACCCGGTGGGACACGAGCGGCAGCAGGATCGGCGTCCCCGCCCCGATGGTGATCGCCTCCGCGAGGCAGCGCATCCCGGCATCGATCCCGGTCTGGTCCTTGGCGAAGATCGAGGCCAGCGGTTCCCCTGCTTCCACCTTGTCGCCAGGGCGGGCCGAGATCACGAACCCGACGCCCGGATCGACCAGATCCTCGACCTTGGAGCGCCCACCGCCAAGTTCGATCACGCCGTAGCCAACGCGCTTAGGTTCGACCTGGAGGACGATCCCCTGCTTCGGGGCGCGCCAGACCTCGACCATCGCCGCCTGCGGGAGGAGACCAGGATCTTCGAGGATGCGCGGGTCGCCCCCCTGCGCCTCGATCATCGTGGCGAACTTCTTCGCCGCCGAACCGTCCCGCATCGCCTTTTCGAGCCGTTGGCGCGCCTTGACGGCGTCCTTCTCCACCCCCGCCACCAGCAGCATCTCGACGCCGAGGGCGTAGGTCACTTCCATCAGGTCGGCGGGGCCGTGGCCTTGGAAGGCGTTGATGCACTCCTCGATCTCCAGCGCGTTCCCGCAGGCGCGCCCGAGCGGGCGGTCCATCGCGGTCACCAGAGCGACGGACTTCACGCCGTGCCGGTCCGCGGTCTCGATCATCGTCTTCGCCAGCTCCAGCGAGCGTGCCAGCTCCGGAATGAATGCGCCGCTGCCGGTCTTCACGTCGAGTACCAGGCCGTTGAGTCCTTCGGCGAGCTTCTTGGAAAGGATCGAGGCCGTGATCAGGGGGATGGCGGGGACGGTGCCGCTCACGTCGCGGAGGGCGTAGAGCTTCCGGTCGGCCGGCGTCACCTCGGGGCTCGGGGAGAGCATCGCCACGCCGTTCTTCCGGACCAGCGCCTCCACCTCCCGGAGCGACAGCGCGGTCCTGAAGCCGGGGATCGACTCGAGCTTGTCGATGGTCCCCCCCGTGTGACCGAGCCCCCGCCCCGACATCATCGGGACGGCGACACCGCAGGTGGCGACGAGGGGCGCAAGAATGAGGGAGACCTTGTCCCCGACCCCGCCGGTGGAGTGCTTGTCGACCCGCGGAGTGGCCCAGCCCTCGAACCGGAGCCGGTCGCCGCTGTTGAGCATCGCGTCGGTGAGGGCCGCAAGCTCCTCAGGAGCGAGTCCCCGCCAGACGACCGCCATCAGGAGGGCCGACATCTGGTAGTCCGGCACGTTCCCTGCTGTATAGGCCTCGATGAGGGACCTCCATTCCACCGGAGTGAGGGTCCCCCCGTCGCGCTTGCGCTCGATGAGGCTTGGTATGACCATTAGAGCGTTCCCTTACGCAATATCGATCCCCGGAGCGGGAGTTCCCAATGCGACGTACCGCACTCGCGTTCGTCCTGGCCATCGGTGCCGTCATGCCGGCCGCCGCGCAATCGGTCCAGGACCACATCAACCTCGGCGTCCAGGCCGTGGACCAGCGCGATCTTCACGCTGCCCGGAGCCATTTCGAGGCCGCACTCGCGATGGATTCGATGAATTACGAGGCCAACTGGCGCGGCTCCGACAACCTGGTGGACATCGGCAAGGAGACCGACGATGCCATCGAGAGCCCGGCGCGCGATGCGCTGTATGCCAAAGCCGAAGCGTGGGCCCGACGGGCCGTGGCGGCCGACCCGAACGGGGCCGACGGACACTTCGCGCTGGCACAGGCGATCGGCCGCGCGTCGCTCACGATGGGCAAGAGGGAACGGGTCAAGCGGGCCAAGGAGATCCGGGACGAGGCGCTCAAGGCGGTGGAGCTCGATCCGAAACACGATGGTGCCTATCACGTGCTCGGGCGGTGGAACGCCGAGATCATGCGACTGTCCGGGATCCAGCGCTTCTTTGCGAAGAGCTTCCTGGGGGGCGCGGTGTTCAACCAGGCCTCGTGGCCCAACGCCTTCCAGTATATGGAGAAGGCCGTCTCGCTCCGCCCCGACTACATCTATCATCACCTCGACCTGGCCGAGATGCTGATCGACCAGGAACGGTGGGCCGAGGCACGCACCCAACTGGAAGCGGTGGGGACGCTGCCGGTGACCGACGCGGCCGATCCGCACTACAAGACCGAGGCCGTACGGCTCCTGGCATCGATCCGGAATCGTTCCTGAATTGACCCGCGCAAGGTAGCGCCCCGGGCCCCGCTCCGACAGGCGGGGCTCGGTCCTCTCCACCTCGATCTCCGATGGCGACTCCCCCGAGCACCGAGACCGACTTGGCGCAGCTCCGCGCCCGGGTCCACACCCTCGAGCATGAGCGCCGCCAGCTCCTGGCGGTGGTCGAGATCCTCCAGGAGATCGGGGGCACGCTCGAGTTCACGGACATCGTCCAGGCCGTCGCCCGGCGGCTCGGCGAATCACTCGGGCTCGACCGCTGCTCGATCTTCCTGGCCGAGAAGGGGGGCCGCCACGCCCGCCTGGTCGCGTCGATGGAAGATCCCACCATCCGCAACTACGCCGTCGATCTCGACCGCTACCCCGAGATCCGCCGCGCGCTCGAGACCGCCCAGACCGTCATCATCCCCGACGCCACCAACGATCCGGCCCTCCAGCACGCCCACGCGGCGATGAAGTCGCGCAAGGTGAAGTCCATCACGGTGGTGCCGATCCGGTGGAAGGGCGCGCCGATCGGCGCGATCTTCCTCCGCACGTTCAAGGAAGGCCCCGGCTTCGACGAACAGGACGTCCGCTTCGTCGAGGTGGTCGCGGGACTCACCGCCAAGGCCCTGGCCAACGCCCACCGCTTCGAGCTGGTGTTCCAGGAGAAGGACGGCGGCAACATCCGCTCGCAGCACGACCGTGAACGAGCCGTGCTGGTAGGCTTCCTCCGCCGCCTCCTGGAGCAGTACACGGCGCGCGACTCGGCGTCCGAAGGACTCAGCCGGACCTCGCAGGACGAGCTGGAGCGCCTCGTGGGCGTGACGTTGACGGTGCTGACCCGCGAGGCTGAGGCCCAGTGAGCGTAAGAAGTGCGAAGTGGGAAGTGCGAGGTCCGGGGATCGGGGTAGCACCGATCGCGGTCCGCTCGCGCACCCCGCAGTTCGCACCTCGCACTTCGGACGAGTTGTGACCAAGCCCGCGCCTCAAGCAGAAAAGCGTGCGTCCGAGCTGCGGACCCTTCTCGACCGCGCCAATCACGAGTACTACGTCCTCGACGCCCCCAGGCTTTCCGACGCCGAGTACGACCGGCATTTCCGGGAGCTGCAGGCGCTGGAGGAAGAACATCCGGAGCTCCGCACCGACGACTCCCCCACCCGGCGGGTGGGGGCGGCCCCGGCGTCGGCGTTGGTCAAGGTGGAGCACCAGGCGCCGATGCTCTCGCTCGCCAACGCCTTCTCCGCCGAGGAGCTGCAGGGGTGGGAGGACCGGAACGCGCGCATCAACGCCGACGTGGTGCGCGGCGGATACACCACGGAGATAAAGATCGACGGCGCCGCGATCAATCTGCTGTACGAACGGGGACGCTTCGTGCGCGGGGCCACGCGCGGCAATGGCAAGGTCGGGGAAGACGTCACCCAGAACCTCCGGACCATCCAGGAGCTGCCGCTGGTCCTCCAGGGAAAAGACCACCCCGCCAGGATGGAGATCCGGGGCGAGGTGTACATCTCGCACCAGGCGTTCCTGAAGATCAACGAGGCCCGCGCCCTCGAAGGGGAGCCCCTCCTTGCCACCCCGCGAAACTCCGCCGCCGGCGGGCTCCGGCAGCTGGACCCCGAGCTCACCCGCAAGCGCCGGCTCCGGTTGTTCACCTTCCACATCCAGGTGATCGAAGGAAAGCTCCCCGCCCAGCGGCAATGGGAAGTGCTCGACCTCCTGGAATCGTGGGGGCTCCCGGTGGCCCCGCACCGCCGGGCTCACGCCGACCTCGCGGCGGTGCAGGCCGCGATCCCGGAGTACGAGTCGATGCTCAAGCGCCTCGAGTTCGACGCCGACGGCGTGGTGGTGAAGGTCGACTCACTCCGCTTGCAGGAAGACCTCGGCGTGGTGGGCGAGCGCGAGCCGCGATGGGGCGTGGCGCGGAAGTTCGCCCCTGAGGTCGTGCGCACGATGCTCGTTCGCATCGGGCTCAATGTCGGACGCACCGGGGCGGTGACCCCCTTCGCCGAGCTCGAGCCGGTCGAAGTGGGCGGCGTCACGGTCTCCTCGGCCACGCTCCACAACGAAGACCAGATCGCCCAGAAGGACATCCGCGAAGGGGACGAGGTCGAGGTGATGCGGGCCGGTGAAGTGATCCCGCAGGTGCTGGGCCCCACCCCCGAGTCGCGCGAGCGGAAGGGTCGTGGGAAGGCGTGGGCCGCACCGACCAAGTGCCCGGCGTGCGGCACGCCCCTCGTGCGGCTGGAGGATGAAGTCGCGCGCTACTGCGTGAATGTGGCCTGTCCGGGCCGAGTGCTGGAGGGGATCGTCCATTTCGCGGGGCGCGAGGGGATGGACATCCGCGGGCTCGGCTACGAACGGGTCCGGCAGCTGATCGATGCGGGATTGGTGACCGACCTCGCCAGCCTCTATGCGCTGAAGGCCGAGGACCTCGAGCAGCTCGATCGATTCGCCGAACAGTCGGCGAAGCAGCTGATCACGGCCATCGCGGCATCCAGGGCGCGCCCGCTCTCGACGCTCCTCTTCGCCCTGGGGGTCCGGCACGTCGGCAAGAACGTCGCCCTACTGCTCGCGCGGAACTTCCACGACCTCGACGCGCTCGCAGCCGCCAAGGCCGCGGAGATCGAAGCGGTGCCGGGGATCGGCGGCGTCATTGCGGAGGAGGTGGCGAAATATTTCGGGGACTCGAGGACCCGGAAACTGATCGACAAGCTGCGGAAGGCGGGGGTGAACTTCACCGAGCCCGACACCGTCGATAGCGGCGGTCCGCTCGCGGGAAAGAACTACGTGCTGACCGGTACTCTGCCGACGCTCTCGCGGAAGGAGGCGGGGCAGCTCATCGAGAAGGCAGGGGGGCGCCTTACCGGCAGCGTCACCAAGGCGACCCACGTGGTGGTGGCGGGGGACGACGCCGGCTCCAAGCTCGAGAAGGCGAAGGAGCTCGGCGTCGAGGTGATCGAGGAGGCGGAGCTGCTGAAAAGAGTGAGGAGTAAGGGGTGAGGAGTGGGGAGTGGAGTCGACGGCCGGCCCTCCTCACTCCTTACACCTCACTCCTCACTCCCCAACCCCTTGCCGCCACCCCAGCCCCACTCTAACCTTAGACATGCCTTCCGCTATCGCGATCGCCCACGGGGGCGTGACCATCCCCGCCGCTTCGCTGCACGTCCTCCGCCAGGCCCTGGAAGAGGGGGGGCAGGACGCGGCCGCGGTGATGCAGCAGGCGGGGTTCGCGGCCGGACCGGCGCTGCTCGGGGCGTTCAATGCCTGGCTCCATTCCGAGCGCGGGATCGAGGACGCGGCGCTGCTCGACCGCGACCACCTGGACGATGCGCTTTCGGGCTTCTTCGGCCAGACCGGCTGGGGCACCCTGACCGTCAGCACCCTCGGCGGCGGACTCCTCACCCTCGACTCCCCCGACTGGGCCGAGGCGATCCCCAACAGCACCGAGTGGCCGAGCTGCCTGCTCTCGACCGGGCTCCTGCCCGCCTTCCTCGGCGCCCTCGGCGGCCACTCCCTCGGCGCGATGGAACTCGAGTGCCGCTCACGCGGGGATCGGCGGTGCCGGTTCGTGGTCGGGGCCCCCGACAACCTGCACACGCTCTATGAACGGTTGGCGCTGGGAATGAAGCTCGAGGATGCGGTCCGCGGATAGGCTCCGGAGGGGGTCGGTGCCTCACCCCGTGCCCCCCAGAACGACCTCACCCCCTGACCCCCTCTCCCTTGCGGGAGAGGGGGAACTTATTTCTGAGGGGGTGCAACCATTCTTCCCATCCCCCCGTCCTACCGGACATCCCTGGTCCTTGGAGCCGAAGGTGCCCCGTAAGCACATCCGCCACACCGCATTGTCCCTGATCGTCCTGATCTCAGCTGCATCCATCCTCTTCGCCCAGACTCCCGAACGGGTGACCCTCACCGGGTCCCGGGTAGGGATCTGGAACATCGCGGGGAACGTCTCCGTGGGGGCCAGCACTGGCCGCGCGGTCGAGGTCTCGGTGACCCGTCGCGGTCCCGATGGCGCCAAGCTCACCCTGGCCCACGGTCCCATCGGCGGTCGCGAGACGTTGCGCGTGATCTATCCGGGGGACGAGATCGTCTACACCGACCGGACCCAGACGGGTGGCCGGTGGAGCACGGAGCTCCGCGTACAGGACAATGGGACCTTTGGGGGCGACGACTACGTCCGCGGTCGAGACGACCACGGCCGGCGTGTCCGGGTGGCCAGCTCGGGAGACGGCACGGAGGCGTCGGCCGACCTCGACGTCCAGGTCCCGGCGGGACAGGAGCTCAGCATCTTCCTGGCCGTGGGGCAGGTCACCGCCCGCAACGTGAACGGGAAGATCCTCCTCGATACCCACGGCGCCGACATCACCGCCAGCGCGATGAAAGGAGACCTCTCGGTCGACGCCGGCTCCGGCGACGTGCAGGTGAACGGAATGGACGGACCACTGACCATCGACGTCGGTTCGGGCGATCTTACCCTCTCCGACGTGAGGGGGACCACGCTCGACCTCGACACCGGCTCGGGCGACGTGCGCGGGACCGGAATGGTCGCGGACGTGCTCAAGGTCGATACCGGCTCCGGCGACGTGCAGCTCGAGGGACTCACCGCGCAAAATGCCAAGATCGATGTTGGCTCGGGTGACGTGACGCTCAGCTGGATCACTGACCCGGGCGACGTGGACATCGACAGCGGCTCGGGCGACGTGACCCTCACCCTCCCCGGCAACTCCGGCGGCACAGTGGACCTCGAGAGCTCGAGCGGAGACATCGAGAGCGCGTTCGACATCTCCACGACGCACATCGAGCGCGACGTGCTCCGTGGCACCTTCGGCGACGCCAAGGGACGGATCGGCGTGGAGACGGGGAGCGGGGATGTGCGGTTGATCAAACGGTAGACGGGTAGCATTGCAACGGAACCGTCCCGAACGGAGAGAGGGACCTAGCTAGACCAGCTAGGTCCCTCGTCGTTGCACTCCTCGGGACGGCTCCGAGCTTTCGGCCGCCGGTCCGCCTACCCGCCTGAGACCACCGCCACCCCCTCCGCCACCATCGCCGGCAGGCACTGGCTTCCCCGCCATTCCACGTCCCGCCCGATGCCGCGCAGGCGGCCGAGGAGCTCGTACGCGTTCCCGGCGATCACCGCTCCCTTCACCCGTCCCACGACCTCTCCCTTCTCCACCCGCCAGCCGAGTGCCACTGGAAGGGTGAATCCGCCGGCGGGGCCGACCACGCCGTCGTCCTCCAGCGATCCGACGATGAGCCCTTCATCCAGCATGCCGAGGAGCACTTCGAAGGCGTGCGGGCCCGGCTCCACGACCACGTTGCTCCACGCGGTGAGGGGCTTGCCGAAGGTGGTGCGGCGCGCGTGTCCTGTGGAGCGTGTGCCGGCCCGCGTGGCCGTTTCCAGGTCGTACAAGAATCCCCGGATCACTCCCGACTCCACCACCACGGTCCGGGCGCTCGGCACTCCCTCATCATCGAGGGGACGGGAGCCGGCCCGCGCGTCGAGTGTGGGATCGTCGACGATGGTGAGCCCGGGATCGAACACCCGTTCGCCGATCTTCTCGGCGAAGGGCGAAAGCCCGAGCAGGGCGGAGCGGCCGAGGAGCGCCGTCCTGGCCGGTGTGAGCAGGGCCGCGGCGGCACCGGGGAGGAAGCAGACCGGGAGGTGCCCGCGCGGGGCGGTCGCCTCGGTCGCCGACCAGGAGAGCCGGCGGCGTAATCCATCGACCAGCTGTTCGATCGCCTCGCCTTCGGGAAGGTCGGCGCCCGCGACGTGCGCGCGGAGGGTCGCCCCCTCCTTCGTCGTCACTTCGGCGAGGATGGCGACGAGGGAGGTCTCGTAGCCGGCGTCGAGCCCGGCACTGTTCGCCACCCGGACCGCGCCGACCCCCCGCTCGACCGCGACGTGCACCCGGCGCCCATCGGCGGCGAGACGGT
Source organism: Gemmatimonadota bacterium (assembly GCA_031393795.1). Classification (GTDB taxonomy): domain Bacteria; phylum Gemmatimonadota; class Gemmatimonadetes; order Gemmatimonadales; family GWC2-71-9; genus CAMLHU01. Next base: position 34,047 of record JANMWE010000217.1, read on the forward strand.
CGGCCACCATCTGGCCCAGGAAGCGGAGCTCGTCGGCGGCGACGGCGGCGGCACGCGGCACCCGCGTGAGCACGCGCGGCGTGGGCCGGGCCTCGGGGAGCTCCACTTCGGCGGGGGGACCCTGCTCTGCGGCGTCGAGGGCGGAGGCGACCACCGCTGCCGCATCATCGTCGGTGGTACCGGCGACACCGACGCGGCCGTCGCGGAAGAGCCGGACGTTGACGCCCCTCTCGCGGAGGAGCGACGATCGGACCAGGACTCCGGCCGCCAATTCGAGGACGAGGGTCTCGTCCTGCTTGGCCACGAGGTCTCCGCGCGCGCCGGCCCGGTGGATCTGCTCGAGCAGGCGCGGGATCACGCGGTCAATCCTCCCACCTGGAGGTGGCGGATACGCACGTGGCCCGCGCCGTCGGTGACCGGCACCGCGCCATCGATGCCGCGGGCGCAGCGGCTCGCGGCGACGTTCCACTGAAAGTCCCCCGCCACGGCGTCGATGCCGCCGAGCCAATCGGCGCCGGGGCCGCGGACCACACAGTCGCGCACCGGCTCGGCCAGACGTCCGTCGCGGATCATCGCCGCTTCGCCCACCGTGAGCACCAGCCGTTCGCCGTCCCAGTTGGCACCGCGCACGTCGCTGACGTAAAGCCCGTTTCGGATCCCGGCGAGGAGGTCATCTCGGGTCCCTTCGCCGCGTGCGAGGTAGAAGTTGGTGACGCGGGCGGAGGGGAGGTGGCGGAACGAGGCGGCCCGTGCGCTCCCGGTAGGGGCCTCACCAGTGCGCCCGGCGCTCTGGCGTGAGTGGAGTCGCGCCACCACCACGCCCGACTGGACGAGGAGGGTGGGCTGGGCGGGACTCCCTTCGTCGTCATAGGCGATCGTGCCGCGGAGGGGCGAAGCGCTGGCGTCGTCGCCCACCGTGAGGAAGGGACTGCCGATCTCGGCGCCGAGGCGGAGAGGCGCGGGGGAATCACCGTCGAGACGATGGGCCAGGGCGGCGTGGATCATCGTGCCGGCCGCGCCGGGATCGAGCACCACCGGCATCTCGCCCGGACGGGGGCGGCCGGCGCCGAGGAGGGCGATGGCGCGCGCGCCGACCGAGCGCGCCCACCCTTCGCGCCCCTGCAGGGCGTCCCAGCCGCCGCGCACCGCGAGGGAATCGACCGCGCGCGCGGTGAGCCCTTCCTCGCGCGCCACCGCGACCAGGGAGAAGGTCCCTTCGCTCCGGAGATCGTGGATGCGGCTCCCCTCGCTCGATGCGTACCACCGCTCCACAACTTCATCGCGCACCGCGAGCTGGAGATCAACGATGCGGCGGTCCATTCCGTAGAGCTCTGCCACCAGGGTATCGAGGAGGCGGCGGCGCTCGGCGACAGGGACCGCACGGAGATCCTGAGCGGGGGCGTGGGCGAGGTCGAGCTCGCGCGCGGGGACGGGCGCGAGTCGGGGGGCGGGATCGGCCTGGACCGCGAGGGCGAGTTCCCAGGCGCGAGTGACCATCTCGCCCAAGCGGTCGAACCCGGTGAAGCTCACGCTCCCCCACCCACGACCGTGCACGAGACAGCGGACCACGCCCCCGGCGTCGCGGGCGTGGGTGAGTCCTTCGACGCGGCGGCCGCGGGCGGCCGCGGTGCCTGCCCAGGCGCGCTCGCACCGGATGTCGGTGAAATCGGCGCGACTGCTCTTGAGGGCCTCGCTCAGCTGATCGAGCATGAACGGGGGTGCGACGTGCGAGGTGCGAAGTGCGATGGGAGACGAGGCACCCTCACCCCTGCGCCAACCGGTCGGCGTAGTCGGGGCGGACGACGAGCTTTCCCTTGGAGAGGACTTCACGGTCCCAGGGGAGGACGATGAACGACGCGGTGAGGAAGGCCTCGTAGTCGGGGCGCCAGGTGCCGGTCTGTATCGCCACCGCGGTGCGGACCTCCTTGGGACGCAGGGCCTCGACCTCCCGGACCGCCAGCCGCATCGTCTCGCCGCTGTCGCAGGTGGCGTCGACGATGAGCACTCGGCGCCCCTTGAGGGTGGCCGGCGGGCCGCTCACGAGCACCGGCGCCTGGCCCTTGCCGGGACGGGCCACCGACATCGAGGCGAATTCACGCTGAAGGATGGACGCGACCACGACGCCGGGGATCGCGCCGGCGCGGACGATGCCGAGGACCACTTCGGGGTCGAAATCGCGCGCCACCTTGAGGGCGAGGGCCCGGCAGAGCTCGCCGAAGAAGGGCCAATCGACCTCGAGGGTGGCCTCGGGGCCTGCGACGCGACGCGCCGGGGACTTGGGCGCGGCCTTCCTGGTCTTGGGGCTCGTCTTGCGTGCAGGCATCGGGGGCTCCGGAGGGACGTGGAGGGAGTGTACCGTGGGCTCCGACCGGGGGCAACTGCGTTGCCCAAGTCGATGCCCTGCTATAACTTCCGAACTATGAGCCTGTGGCGGAAGCTGTTCGGCGGCGACGATGCGACCAACGGTGGTGCGCCCACCCGCGGCCATCGACTCGACTATCAGAACGAGGCCCTCGCGCTCGAACGGCAGGGGGATTTCGAGGGGGCCCTGACCTCCTATCGCCTCGCGCTCCGCGGTGCCCCCACCGATGTCCGCCTGCTCCAGAACGTCGCGATCCTCTACAGCAAGACGGTCCAGCCGGAAGAGGCGATCCGCTACTACCGGAAAGCGCTCGACATCGACCGCGAACTTCCCGGCGCGCACTACGGGCTGGCGTTCCTCCTGGTGCGCCGCGGGTCGAACGCCGAGGCGGCGGAGCACCTCCGCGAGTTCCTGGCCCGACCGCTGAAGGGGGCCGACGCCGAGAAGTGGATCCGTCACGCCGAGGGGACGCTCCGCGAGATCGAATCGGCGCAGGCGGGGGGGGAGGCGTGAGGCGGCGCCTCCAGGTGATCGCCGTCCTGCTCTTGGCGGCGGCGTGCAGCAAGCTCGGCCCGAGCGGGACGCCGGTGGCGATCGAGTTCCTGGTCCCGGTGCCGGCCGCGGTGGACATCGGCGACACCATCCAGCTCCGCGCGCGGGTGCTCGACACCAATGGTGACAGCATCGCAGCGACGATCCGGTGGGTGACCCCCGACACCACCGTGGGGGTCGACAGCGTGACCGGACGGTTCTGGGGCCTCAAGGGGACGACCGGCAGGGTCCAGCCGGTGGCGGGATCACTGCTCGGCAATCCGACGCCGTTCGCGGTGCGTCGTCGAGCGGACACTTTGATCATCTCCCCGACCGCCGAGTCGCTCGTGGTGACGTTGGCGACCGATACCGCGTCCGTGGCGCTGACCCCGAAGGTGGCCAAGGCCGACACCGGGATCGCCGACCAGACGCTCGTGTTCACCCTGATCGCGCCGACACCGGCGGGCATCCGTCTGAGTGGGGACGTCACCACCCGCACCGTGACCACAGGGAGCACAGGCGAACCGGGGATCCCCGTCCGGGTCCGGAAGCTCACCGCCGTGGCCGGTGACAGCGCGATCGTGCGGGTCGAGGCCCGCCGCCCGAGCGGGGCCGTGGTGCCGGGGTCGGGGCAGGTCATTCGGGTCTTCTTCCAGTAGGTCCAGATCGCTCAACATGGCTCTTGGCTGTTGGCTACTGGTGGCTCCCGGCACCGACGCCATCGATTCAGTGATCCACCAGAAGCCAATAGCCAACAGCCCGCAATAGCTTTCACCACGCACTCCCGAACCGGAGCCACCCGTGCCCACCCCCACCACGCTCAACGAGCTCTATTTCGGCGCCTTGGATCGGTTCCTCCAGCGGCCGGTCGTCATGCGCCGGAAGATCGACGGGCGGTGGATCGACCTGAGCTATCGCGGGCTGGCGGATCAGGTGAAGGAGACGGCGTTCGGGCTCACGGCCCTGGGCATCACGACGGGTGATCGCGTGGCGATCCTCTCCGAGAACCGGCCGGAGTGGGCCATCGCCGACTACGCCTGCCTCTCGGATCGGTGCACCGACGTCCCGATCTACCCGACTCTTCCGGCCAAGCAGATCGAGTACCTCCTCAACGACTCCGGGGCGGTGGCGATCTTCGTCTCGACCCAGGTCCAGACCGACAAGATCCTCGAGATCCGCGCCAACGTCCCGGGCCTCAAGCACATCTTCGCGATGGACGCGACGGTGAAGGGGAACGGGGTGATCGCGATGGACGCGCTGCGGGAAAAGGGGCGGAGCTCCGGGCTCGACGCCGGACGCTGGCGCACCGAGGCCCTGACGGTCAAGCCCGACGACCTGGCCACCTTCATCTATACGTCCGGGACGACGGGAGATCCCAAGGGGGTGATGCTCACCCACGGGAACCTCACCTCCAACGTCGTGGCCGGGCTGTCGGTGCTCGGCCTCGCCAGCAGCGACGAGTGCCTGTCGTTCCTGCCGCTCTCGCACGTGTTCGAACGGATGGCGGGGCACTACGTGATGATGCAGGCCGGCGTGATCATCAACTACGCCACCAGCATCGACACCGTGGGGGCGGAGCTGGTCGAGGTGCGTCCCACGGTGGTGCTCTCGGTGCCGCGCCTGTTCGAGAAGATCTACGCCAAGGTCCTCGAAGGGGCGGTGAGCGGGAGTTTCGTCAAGAAGGCGATCTTCCACTGGGCCAAGCGCACCGGCGAGGAGTACGTCGACCTCACGATGGCGCACAAACCGATCCCGGGCGGGCTCAGGTTCGGCAAGCGCCTCGCGTCCAAGCTCGTCTTCAGCAAGCTCCAGGCGCGCACCGGGGGGCGGCTGCGCTTCTTCGTGTCGGGGGGAGCCCCGCTCCTGGCGGAGATCGCGCGCTTCTTCCACGCCGCGGACCTCCCCATCCTCGAAGGGTACGGCCTCACCGAGACCTCCCCGGTGATCACCGTCAACACCTTCGATCATTGGAAGATCGGCACCGTGGGACAGAAGGTCCCGGGAGTGGAGGTGCGGATCGCGGAGGACGGCGAGATCCTGACCCGCGGCCCGCACGTGATGAAGGGGTACTACCACAAGCCCGAGGCCACCCGTGAGGCGCTCGAGCCCGACGGCTGGTTCCACACCGGCGACATCGGCGAGTTCGATGCCGAGGGGTTCCTCCGCATCACCGACCGGAAGAAGGACATCATCGTCACCGCCGGCGGAAAGAAGATCGCCCCCCAGCCGATCGAGGGGACCACGAAGACCTCCCCCTTCGTCGCCAATGCGGTGATGATCGGCGACAAGCGGAAGTTCCCCCTGATGCTGGTGGTGCCCAACTTCGACAACCTCGAGTCGTGGGCCAGGCACAAGGGTCTCGTCTACGCCGACCGCTCGGCCCTCGCCAAGATGCCCGAGGCGCGCGCCAAGATCGAGCGCGAGGTGCTCAAGGTCCTGCGCGACCTGGCCCACTTCGAGGTGCCGAAGAAGTTCATCATCGTCGAACGCGACTTCAGCATCGAGAGCGGCGAACTCACGCCCAAGATGAGCGTGAAGCGGAAAGTGGTGGAAAAGAATTACGCCGCCCAGATCGAAGCGGTGTATGCGGAGCCTGGACAGGCCGGAGACGCGTAAGGCGCGTGAGGTGCGGGAGCGGGTCGGGGCGCTCAGGGAGTTCCTGGGCGCCTTTCGCGTCTATCGCGCCTTTGCACTCACTCCCACCCACCACCCCTCCGCTGCCGCGAGGATCTGCAGGTCTTCACGAACGGGCGCGGGCCCCACGCCGACGACCCGGAGCCCCGGGAGCACCACCCGGACCCCCTCGGCGATCCACTCCGGAGCCGCTCCGTACCCTGTCCCCAGCACCACCCCCCGCAGTTGCCGCGCCTTCACCGGGATGCTCGGCGCCCCCATCAGGCTCACCCTGTCGGAGCCCTCCGTCCCCGCGGGGGCGTTGATGCCGGCGAAGTGGACCCCGGGGAGGGCGGTGCTCAGTTCACGCCCCAGCGCGGCGATGTCACCCACGAGCCCCACATAGCCCCCCGGCCCGCCGAGGCCCAGGAAGGCAGCGAGGCCGGCCACCGGAGGTGGAGCTGACGGGCTGACGGGCAGAAGAGCGGACGGGGGGCCAAAACGGACCACGCCATCCACGATCGGGTAGGTCGCGTTGCAGACCGGGCAGCCGAAGGTGCCGGTACGCACCTGGCGGTCCTTCACCGCGTCGGGGAGCAGGACGAGGAACGACTCGTCGTGCGCGGCGGGACAGCGGAGATGGTCGGTGAGTTCGATGAACATGGAGCCAAACGTAAGGGGGGAGGGGGGAGTGCAAGAAGCGAGTGGGTGAAAAAGCGAGAAAGCGCGCAAGGGATCACCCTTTCGCGCTCGCTCGCTCGTGACCGACTCGCCGCTTGCACTCGAGCCTTGTCCCTCCCCCGTCAGGGCCTGAAGACCACCCACGTCAAATTCCCCTCCGTCACCGTCACCTTCCGCCACACTTTCTTGCCGTCGATCTCCACTCCCAGGGTGTATTCGCCGACCGGGACGTCCCCGATGGCGAAGTGTTCCTGGTAGAGGGGATGCATATGGTTCTTCGCCCCGTACGTTTCCATCATGACGAGCGGCGTCTCGGCCGGCTCGAACTTGGAGAGCCCGAAGATGTGGGCCTGCGGCACCGGATGCCCCGACGCGTCGAACACCTGGCCGGCGACCCACCCGCTCTTCGCGCCGGCCGGCCTGAGCCAGAGCTCGGTGTTGGTGGTGTAGCGCGGGTATCGCTCGTTGGGATCCACGATGTACTTCACGCTGTCGATCGGGGAGGCGTGCACCTCGACGTGCAGGTGGTCGTTGGTGGCGCGGCCGGTGTTGCCCACGAGGGCGATGACCTGCCCCGCGCGCACGCGGTCGCCGACCTTCACCTTGAGCGCGGAATTGTGGTAGTAGACCGAGAAGAGATAAAGCTTGGCCCGCACCACCGGCGTGGTGTCGACCGGTGAACGGGGGACGATCCCGGTGATGGTGGAGTCCATCCGGAGCGCCACGGTGAGGGCCCCCTGCTCCGCCGGCCCGGCCCAGACCACGATGCCGCTCCCGATCGCGTGCACGGGCGTGCCGTCGGGGTTGTTGAACTCCACCCCCTGGTGCGGCTGGAAGGTCCCGCCGAAGGTCGATCCGTAGCGATAGGTCTGGTCGATGTACGGCTGGTCTCCACCGAGGATCGGTCGCTGGAACCAGGCGGTGCGCGGTGGCCGGCCGGAGTCGGTGGGGGCCCCGCGCATATTGGCGTAGCAGGTGGTGTCGTTGGCGGCGCCGCGGAAGACCAGCCCGCAGTTGGTCCCCTTCAGGAGCCAACGTCCGAGCTGGACGCTCTTGCGGGGGCGGAAGGCCACGATGGCCGCGGGTTGGGCGACCCACCCGGTGGGAGTGCGCTCGAGCCGCTGGTTGCCGCGGAGGGTCGCCACCGCGAGCCCGCGCCGGTCGGCGAGGATCTGCTTGACGTACTCGCTCCGGAGCACCGGGTAGGCCTTGGCGCCGAGTCGGTTGGTCTGGGGGCCGACCGAGTCGACGAGGACCTCCCAGGTATGCCCGTCATCCCAGGTGAGCATCACGCCGTCGGCCGTCGCGATGTAGACCGTGTCGCCCCGGGTGACGATGCCGTCGGGCACGGTGTACTGGTACTCCGGACCGAGCTCCGTTCCGGTCCAGTTCTTCCAGCTCTGGCCGCCGTCGAGCGACATCCCCCAGCCGTTGCCGGTGGCGCCGTACCAGATGACCCCGGGACGCGGGAAGGCGAAGGCGTGGATGAAGTCGAACGCGATCGACCTGTCGTGGTTCCGGTCGCGCACGATGTGCGTCCAGCTCGAATCTCCCGGCTTGAGCACGTAGATGCCGCGGCCGTAGGTGCCGACCCAGAGGGCGCCGTCGGGGGCCTTGGTCACGGTCAGCACCGGCACGCCGAACCCGGACGAGTCGGGCAGGGGCACGATCGTCGGCGGCGGCTCGCGGGTGGCGGCACGCTGCGCCCGTGGCGGGGCGTTGATCTGGGCGGAGAGACCGGCGGCGGTGAGCGCGGCGGTCAGGGCGGCGAGCAGCGGCGAGCGGATCATCAGGTCGGTCCCAGCCGGAGCCAATCGATGTGAACATGCGGTGGCCGAGTGGCCGCGAAGAGCACTGCTTCGGCGACGTCAGCGGGGCGGAGCATCTCGGCCCGGGGAGTGAAGCCCTCGCGGGCATCGGGATCGATCGGATCCCAGAGGGTGGTGTCCACCGGGCCGGGGGAGATGAGGGTGAGTCGCACCCCCGACCCACGATACTCGTCCACCAGGGTCTCGTGCAGCCCGCGGAGCCCGTACTTGCTGGCGGCGTAGGCCGCGTTCTCGGCGAAGCCGGTGTGGTCCGCCACGGAACCGATCGAGATGTAGGTCCCCCGCCCCGCCACGCCCATCGCCGGGAGGAAGGCGCGCGCCACCGCGAAGCTCGCGGTGAGATTGAGCGCGATCTGCGAGCGGAACTCCTCGACCGTGGTCTCGGCCAGCGGCTTGACGATATATGCGCCGGCGTTGCTCACCACCACCTCGGGCGCCCCCCGCTCGGCGAGGATCCGGTGCGCCACGGCGTCCCACGCCGCCGCATCGGTGAGGTCGCAGCGGTAGTCCCCTTCGGAGCGCGCCACGGTGACCACCCGGAACCCCGCGCCGGCCAGGGCGGCGGCACACGCCGCCCCGATGCCACGCGAGGCGCCGGTGACCACCGCGGTGTGGCTCATTCGGCCCAGCGGCCCGGCGAGACGAGCCGGAGGAACTCGTCGCGCGTGCGGGGGTCGTCGCGGAAGACGCCGCGGAGCGCGCTGGTGACCGTGCGGCTGTTCTGCTTCTCCACGCCGCGCATCGCCATGCAGAGGTGGACGCAGTCCACCACGACGCCCACCCCCTGGGGATGGAGCACGTCCATGATCGCGTCGGCCACCTGGTCGGTGAGGCGCTCCTGGACCTGGAGCCGGCGCGCGAAGACCTCGACGATGCGGGGGAGCTTGGAGAGCCCGACGATCTTGCCGTTGGGGATGTAGGCCACGTGGGCCCGTCCGAAGAACGGGAGCATGTGGTGCTCGCAGAGCGAGTAGAGCTCGATGTCGCGCACCAGGATCATCGACTGGTGCGACTCCTCGAACATCGCGTCGCCGATCACGTCCTTGACCGACATCCCGTACCCGCGGGTGAGGGTGCGGAGGGAGGCGTCCACCCGCTGGGGGGTCTTCTTGAGGCCGTCGCGATCCGGATCCTCGCCGATGGCGACGAGGAGGTTTCGGACGGCGGCGGGCATGTCGGTCGGCTTATCGGCCATCGTAGTCCACCCAGTTCCGGGGCGTCTCGTAGAGCCGCACGCGGAGCTTCAAGTGCATCGGGATATGGGGTCGGAGTTCCCGCCAGGTCACCAGGGCGATGTGCTCGGCCGAGGGGAGGAGGTCGCGGAACCAATCGACGTCGAGGTTCAGGTTCTTGTGGTCGAGCTTGGCGACCACGTGCTGCTCCGCCAGCCCCTTCAGGATCCCGACGTCCATCACATAGCCGGTGTCGGGAGCGATCGGCCCCTCGACCGTGAGGTCGAGTTCGTAGTTGTGGCCGTGCCAGTTGGCGTTATTGCACGGTCCGAAGATCTTGGCGTTCCACTCGTCGGACTGGCGGGGGTTGTGCAGACGGTGCGCGGCGTTGAAGTGCACGCGCCGCGTCACGGCGACGATGGGCATCGGGGGTCCGAAGAGGGATATCGAAAATAGTACACCCCCTCTCCCGCAAGGGAGAGGGGGCTGGGGGTGAGGCAGGTGGTCGAACGGCGGCGGAGAGGGGTGTTTCGAAGCCCGTTGAATATGTTCGGCACCCTCAGATCGGCTTTTGCCTTCCCCCGAGGGGGCGTGACATCGGTCAACTCATTCGGGCCCTTCAACAGACATGTTGGCTCGACACGCAGGTTCCCCACCGTCGTCCGTGCATTAAGATACGGGCAGGCCCGGACGGGCGCAATCGGTTTTTCTTCTCTCTTGCGGAGTCCCATGCTGACGCTTCTCGCCGCCGTCGTGTCACTGGTCGCCTGGGTGATCTTCGCCTTCATCCTCAAGGTCGGCTCAGGCGCGATCCACCTCCTCCTGGCCCTCGGGGGGACCCTGCTGGTGCGCTGGTGGGCCCTCCGGACGCCGGGCCAGGCCTCGAAATGAGCACCCCGACCACGGGTGGCGCCCACACCGACATCCGCGACCTCGCCGGATTCGCCCTCGCCGCTACGCTCTTCGGGCTCCTCGTGCTGGGGGTCTATGACGACCTGACCCCGCCCCTCATCTACTTCCTTTTCGCCTGGACGGTCTGGCCGCTCCGTGCCCGGGCCGAGGTCCGCACGGCGCTCGGCGTGAGCACGGCGATCATCGGGGTCTGGTTCCTCGGTGAGTTCGGTCCGGTGCTGACCCCCTTCGTGGTGGCGATCGGCGTCGCCTACGTCATTGCGCCACTGGTCGGATTCCTCGCCGCCCGGCGGGTGCCGCGCGGACTGGCGATCGTCCTCGTGGTGCTGCCGATCGCGGCCCTCGTGGCCACGGCGATCCTGGTCGCGGGACCGCAGCTGGTGGACCAGTCGCAGGCAATGGTGACTCGGCTCCCCGGGTTCGCCCACCGGATCGTCGAATGGCTGGCGAGCTTCGGCGACCGGCTCGCCACCCTCCCCTTCCTCAGCGCGGCTCAGAAAAGCTGGCTCAACCGGCTTGACGCCGACAAGCTCGGCGCGATCCTGCAGGGGTACGCCCAGATCCTCTTCCGGGACATCGCGAACTCCTTCCTCGGCATGCTGTCGCACGTTCGCAGCATCCTCGGGTTCCTCGCCTTCCTGGTGGTGGTCCCGGTCGTCACCTTCTACCTGCTGTATGACTGGGCCAAGTTCACCGCTGCCATCGAGAACCTGATCCCGGGGTCACGGCGGCCCAATGTGGTCGCGTTCATCCAGGAATACGACAAGTCGCTGGGCCGCTACGTCCGGGGGGTGCTGATGGAGGCCACGCTGGTCGGCACCCTCACGACCATCCTGTTGACGGCCTTCGGGATCCCGAGCGCGCTCCTCCTCGGCCTCATCGCCGGCGTGTTCAACCTGATCCCCTACATCGGATTCTTCGCCTCGCTCATCCCGGCGCTGATCTTCGCGCTGACGATGGACGATCCGGTGGGGGGCCTCTTCCGGGTGATCATCACCTTCGTCGGCATCCAGTTCCTCGATGGGCACATCACCGGCCCCCGGATCGTGGGGCACTCTGTGGGACTCCACCCGATCTGGATCATGATCGCGATGGGGATCTCCGGGACCCTCTTCGGCTTCATCGGGCTGCTGATCGCGATCCCGCTCGCGGTGCTGGCGAAGATGCTGCTGGC
>JANMWE010000186.1:0-3566 GCA_031393795.1 Gemmatimonadota bacterium
GCGGCGTCGGGGATCCCGGAAGAAGAGGGCGCTGCGAGCGTGGTCTGTCACCTGGGAGCGGGCATCTGCGGGCCGTGCTACGAGGTGGGGCCGGAGGTGTTCGAGGCTATGGGAAGATTCGCCAGCAGCCAGAAGCCAGCAGCCCCCGACAGCAAGGGCCATCTCGATGTGCGCCAAGTGCTGGTGGAGCAGGCCGAGGCGCTGGGGATCAAGGAGATCACGGTGTCGGGGCACTGTTCGAAGCACGGGGTAGGGTGGTACAGCGCGCGGAACAATGAGGTGGGGAGGATGGTGGGGTATTTGGGGGTGCCGGCGTAGCCGCGATCTACCCCTTGGGGAGACCGTTGTGGCGCAGCTTGCTGCGCTTCGGACGCCGGCCCCTCAGGCGCGGCAAGCCGCGGCACAACGGACCTTCCTTTTCGCCCCCCTTCCTTGACCCAAACCCGCCACCCTACTACGTTTACGGCCTGCCCTGAGGACCGCGGGTGGGAGAGTTGTGGAGGTGGGGGCGGTCCCCCCGCCTTTTTGTTTCTACCCCCGGATGGTGACGTGGCGGATCAGCTGGAAACATCGGTAGCAGAGATCCTCGCCGCCTTGGGCTTCGATCTGGTCGAGTTCCGTCAGGTCGGTGCCGCGCAACGTCCCCTCTTGCAGGTCCGGATCGACCTCCCCGGCAGCCTCGGTGAGGCCGGCGTCTCGTCGGACGACTGTGTCCGTGCGAGCCGCGCTCTCGAGCAGGCGCTCGAAGAGCGGGGTCTCGTCGGTGCACTCTACACCCTCGAAGTGTCGAGCCCGGGCGACGATCGCCCGCTCCGGAATGCCGCGGATTGGCGCCGGTTCACGGGCGCCCGGGTCAAGCTCAAGCACCAGGCGGTGCAGGGCGCGGTCTACGGGATCATCGAAGAGGTGGACGACATCAGCGCCCAGCGCACCCTCGTCCTGGTGCGGCCGGAAGACGGCACCGAAGTGATGGAACTCGACCTCGCGCAGATGCGGGAGGCGCGGCTGGCGCCGGACACCACGCCGAAGCCGAAACCAGGCAAGAAGAAGTAGGGGCGCCGCGCGCGGCGCCAAAACAACCGACGACGGGCTCCCGGTCTCACCCAGACGACCGACGGCCCAACCCAAGGGAACCACGATGGCCACCACGAACGCCAGCACCGAGATGCTCACCGCCCTGCGGGAGCTCACCACCACCAAACAGCTCGACCGGGCCGAACTCCTCGACCTGATCAAGGACGGCATCCACGCCGCCCTCGCCAAGCGTTTCGGGCCGAACGTCAAATTCGACCTGACCCTGGACGAGATGACCGGCGCGATGGTCATCACCCGGATGCGCACGGTGGTCGAACTGGTCGAGGACGAGTCGTGGCAGATCGCCCTCGAGGAGGCGCGCTACGAGGACCCCGACTTCCAGCTCGGTGACGTTCTGGAAGAGGAGGTCCCCTTCGCAGCCTTCGGGCGCGGCGCGGTGCAGGCGGCCAAGCAGCGGATCATCCAGCGCGTGCGCGAGGGTGAGCGCAACCGCATCCGTGAGGAGTTCGCCGACAAGGTGGGCGAGCTGCTCAGCGGCGAGATCCAGCAGATCGAGCGCGGCAAACTGGTGCTGATGCTCAACAAGTTCCGCGAGGCGGAAGCGATCATCCCGTACCGCGAGCAGAACCACCGCGAGAAGTTCCACCAGGGCGACACCATCCGCGCGGTCCTCAAGAAGCTGGAGGAGACGCCGAAGGGTCCGCGCCTCATCCTCTCCCGCGCCGACCCCCTCTTCGTGAAGGCGCTCTTCGCCCTCGAAGTGCCGGAGATCGCGCAGGACATCGTGGAAGTGCGCGCGATGGCCCGCGAAGTGGGGAGCCGCACCAAGCTCGCCGTCATCAGCAAGGACGACGCGATCGACCCCGTGGGCGCCTGCGTCGGCCTCAAGGGCTCGCGGGTGCAGGCGGTGGTCAACGAGCTCGGCGGCGAGCGGATCGACATCGTCCCCTGGAGCCCCGACCCGGAGCGCTTCGCCCGCCTCGCGCTCGCCCCGGCCCGCGTGGCCAAGGTGTTCAGCGATCCCGAGACCAAGACGGTGCAGGCGGTGGTGGACGAAGACCAGCTCTCGCTCGCCATCGGCCGGAACGGGCAGAACGTCCGCCTCGCCTCCGACCTCACCGGGTGGAAGATCGACCTCTACTCCAGCCGCGAGTGGCTGGAGCGGGGCGGCGAAGGGCCGCTCTTTGCGCCGCTGCCCCCCGAAGAGGCCGCGGGCCGGGTGCCGCTCACCGAGATCGAGGGGCTCAAGCCCGAGATCACGGCGATCCTCGCCTCAGGCGGGTTCAACGACCTGAACGACGTCCTCGATGTCGACCGCGAAGCGGTCATGAAGATCCCCGGGATGACCGACGCGTACGCCGAAGAGCTGCTGACCTTCCTCACCTCGATCACCGAGACCGAGGATGGCGGGGAAGACGGGCGATAAGGCCGAGGGGCGCGCGCCTTGCGCGCCCTTGGAGGGGGCTGGGGCCCCGGCAGAGGGCGGCCGTGGCGGCCGCCCCTCGGCGGAGTTCGAGGCAGTCCTGAGACTCCTCGGGCTGGGCAGGAACGGCGGCAAGCTGATCATCGGCGTCGACGGGGTCCGGACCGAGTTGCAGGCGGGGAAAGTGATCTGCGTGGTGTTGGCCTCTGACGCCAAGCCCCGCGCGCTGGAGAAGGTCGCTCGGCTGGCGACCGGCAAGAACATCCCGCTGCTGGCGGGACCCGACGCGGCGACGTTGGGGGACAGGTTGGGTCGGCCGCCGGTCCAGGCGGTCGGGGTGAGGGATCGGGCGCTGGCGAACGGTATCGTTCGTGCGGCCCGGCCCTGGACTTAGAGAGAGGTTCGCTTGGGCAAGACTCGCGTTCACGAACTGGCGGCCGAATTCGGCATCTCCGCCGAGCAGCTGATGACACTGCTCAAGGAGATGAACATCTTCACGCGCACCCATATGTCGGCGCTCGAGCCCGACCAGGTGGCGGCCGTGCGTGTCCGGTGGGAACGCGAGAAGCGGAAGCCCGCCGCCGACGAGGCGCCCAAGAAGGGCCGCCGCAAGGCGGCCAAGGCCGCCGAGCCCGCCCCGACCGCCGAGGCGGCCAAGCCGGTCCGGCGCCGTCGCACTGCCGCCGAGGTGGCGGAGAGCGAAGCGGTGCTGGAAGCCGCGCGCCTCAAGGATGAGGTCGAGAAGGCCGCCTTCTTCGAACCGCTCGTGGTCGAGAAGAAGGACGAGGACATCGACATCGCCGCTTCGATCCAGGAACGCGCCAAGGCCCTCTTCAAGGACCTGCCGCCGCTCCCCGAGGAGCCGGAGACCGAAAGCCTGACTCCGTCGGATGCAGCCAGGGTCGACTCTGCGATCCCGGTGGTGAAGCCGCCAGAAGTCCAAAAGCTGTCGGTCAAGCCGGCCAATCCGTTCGGCGACGGTCGTCCCCCCGCCGGTCGCATCCCGCCGCGCTCGGCGGGTGCCTCCACTGGCGCGCCTTCCGCGCCTGGCGCGCCTCCTGCCGGCCGCACCCCGTTCATCCCCCAGCGCATCCAGCGTCCCGCGCCG
>JANMWE010000223.1:0-5450 GCA_031393795.1 Gemmatimonadota bacterium
GTGAAGGCCGCGGCCGATTACCTCCGCCAGCTCATCGCCGCCGGCCACCGCGTGGCGATCTGCGAACAGGTCGAAGACCCCAAGCTCGCCAAGGGGATCGTCAAGCGGGAAGTGATCGAGACGCTGACCCCCGGCGCGGTCCTCGATGACAACTTCCTGGCCGGCGCCCGGAACAACTGGCTGGTGGCCGCGCAGGGGCGCAGGGGCGCAGAGGCGCAGAACGAGCGTGCGGGGATCGCGGCGATCGATCTGTCCACGGGGGAGTTCTTCCTGGAGACGATACCGGCCGAGCGGCTGCTCGAAGCGGTGAATCGCCTGGGGCCCGCCGAGGTGGTGTTCCCCGGCGACGCGCCGATCACGCTCGAGGACGGCGTCCTCAAGACCCCGCGCGAGCGGTGGGAGTTCGACCCCGCCCTCGCCGAGGAAGAGCTCGCGCGCCGGTTCCAGCTGAAGAGCCTGGACGGTCTGGGGCTGGGCCCGGACGATGCGCCCGCGGTGGGTGCCGCCGGGGCGCTGCTGCGCTACCTGGCCGAGCTGCAGCCCAGCGGCCTGCCGCACCTGATGCGCCCGGTGGCACGCCGGAGCGAAGGGACCTGCTGGCTCGACGAGATGACGACCCGGAATCTCGAGCTGGTCGAGCCGCTCCGCGCCGGCACCAAGGATGCCACCCTCCTCGAGACCCTCGACTCCACCATCACCCCGATGGGGGCGCGGCTCCTCAGGTCCTGGGTGCTGACCCCCCTCGCCGAGCCGACTGCCATCGACCAGCGACTCGATGCCGTCACGGTGGCGTTCGAGGATGGCCGAGGCCGCGCGCGGGTGCGCGAGGCGCTCGATGGGGTGCGCGATCTCGAGCGCCTCGCCGGTCGCGCCGCCGCCGGTCGCGCCACCCCGCGGGAGCTCGGCGCGCTGCGGG
Source organism: Gemmatimonadota bacterium (assembly GCA_031393795.1). GTDB lineage: Bacteria > Gemmatimonadota > Gemmatimonadetes > Gemmatimonadales > GWC2-71-9 > CAMLHU01. The sequence continues at coordinate 917 of JANMWE010000223.1, forward strand.
ACTCGCTGCAGCGGCTCCCCGATGTGTTGAGCGGCCTGACCGGCCTCGCACACCGCGACCGGAGCAAGGCGCTGGCGCAGGTGGAGGAGCAGCTCGATCTCCTCGCCGACGTGGCCAAGACGTTGGGGGAGGGGCTCTCCGATCGGCCCCCGGCCACGCTCGTCGATGGCGGCACCATCCGCGCCGGCTTCGACGCCGAACTCGACGAGCTCCGCGACCTGCGCGACGGCGGGAAGAACACCCTCGCGAGCATCCAGGAGCGGGAACGTCAGCGCACCGGGATCGCGTCGCTCAAGATCGGCTACAACAAGGTCTTCGGCTATTTCCTCGAGATCACCCGCGCCCACGCCGACAAGGTCCCCGCCGACTACGAACGGCGGCAGACACTCACCGGCGCCGAGCGCTATGTCACCGCCGAGCTCAAGAGCTACGAAGAGAAGATCCTCGGCGCCGAGGAGAAGATCGGCCAGAAGGAGGCTCTGCTCTTCGGGGCGTTGCGCGACACCGCGGGGCGCGCCGCCGGCCGGTTGCAGAAGACCGCCCGCGCCCTCGCTCGGCTCGACGTCTGGACCGCGCTGGCCGACGTGGCGGAACGGAACCGTTATGTGCGGCCGAAGGTGACCGACGGCTACGACTTGGTGCTCACCGGGTGCCGGCACGCGGTGCTCGAACGGCGGATGGCGCGCGAGACCTTCATCCCGAATGACGTGAAGTTCGAACTCGCCGCGCGCGTGCTCCTCGTCACGGGCCCCAACATGGCGGGCAAGAGCACCATCCTCCGCCAGATCGGGATCTCGGTGCTGATGGCCCAGCTCGGCAGCTACGTCCCCTGTTCGGCCGCGGAGATCGGGGTGGTGGACCGGCTCTTCACCCGCGTGGGGGCGAGCGACAACCTGGCCCGCGGCCAGTCGACCTTCATGGTCGAGATGTCGGAGACCAGTGCCATCCTCCACAACGCCACGGCCAAGAGCCTGGTGCTGCTGGACGAGATCGGCCGAGGCACTTCGACGTATGACGGGGTCGCGATCGCGTGGGCGGTCAGCGAGCACCTGCACGACCGGGTGGGGTGCAAGACGATGTTCGCCACCCACTATCATGAGCTGATGCAGCTCCCCGAAACGTTGCAGCACGCGCGGAACTACAACGTCGCGGTGCGCGAGTCGGGGGGAAAGGTGATCTTCCTCCATCGCCTCGAGGCGGGGGGGACCGACCAGAGCTACGGTGTGCACGTGGCCGAGCTGGCGGGGTTGCCGGCCAAAGTGGTGGCGCGGGCGAAGGAGCTGCTGGTGACGCTCGAAGGAGAACACCGCGTGGCCCCCGGCTCCGTGCCGGTCAAGGATCCCACGCAGGCGGATCTGTTCAACAGCGCTATCGGCTATCAGCCATCGGCTATCGGCGATGCAGTGCGCGATGATCTTCTATCGATCGACCTCGACACATTGACTCCGATCGAAGCACTCAACCGACTCGCCGAACTCAAGAAGAGGGCGGGAGGCGATCCGTGAGGGGACCGATAGCTGATAGCCGATGGCCGATAGCCTCTGTCCGATGGGTGATAGCGCTCCTTGTCGTCGTCGGCTGCTCCAAGCCCGACGCGTCCGTGGTCCAGCTCCCCGACCGGAACACGCCGCAGGGGAATCCCAAGGATGAGCCCCCCGTGGCCGTGAACCCCGACGTGCCGATCGACTATCCCCCGGCGCTCTACCAGCAGGGGATCGAAGGCCGGGTGCTGCTCAAGCTCTTCGCCGATTCCACCGGGGAGCTCGACCCCGACTCGACCAAGGTGGCCGAGTCGTCGGGGTATCCGGCCCTCGATTCGGCGGCGGTCGCCGCCGCGCCGCGCCTCCATTTCGCACCGGGCCGCCACAACGGCGCCCCCGTCGCGATGAGCTTCACCCAACCCATAGAGTTCCGGCATCCGCAGAGCGCCGGGGTGACCCCGTGATGAAACCACAGCACCTGACCCCCTACGAGAACGTCCTCGACACCATCGGCTGGACCCCGCTGATCCGTCTGGCCCGGGTGGGCCGCGGGATCCGGACGCCGGTGTACGGCAAAGCCGAGTATGTGAATCCGGGGGCGTCGGTGAAGGACCGGATCGGGCTCGCTATCATCGAGGACGCGGAGCAGCGGGGGGAGCTCAAGCCGGGCGGCGTGATCGTCGAGGGGACCAGCGGCAACACCGGCGTGGGGCTCGCCATCGCCGCGGCGCTCAAGGGGTACCGCTGCATCTTCACGATGCCCGACAAGATGAGCCAGGAGAAGGTGCGGCTCCTGAAGGCGTACGGCGCGGAGGTCGTGATCACCCCGACCGCGGTGCCCCCCGATCACCCCGAGAACTACGTGATGAAGGCGAAGCAGATCGTGCACGACACGCCGGGCGCCGTCCTCGCCAACCAGTTCTATAACCAGGTGAACCCCGCCGCCCACTACGCCACCACCGGTCCCGAGGTCTGGCAGCAGACCGGCGGGAAAGTGACCCACTTCGTGGCGGCGTCCGGCACCGGCGGCACCGTCAGCGGGACCGGGAAGTACCTCAAGGAACAGAACCAGAAGGTCCGGATCATTTCGGGCGACCCCGAAGGGTCGCTCTACACCGGCTACTCTAAGACCCACACGATGGGGACCGGTGCCCCGTACAAGGTCGAGGGGATCGGGGGCGACAAGATCCCGACGACGGTGCACTTCGACGTCATCGACGAGTGGCGCCAGGTGAGCGACCGCGACGCGATGGCGATGACCCGCCGCCTGGCCCGCGAAGAGGGGATCCTGGTCGGCGGGTCGGCCGGGCTCAACGTCCACATCGCCCTCGAGATCGCGAAGGAGGTCGACGACCCCGACGCGATGATCGTCACCATCCTCTGCGACACCGGCGAGCGCTATCTCTCCAAGGTGTTCAACGACGAGTGGATGCAGGAGAACCAGCTGCTCGATACGCCGCGGATCACCGTGGCCGAGCTCCTGGCCCGCCGGCCTTCCGGCCCACCGGCGCTCGTCAGCGTCCAGCCGGCCCAGCAGGTGCGGCAGGCGCTCAACCTGATGAGCACCTGGGGCGTGTCGCAGATCCCGGTGGTCGAGGAGGGGAAGGTCATCGGCGGCCTGATCGAAGGGCCATTGACCACCAAGGCGCTGCTCCAGCCGCAGCTCCTCGACCGCCCGGTGCGCGAGGTGATGGGTGAGCCCTTCCCTATCGTCGACGCCTCGACCCCGACCGACCGGCTGAGCCAGCTCCTCGCGGGCGAGGCGCCCGCGGTGGTGGTCCAGAAGGACGGGAAGCTGATCGGGATCGTTTCGAGACACGATGTACTGCAGCAGCTGATCGGAACAAGGTGAGCGGTGAGCAGTGAGCGGTGAGCGGGGGATCCTCCCACCGCCACCTTCACTCCCCGCTTACCGCTTACCGCTCACCAATGCGCGTAACTGTCCTCACCGGCGGAACTTCTGCGGAACGCGATGTCGCCCTCGCGAGCGCCGTGCAGGTCATCGCCGCGCTCCGGAGCCGCGGCCACACAGTGGCCGTGGTGGACACCGCGCGCGGCCTGATCGCCGAGAAGGATGAAGCGACGCTGGTACCGGCGAAAGTAGCCGTGGAGCCGCCGAGCACCGCGCAGCTGGAGGAACTGCAGCGCGGAATGCTCCTTGGTTCGCTGGCGCAACTCCCGGCGGTGAAGAATGCCGACGTCATCTTCCTGGCGCTCCACGGCGGGTGGGGCGAGGACGGCACGGTGCAGGCGGTGCTCGAGGTGATCGGCGTCCCCTACACCGGGAGCGGGCCGCTCGCGAGCGCGCTCGCGATGGACAAGGATCTCTCCAAGAAGCTCTTCGCCCTGGCCGGCGTGCCGGTGGCGCCCTGGGTGATGACGCCCGCCGTCATCGCGACACTGCCGGAGAAAGTCGGGATGCCCCTCATCGTGAAGCCCTCGAAGCAGGGGTCGACCGTGGGGCTCACGCTGGTGAAGTCGCTCGACGGCGTCGCCCCCGCGATCAGGCTGGCGGCCGAGTTCGACGACGAAGTGATGATCGAAGCGTTCATCCCGGGGCGTGAGCTCACTGTCGGCGTGCTCGATGGCGTGGCGCTCGCGGTGGGCGAGATCATCCCGAAGCACGAGCTCTTCGACTACGAGTGCAAGTACCAGCCCGGGATGTCACAGGAGATCTTCCCGGCCCCGATCGAGCCCTGGATCGCCGCCGAAGCGCAGCGGCTCTCGGTCCTGGCGCACGAGGCCCTCAAACTCGGCAGCTACTCCCGGATCGACTTCCGGCTGAACGCGATGGACGAGCTGATCTGCCTCGAGGCCAACACGCTGCCCGGGATGACCGCCACGTCGCTCCTCCCGCAGTCGGGGGCCGCGGTGGGGATCCCCTTCCCGGAGCTGTGCGAGCGGATCTGCCGAGGGGCAAGGCGGTAAGACGGTAAGACGGCAAGGCGGTAAGACGGCAAGACGGCAAGACGGCAAGACGGCAAGACGGCAAGACGGCAAGACGGCAAGACGGCGAAAGGGTCGGAACCTTCCCGAGGAGCGCAAGCGACGAG
>JANMWE010000206.1:0-2079 GCA_031393795.1 Gemmatimonadota bacterium
GAATACTAGCCGGAGCCAGGGGGATTCTCAAGGAGTCGAGGAGGGAGTCGAACAAGGAGACCAAGAGGGAGACCAAGAAGGAGTCGGCCCCCTGCCCCAAATGGGGTTTCCGGGCCAGATTCCAGCCTCCCAACTGCCAACCAGCGAGCCCACCATGCAGCGCCGTGCCTTCCTGCAGACCACCGGTCAGGCCGCGATCGCCGTCGGTCTCCTCGGTACCGTCACTTCCGCCTGCCGACCCGCCCCGGGCTCGGCCGACGCGGTCCTGGAGACCTTCCGCAAGCAGTATTTCCTCGACACCCTCCGCCGGTATCCAGTGATCTCCACCTACCTCGGCGGCGACGGGTATGACGCCTCGCTCGCCGATGTGGATGGCACCCTGCGCGATTGGTCACCCGCGGCCGTCGAGGCCGAGGTCACCTCGCTGCGCAAGCTGGTCGCTGCCCTGGAGGCACTCTCGCCCACCGGGCTCTCGGCCCCTGCCGCGATCGACCGTGAAGTGCTCCGCGCACAGGCCGCGTACCTGGTGCGCCAGCTCTCCGACCGCCGCTACCAGGAGCGGAGCATCGACACTTACGTCGCGGAACCGTTCCGCGGCGTGGACTGGCAGATCCAGGGGCTGACGGACGCCGGCAACGGGCTGCTCGGCACCGAGGCCGAATGGGCCCGCGTGGCCAAGCGGGTCGAGGTGATCCCTGCGTACGTGGCCGTGGCGCAGGCGAACCTCGAGGCGGGGCTCAAGTCGGGGAATCGTCCCGACCACCGGATGATCGAGCGCGACGGCAAGAACGGCTGCGCCGCGAATGTCGCCTACTTCGCGACGACCCTGGCCGCCAGCGCCAAGCCTCTGCTTGGAAGCCGGCCGTTCGCAGCGGCGACGCTCGCCCGGATCACCGCCGCCGGGACCCTGGCGGCCGACGCCTGGCGCCAGCTCGGCACCTGGATGGACCGGAGCTACGACGCCATGGACACCACCGACCACTTCGCGGTCGGTGAGCCCGAGTACGCCTGGCGCGTGGCGAACTGCCTCCGCGATCCCCGCACCCCGGAGCAGCTCTTCGCGTACGGGGCAGAGCAGGTCCAGGTGTACGAGAACAAGATCTTCGTCGTCGCCAAGCAGGTGGCCGACGAGGCGAAGCTCACCCTCGCGTGGGGGAGCGAGGCCGAGAAGCGGGGGTCGGTCCGCAAGGTGATGGACTTCCTCTCGCGCGAGTCGCCGAAGAACGATGACGAACTCTTCAAGTGGTACCGCGACGACGGCGTGCGCGCGGTGGCGTACGGCCGCGACCGTGGCCTCTTCGACATCCCGACGACCTACAAGCTCGACGTCGTGGAAACGCCTCCCGTGCTCCGGAGCACGATCGATGCGGCGTACTACCCCGCCCCGCCCTTCAAGACCACCGGCGTGGGTCGCTTTTACCTGAGCCCCACCGGCAACGACCCGGGCGCCTTGAAGCTGAACAACCACGCTTCGGTCGCGACCACGGCGATCCACGAAGGGTTCCCCGGGCACGACTGGCACTACAAGTACATGACGGCGCACGGAAGCACGATCAGCCCGATCCGGTGGCTCACCCCCGGCGCGGTCGAAGATTCCTTCTCGATGTGGGAGGACTCGATGGCGGCCGAAGGGTGGGCGCTGTACGCCGAGGAGCTGATGGCCGAGCCGGTCGAGGGGAAGCCGTACGGCTTCTACACGGCGGGCGAGTACCTGTACATGCTGCAGGGACAGCTGATGCGTGCGGTCCGCGTGCGGGTGGACGTGGGGATCCACACCGGGCGGATGGCCTTCGACGAGGCGGTGGACTTCTTCGCCGAGCACGTGGAGTTCTTCCCGGGCGCCCGGGGGGCGGCCGCACACGATGCGATGGCCAAGGCGGTGCTCGACACCGCCACCCGCGCCCTCTACCGCTACTCCAAGTGGCCCACCCAGGCCATCACCTACAACCTCGGCAAGACCGCCATTCAGAAGCTGCGGGCCGATATGATGGCCAAGCAAGGGACCGCCTTCAGCGCCAAGGCGTTCCACGAGAAGTTCATGGGGATGGGGACGATCCCGGTGGGGTATTTCAGGGAGAG
>JANMWE010000229.1:0-11144 GCA_031393795.1 Gemmatimonadota bacterium
GGCACCATGGGCAACGGCATCGCCCAGGTCTTCGCCGGGCAGGGGAACGACGTCATCCTCGTCGACGTGCAGCAGGCCGCGCTCGACAAGGGGATGAAGGCCATCGAAGGCTCCCTCGCCCGGGTGGTGAAGAAGGGGACCCTGACCGAGGCCGACGCCGCGGTGACCCTGAAGCGGATCGCGCTGGCCACCGACCTCGCCGTGGTGAAGGATGCTGCGCTGGTGGTCGAGGCCGCGAGCGAAGACCCGGCGATCAAGTTCAAGATCTTCGAGTCGCTCGACGCGCTGTGCGGACCGGCCACGATCCTGGCCACCAACACCAGCTCGATCAGTATCACCGAGATCGCCGGGAAGACGAAGCGCCCCGAGCAGGTCATCGGGATGCACTTCATGAATCCGGTGCCGGTGATGCAGCTGGTGGAGATCATCCGCGGGCAGCGCACCAGCGATGCCACCACCAGGCAGGTGATGGAGTGGTGCAAGGCGCTGGGGAAGACCCCGGTCGAGGTGAACGACTACCCCGGCTTCGTGGCCAATCGGATCCTGATGCCGATGATCAACGAGGCGGTGTACTGCGTGATGGAAGGGGTCGCCACGCCCGAGGCGATCGACACGGTGATGAAGCTCGGCATGGCGCATCCGATGGGCCCGTTGGCGCTTGCGGACCTGATCGGGCTCGATGTCTGCCTCGCGATTCTCGAGGTGCTGCACTCGGGCCTCGGCGACCCGAAGTACCGCCCCTGTCCGCTCCTCCGCCGGATGGTCGCGGCGGGACAGCTGGGAAGGAAGACGGGGAAGGGGTTCTTTGACTACTCAGATAGTAAGAAGTGAGAAGTGAGGTGTGAGGAGTGGACCTTCGGAAGGGACACTTCTCACTCCTCACTCCTGACTCCTCACATTTCTATAACTGGACGGAGCTATGGATTTCCAGCAGGCGATGGCCACCTACAAGCACGAACAGGTCTCGCTCAGCTATGAGCCGACCTCGGGCTATTTCGGGATCATCGCGATCCACGACACCACCCTTGGGCCGGCGCTCGGTGGTACCAGGTTCTGGCAGTACGCCTCGACCGACGACGCCATCACCGACGCCCTCCGCCTCGCCCGCGGAATGACCTACAAGGCCGCGGTCGCCGGGGTCAACCTTGGCGGCGGCAAGTCGGTCATCGTGGGGGACAACAAGCGGAAGGACCGCGAGGCCCTCTTCCGCGCCCACGGCGTGTTCGTCGAGTCCCTCGGTGGCCGCTACATCACGGCCGAGGACGTCGGGACGAGCCCGGCGGACATGGAGTACATCCACTCCGAGACCCAGCACGTCGTGGGGCTGCACGGCAAGTCGGGCGACCCGTCGCCGGTGACGGCGTATGGCGTGTACATGGGGATGAAGGCGGCCGCCAAGACCCGTTGGGGGAATGACGCCCTGACCGGGAAGACCGTCGCGGTGCAGGGGTGCGGTAACGTCGCGAAGCACCTCTGCGGTCTGCTGCACGCCGAAGGGGCCAAGCTCATCGTGACCGACATCGACGCCGCCAAGGTGAAGATGGTGGTCGATGCGACCGGCGCGACCGCGGTGAAGCCGGACGAGATCTATGCCCAGAAGGCGGACATCTACTCGCCCAACGCCCTCGGCGCCACGATCAACGACGACACTCTCAAGCAGCTCAAGGTCGAGATCATCTGCGGCGGCGCCAATAACCAGCTCAAGGAAGAGCGGCACGGCGCACAGCTCGAGAAGCAGGGAATGCTCTACGCCCCCGACTACGTCGTGAACGGCGGCGGGCTCATCAACGTGTACGGCGAGCTGCAGGGCTGGGCGCTTGAACGCGCCAAGCGGAAGGCAGGCGACATCTACGAGACCACGCTCCGGGTCTACCAGATCGCCGCCGAGCACAAGATCCCGAGCTACGCCGCCGCCGACCGGCTGGCGGAAGAGCGGATCGAGGCCATCAAGCCCCTGCGCAAACTTTACATCGGCTGAGTGATCGGGACCCCGTGATTCATCGCGGAAGCACGGAAACACGGAGGTACGCGGAAAATGACTTGGGGGGGGGCACGGTCGAGATCACGGCCGTAGCACCCCCATCAGTCTTGATTCCGTGGGATTCCGTGCTCCCGCGATGAATCACGGAGCAGTGCGCCCCCGACCCGTGGCGGCCTTGCTCCCCGACCGCCTTACCGCCTGACCGCCTGACTGCGTAGATTCCCCTCATGCCCGAAAAGATCCCCATCGGCTCCGACCACGCCGGCTTCCCTCTCAAGCAGCGGCTGGTGGAGGAACTCCGGATGCTCGGCTACGACCCGATCGACCTTGGGACGCACTCCACCGACAGCACCGACTATCCCGACTACGCCCATCCCGTCGCCCATGAGGTCGAGACGGGGGAGGCGAAGCGCGGGATCCTCCTCTGCGGCACCGGGCTGGGGATGAGCTACGCCGCCAACCGGCACCACGGCGTACGCGCGGCGGTGGCGTGGACCCCGGAGGTGGCGCACCTGGCCCGGGCGCACAACGACGCCAATGTGCTGGTCCTTCCTGCCCGCTGCATCACTGAGGACGAAGGGGTCGCCATCCTCAAGGAATGGCTCGACACCCCCTTCGAAGGGGGCCGGCACTCCCGCCGCGTCGCCAAGATCGAAACGGACACCCCGTGACCCTCGACCCCACCGCCTCCCTCCGCGTCGCCGATCCCGCAGTGGCGCGCATCGTCGACCTCGAACTGGCGCGTGAGCGTCACGGGCTCGAGCTCATCGCGAGCGAGAACTTCGCCTCCCGCGCCGTGATCGACGCGATGGGGACGCCGCTCACGAACAAGTACGCCGAAGGGTATCCGGGGAAGCGGTACTATGGCGGGTGCGAGGAGGTCGACAAGGTGGAGACCCTCGCCATCGAGCGGGCCAAGCAGCTCTTCGGCGCGACCCACGCCAACGTGCAGCCGCATTCGGGAGCCACGGCCAACTTCGCCGCCTTCGCCGCGGTCCTGAAGCCGGGGGAGAAGTTCCTGGCGATGGCGCTGCCGCACGGTGGCCATCTGTCGCACGGCGCCTCGGTCAACCACAGCGGCACGATGTGGTCTCCTGCGCATTACGGCGTGGAGCCCGCCACCGGCCTGATCGACTACGACCGTCTCCGCACCCAGGCGCACGCCGAGAATCCGAAGATGATCGTCGCGGGGGGGAGCGCGTACGCCCGGATCATCGACTTCGCGGCCTTCCGGAGCATCGCCGACGAGGTCGGGGCGATCTTCCTGGTGGACATGGCCCACTTTGCCGGCCTCGTGGCGGGCGGCGTGCATCCCTCCCCGGTGCCGCACGCCCAGATCGTGACGAGCACCACGCACAAGACCCTCCGCGGTCCCCGCGGCGGCCTCATCCTGGCCGACGCTGAGCGGGCCAAGGCGGTGGACAAGTCGGTTTTCCCGGGGACCCAGGGGGGACCGCTGATGCACGTCATCGCCGCCAAGGCGGTGGCCTTCGGCGAGTGCCTCACCCCCGACTTCAAGGTCTACGCCCAGCAGATCGTCTCGAATGCCAAGACGCTCGCCTCCGCACTCGCCGACCGCGGCTTCGCGATCGTGTCGGGCGGGACCGACACCCACTTGATGCTGGTGGACCTCCGTCCCAAGGGGATCACCGGGAAGGAAGCGGAGAAGCTCCTCGACCGCGCCGGCATCACGGTCAACAAGAACACCATCCCCGACGATCCCCAGTCTCCCTTCGTCACCAGCGGCATCCGCCTCGGCACGCCGGCGCTCACGACTCGCGGGATGAAGGAGCGGGAGATGGAGCGGGTCGCCGGTCTCATCGACGAAGTCCTGACGAAGAAGGACGACGACACGATCACACGGGTGCATCGCGAGGTGGGGAAGCTCACCGACGGCTTCCCGCTCTATCCCTCCGCGCCCAAGGCCCGTCGGTGAGCGACGTCCAGTTCGCTGAAGAGGTCCTCGCCCGCATCCGACGGCGCGAGCGGCGCTATCACGAGCGCGGATTCCTCTTCGTGCTCGCGGGGATCGAGTTCCTGCAGGAGAAGCTCCCCCTGCGACGCCACGTGAGCGGGAGCGAGCTCGCGTGGGCCTGCCGAGACCTGGCGCTGCAGCAGTACGGCCTCACCGCGCGGACCGTCCTGACCCATTGGGGCATCACGACCACCCGCGACATCGGCGAGATCGTCTATGCCCTGGTCGACGTGAGCCTGCTCAGCACCCAGCCGGGCGACCGGGTGGAGGATTTCGAGGGAGTGTACGACTTCACGGACGCGCTGGGCCCCGATCGGGTCTGGGCCCGCGTGGCCTTCACGAAGGACCCGGACCGCCTCGCACCCTGAGGCAGAGGAGGGGGGATGGACAATCGAGAATTCCCGGAGTGCGTGAAGTGCGAGGATGGTGTGCTGGTGCCGCTCTCGGACTACGGCCCTGAAGGGTCGTCGCTCAAGTTCAAAGCGTGGGCCTGCACCAACCCGGCGTGCGGATTCCATATGCGGATCCACAAAGGGGAAGTGAGTTACGGGAAGATCGCGGGGACCACACCGGCCTGAGCTGGGAGTTGGGAGTTTGGAGGGGTGCAGGGAGAGAGCGATCTCTCTTTGCACCCCTTCAAACTCCTGACTCCTGACTCACTTACTTTAGAATCATGCCCACCATCACCATCCCAGTCCTCAGCCCCGCGGAAGCGGTCGCCTGGGACGCGCGCGCCGAGCGGGAGGGAATGACGCGGGAGACGTTGATGGAGGCCGCGGGGCGGGGGAGCGCGGCGGTGCTGCTCGACCGCTTCGGTCACGCCGCCCGGAAAGGAGTCCTTGTTGCCAGCGGTCCCGGCCACAACGGCGGCGACGGTTGGGTCCTCGCGCGCGCGTTGCACGCCCTCGGCCTCCCGGTCTGGGTCGCCTCGGCCGGCGAGTCGACGCCGCTCACCGCCAAGGTCGCCGCGCGTGCCCGCGCCGCCGGCGTCCGGGAGGTCGCGGCCGATGGTCCATGGCCGACGGTGGGCCTCCTGGTCGATGCTCTCCTCGGGACCGGCGCCACCGGCGCGCCGAAGGGGGTGGTCGCCGCCCTCCTCGACCGTCTGCACGACTTCCCGCTCCCTATCTTCGCCCTTGACGGACCCACCGGCGTGGACCTCGGCACCGGGCTCCTCCACGGCGCCCCCAAGGCCGACGTCTCGGTCACCTTCGGCGGACTCCGCCGCGGGCATCTCCTGGCGCGTGACGAGGTCGGCGACATCGTGGTGATCGACATCGGCCACCCCGCGGCCGATCCCGCGTGGCCGCGCCTCGTCACCGATGACCACGCCGCCGAGTGGCTGCCGCGCCTCCGCGCCGACGCGCACAAGGGAGATCGCGGTCGCATCGTGTGCGTCGGCGGAGCCCCGGGGATGAGCGGCGCGCTCCGACTCACCGCACGCTCGGCCTTCGCCGCTGGAGCGGGGCTGGTCTTTGCCGCGTCCTCGTCCGACACGGCCGAGCTCTTGTCAGGTGCCGAGCCCGATGTCCAGGCGCGGGTGTGGGAGGGGGGAGTTGTGAGTTCGGAGCTGGGAGCGGTGCTGGGGAAGGCTGATGCACTGGTGATCGGTCCTGGCCTCGGGCGCGCGCCGACGATCCGGGATGGGATCAAGGCGCTGATCGCTGCCGCGTCCCCATCTGCGTCCGTTGTACTGGACGCTGATGGTCTCATCGCGTTCGCAGGCGCACTCCCGGAATTGAAGATGCTCCTCGCCGGTCGCCGCGCGGTGCTCACGCCGCATCTCGGCGAATTCAGGGCGCTCTTCCCGGCGCTCGTGAGCGTGGCCGAGCAGGATCCGTGGGGTGCCGCGATGGCCGCCGCGCACGAGGTGGGAGCAGTGATGCTCCTCAAGGGTGTGCCGACCGTGGTCGCGGCTCCGGAGGGGGGTGCGCCCTGGACCATCGCCGCGGGGAATCCCGGCCTTGCCACCGGTGGGAGTGGTGACGTGCTGAGCGGGCTCGTGGGCGCGGCCCTTGCCGCCGGCGCCGACCCGGTCCACGCCGCCGCGTTCGGCGCCCAGGCCCTCGGCCGCGCCGCCGACCTCGCGGCCCGGCGCACCAGCGCCCGATCGATGCGCCCGATGGACGTCGTCGCCGCCTTTCCCGACCTCTGGCGGGCGTGGGACCTGCGTGGTGGTGCGCGTCCGACTCCTCGAGCACCGGTGCTGGTCGACTTGGAACGCCCAAGAACAACGTGATCACAATCACTCACCACGAAGGCACGAAGGGCTCGAAGGGATCTCGCTGCCTCAGGCACCGATACCTTCGTGAGCTACGTGCCTTCGTGGTGCGCTTTGTGATCGTCCTGGCGGTGGTGCCTTCGCTCCACGCGCAGTCCAGGTGGCGCCCCGAAGACCGCACGGTCATCGGCGAGATGCTCCACATCTACGCCGTTGCGTCGAGCTTCGAACGGCTCTACGTCGTGAGCGCCGAGCAGGTGCTCCTCCGTGATCCCGGGCGCAACGAATGGCAGGGTCCGTTCAACGGGCCCGGGCGCGCGCGCGCCCAGGACGCGCGCGGCGCCCTGGTCGATCCGCTCGATCGCTCGCTCTGGATCGTGACCACGGCCGGATGGCTGCGCTACGACCCGACCCTCGATCTCTGGGAGCAGGGCTTTGCCGGGGAGACGATCCTCTCCGCGGGATTCGATCGGACCCGCCCGGTCGATGGACTCTACCTCCGGCTCGTGAGCGGGTGGGTGGTGGCGACCCGCGGGGGCGGGAGCGCCTCTCCCGCGGCCGAACCGCCACGTCCGACCGATTTCGTGCGGGCGACCACGATCGCTGACGCCGCGCGCGCCAATCCGCAGCTCGCCGGCGCCATCTCGGGGACACTGATGGGCCCCGGTCTCCGCCCGGTGCGACTCACCTCCGCTGCCCCAGCCGGTGACCAGAGCGGATGGTGGCTCGGCACCGACGGTGCGGGCCTGTTCTGGCTCCCTTTTGCCAGCGTGACTCCCGAGTCGCGTCCCTGGGGGATGCCGGGCGAAGTGATCGGCGCCGTGTTCGCCGTGCCCGGTGGTGCCTGGGCCGTGACCGATCGCTCATTGGGGAGCGGGGCCGCAGTTGTCCAGATCCCCGATGATCTCGCCTCCACCAAGTGGTTCTTCGGCGACCAGGTCTTCGGCCAGCCCTTCCGACAGGTGCGCGCCCTGCACGTGGTCGACTCGCTCCTCTGGATCGGGACCGACCAGGGGGCCCTCGCCCTCTCCCCGCGTGGGGAGCGCGTGCGTTGGCTCACCGAAGGGGACGGCCTCGCCGACCGGCGGGTCCTTTCCATCGCGGCGCGGCGCGACCGAGTGGTCTTCGGCACCGCCGCCGGAGTCGCGGAGCTCACCGACAGCGGAGTGGTGCGGATCGCGCAGGACTACGTGGGCCCGGCGTATTCGGTCGCTGCGGCCGGCGACACGACCTGGATCGGCACCCCGCTCGGGCTCTTCGCCGCCATTCCGGGTGAGCGGGACGTCCGTCAGGCGGCGGGATGGGACGCGCTGGGCGTGCTCCGCACTCCGGTGACCGCGCTCCTCTGGCGCGGTGACACCCTCGTCGCCCTCACGGAGCACGCTCTCCTCTGGCGCGATCCCCGGAATGGCGCCTGGACCGCCGGCCCTGATCCCTCGACCCAACTCGGGCACGGCCGCGCCCTTGCGGATGGTCGCGACGGGGTCTGGATCGCCGGTTCGCTCGGCATCGGCTTCGCGCGCCTCGGTGGCCCGATCGAGCGCCAGCTTCGAGTCGGTGACGCGCTCCCGGCCGAGGCGTGGGACCTGAGCATCGAGGGCGACTGGCTCTGGGTGGCGACATCCCAAGGGTTGGTGCGCTTCCGGCGCGAGGCGGTGGAACCGTGAGAGAGCACCAGCTGCTCGGTCCCGGGCCCGAGTTCGACCGGGTACGCGCCATCCTTGCCGCCCTCGGTGAACGGGGCGGGCCCTCGGGGGATGACACGGCGCTCCTCGTGGTCGGCGGGCACACGCTGGCGTTGAGCACCGACATCTCGATCGAAGGGGTCCATTTCCGCACCGACTGGATCACGCACGAAGAGATCGGGTGGCGTGCGACGGCCGCCGCGCTCTCCGACCTCGCGGCCGAAGGAGCCGACCCGCTCGGCGTCCTCGTTGCTCTGGGAGTGCCGAAGGGGGCGACCGATGCCGAAGCGGCGGCACTGATGCGCGGGGCGGGGCTCGCGGCGGAAGCCTCGGGGACAAAGATCCTTGGCGGCGATCTATCGAGCGCCGCCGGCTGGACCATTGCCGTCACCGTCGTGGGCGAGGCTGCGCGTCCGGTGAGCCGTACGGGAGGGCGGCCGGGCGACACGCTCTATGTCACCGGTGCGCTCGGTTCCGCCCGGGCCGCGGTCGACGCCTGGCTCAGCGGGCGCGCGCCTGATGCCGGCGCACGCGAGCACTTCATCCGTCCGGTGCCCCGGATCGCCGCGGGGCGGGCGCTGGCGCGGACAGCCACCGCGATGCTCGACCTGAGCGACGGGCTCGCCGCCGACATCCAGCATCTCGTGGCGGCGTCGAACTGCGGGGCCGAGATCGAGTTGGGCGCCATTCCGGTCGGAACGGGGGTCGCCGCCGAGGCGAAGCGGGCCGGGAAGTCACCGGAGGCCTATGCGGCCGAGGGGGGAGAAGATTATGAATTGTTGGTGGCGCTCCCCTCCGATGCCGCCGCACCCCTCCTGGACGTGAAGCTCACGCCGATCGGGCGACTGGTCGCGGGGGATGAAGTCCGCTTCACACAGGGAGGCACACGCGTGACGCTCCAGGGATACCAACACTTCCGATGAAGCCCTTCCGTTCCATCTGGTATTTCGGGACCTCCATCTTGGTGACCGCCTTCT
This sequence comes from Gemmatimonadota bacterium, assembly GCA_031393795.1. Lineage (GTDB taxonomy): Bacteria > Gemmatimonadota > Gemmatimonadetes > Gemmatimonadales > GWC2-71-9 > CAMLHU01. The sequence continues at coordinate 8,840 of JANMWE010000229.1, forward strand.
GGTCGATCGCCGTGGTGTGCGGCGCCCTGTTCTGGGTGCACTACCGGAAGGGGGGGCTCTATGACACCGCCGCGAGGAAGTGGGGAGCCTGGCTCGCCGCGCTGAATGGGCTCGAGCTCCGGACCGAGGGGCTGGAGAAGATCCCGACCGACCGCCCCTATGTCTATATCTCGAACCACGTCTCCTTCGCGGATATGTGGGCCCTCTGCGCGCTCATCCCCGACTCGATGCGCTTCGTGGCCAAGAAGGAGCTCTTCGACATCCCGCTCTTCGGGCATGCACTCCGGGCCGCTCGACATATCTGCATCGACCGGAAGAACAAGCAGGCCGCCTTCGGGGCCTATGAGCAGGCGGGCAAGGCGATACGGCACGGGATCTCGGCCATCGTCTTTGCCGAGGGGACCCGGAGCCGGGATGGGAAGCTGCAGCCCTTCAAGAAGGGGCCCTTCGTCCTCGCCATCGCCTCCCAGGTCGAGGTGATCCCGGTCTGGATCGAAGGGACCTACGAGGCGATCCCTCCCGGAGGCTGGTATGTCCGTCCCGGTGTGGTGACCCTCCGATTCGGCACTTCGGTGCCGACCGCGGGGCTCGACTACGATGACCGGACCGAGCTCACCGAGCAGGTGCACACCCAGATCGTCGGCCTCGCCGGCGATTCCCCCTACGTCCGCGTTGACCCGGTCGCGGTCCCGCGCTAGGATTGCCGCTGTCAGGCGGGTAGGCGCCCAGGCGGGTAGGCGGGTAGTAGACCGCGACCAGGCCGGCCGACGACGCCGTAGCGCTCATTTCACTCTCTACCCGCCGACCCGCCTACCCGGCTACCCGCCTATGAGCACCATCATCGAAGTCCACGCGCGCGAGATCCTCGACAGCCGGGGCAACCCGACCGTCGAAGCCGAGGTGACCCTGGCGAGCGGCGCGACCGGCCGCGCGGCGGTGCCGAGCGGTGCATCCACCGGTGAGAAGGAAGCGGTCGAGCTCCGCGACGGCGACGCCAAGCGCTACGGCGGCAAGGGGGTGCTGAACGCGGTCAATAATGTGAACGAAGTGATCGGCCCGGCGCTCGAAGGGCTGCCGGCCGACGAGCAGATCTCGATCGACGCGACGATGCTCGAACTCGACGGCACCGACAACAAGGCCAAGCTCGGTGCCAACGCGATCCTGGCCGTCTCGATGGCCGTGGCGCGCGCCACCGCCGCTGACCTCGGCGTCCCGCTCTATCGCTACCTCGGCGGGCCGATGGCGCACGTCCTCCCGGTGCCGATGATGAACATCATCAACGGTGGGGCCCACGCCAGCAACAACGTGGACGCCCAGGAGTTCATGATCGTCCCCATCGGCACCGAGGAATTCCCCGAGGCGCTCCGGATGGGGACCGAGGTGTTCCATGCGCTCAAGAAGGTGCTCTCGAGCCGGAAGCTGAACACCAACGTGGGCGACGAAGGGGGTTTCGCCCCCGACCTGCCGAGCAACGAGGCGGCACTCGATGCCGTGGTGGAGGCGATCGAGAAGGCAGGGTACAAGCCGGGCGAGGACATCTGCATCGCCCTCGATGTGGCGGCGAGCGAGCTCTGGGACAACGGGAGCTACCTGTTCAAGAAGGGGGACAAGTCCCGCAAGTCGTCGAGCGAGATGGTCGCGATGTACCAGGCGTGGTGCAACAAGTACCCGATCGTGAGCATCGAAGACGGTCTGGCCGAGAATGACTGGGAGGGGTGGGCGACGTTGACGCAGGCGCTGGGGAGCCATGTGCAGCTGGTAGGCGACGACCTCTTCTGCACCAATGTGGAGATCCTGGGGAAGGGGATCGAGGAGGGGATCGCCAACGCCGTGCTGGTGAAGGTGAACCAGATCGGGACGCTGACCGAGACGCTGCAGTGCATCGAGGCCGCCAAGACCGCGAGCTACGGCGCGATCATCAGCCACCGGTCGGGGGAGACCGAGGACACCTTCATCTCGGATCTTGCCGTCGCGACCGGAGTGGGGCAGATCAAGACCGGTTCCGCCAGCCGCACCGACCGGATCGCCAAGTACAACCAGCTCCTCAGGATCCACGAGGAGCTGGGAGCGGCGGCGTTCTACCTGGGCGGGGCCCTGTACGGCCGGTGAGGGCGCTGGCGCTGGGGCGCTGGGGCGCTGAGGCGGTGGAGTGGCAGAAGCGATGACGCCACGGCGATGGGTCGTGGTGGGGATCCTGTTCCTGGCGGCGCTCTTTGCGCTGCAAGGGGGGACCTACACCACCTTCGACCTGCTCAGGCTCAAGCGGGAGCTGCGGAGCGAGCGGGAGGCGATCGACCAGCTCAAG
>JANMWE010000253.1:0-8569 GCA_031393795.1 Gemmatimonadota bacterium
TGCTGGAAAGCTCAATGCCCTGACCCGCGAGGAGCTCCTTGGCATGACGCGCTGAGCCTGGCAATTGAGACGCAGGGCCGGCCGGAGATCCTTCGGCCCCTGAAGGGGCCTCAGGATGACAGGGCGGGTGAGGAGCTCGCCGCTTCGCGGGACATGGTGCTCCCCCTCTCCCGGAAGGGAGAGGGGGTCGGGGGGTGAGGTCTGACCACGGAGAGGAGTCGTCTTTGAAGCACCGGTCCATCGGTTCTCTCCAAGTCTCCGTCGTCGGCCTCGGCTGCAACAACTTCGGGATGAGGTTGGATGCCGCCGAGACGGCGGTCGTCGTCCACAAGGCACTCGACGTCGGGATCACCTTGTTCGACACCGCCGAGAGCTACGGGCCGAGCGAGGAGTACCTGGGGAAGGCTCTGGGGAAGCGGCGGAGGGATGTGATCATCGCGACGAAGTTCGGGAATCGGGGCACCGGGGCGGGTGCCGCGAACATCCAGCGCGCGGTGGAGGATTCCCTCCGGCGGCTCAAGACCGACTACATCGATCTCTATCAGCAGCATCGACCTGATCCCAGTACGCCAGTGGAGCAGACGCTCGAGGCGCTCGAGACGCTCAGGCAGCAGGGGAAGGTGAGGGAGGTCGGTTGCTCCAACTTCGATGTCGGATTGCTGGAGCAGGCGCGGAAGGCGCGAGAGGCGCGGAAGGGATTCGGATTCGCAAGCGTCCAGAACGAGTACAGCCTGTTGCACCGCGCGCCGGAGACCGACGGGGTGCTGGCCGAGTGTGAGCGGCAGGGGCTGGGGCTGCTCCCCTATTTCCCGTTGGCGAACGGGATGTTGACGGGGAAGTATCGGGCCGGGAAGCCGAAGCCGCCGGGGACACGGATCAGCGACATGGAATACTTCGCCGGCTCCTACACGGTTGAGCGCCTTGAGCGTCTCGAGCGCCTGATCACTTTCGCGGAGGCGCGGGGGCACACGATCCTGGAGCTGGCGTTCGGCTGGCTCCTGGGCCACCAGGTGGTGAGCTCGGTGATCGCCGGGGCGACGAGTACCACGCAGGTGGAGGGGAACGCGAAGGCGGGGGGGTGGGTGCTGACGCTGGAGGAAGTGACTGAGGTCAATGCCATAGTAGGCTAGGTCCTTCGCTGCGCTCAGGACGGTTCCCGTTGTTCCTCTAGCGCCCCAGCGCCGGAGCGCCCAAGCGCCTGACCTCGGGGCTAAGTCCTTGTATATTCTACGGATATGCACTCCCGCCTGATCCGCCGGAAGTTCCTCGACTACTTCACCCAGCGGGCCCACCGTGAGGTGGCGTCCAGCTCGCTCGTTCCCGCCGACGACCCGACGCTCCTGTTCACCAATGCCGGGATGGTCCAGTTCAAGCGCACCTTCCTGGGGCAGGAGCACCGCGACTACGCCCGGGCCACCACGGCCCAGAAGTGCGTGCGGGCCGGCGGGAAGCATAACGACCTCGAACAGGTAGGCCACACCAAGCGGCACCACACCTTCTTCGAGATGCTGGGGAACTTCTCCTTCGGCGATTACTTCAAGAAGGACGCGATCCAGTTCGCGTGGGAGTTCGTGACCTCCAAGGAGTGGTTGGGCATCGATCCCGAGCGGATCCGGGTCTCGGTCCACCACTCGGATGACGAGGCGCGGAAGCTCTGGCGCGATACATCGGGCCTCCCCGACCACCGGATCTACGGGCTGTCGGACAAGGACAACTTCTGGCAGATGGGGGACACCGGTCCGTGCGGGCCCTGCAGCGAGATCTACATCGACCTCGAGTGGAAGGCGCAGGGGCGCGGTGGCGCAGGGGCGCAGGAAGTCATTTCCAAGGAAGAGTTCGAGCGGCTGGCCGAGGAAGGACGCTTCCTCGAGATCTGGAACCTCGTCTTCATGCAGTTCGACCGGTCGGCCGACGGGACGCTCACGCCCCTGCCGAAGCCCTCGGTCGATACCGGCGCCGGGCTCGAGCGGATCGCGGCAGTGCTGCAGGGCGAGGACTCGAACTTCCACACCGACCTCTTCCTCCCCCTCCTCAAGGGAGTCGAAGCGCTGGTCGGGAAGCCGTACGATCGCGGCCCCGGTGGCGCTTCCTATCGCGTCCTCGCCGACCACGCGCGCGCGGTCACCTTCCTGATGGCCGACGGCGTCTACCCGGCCAACGACGGTCGCGGCTACGTCCTCCGCCGCATCCTCCGTCGCGCCGTCCGCCACGCCTGGCTCCTCGGCCGGCGCGAGCCGACCCTCTCGCCCCTCACCGAGATCGTGATCCACGAACTGGGCGACGTCTACCCCGAGCTCCGCGCCAAGGCGGGATACATCGCCGACCTCACCAAGGTCGAAGAAGAACGCTTCCTCGAGACGGTGTCGGGCGGACTCGGCCGGATGGACGAGCTGCTCAAGAGCGGGGTCACGGTGATCAGCGGCGACGAGGCCTTCAAGCTCTACGACACGTTCGGCTTCCCGATCGACCTGACCCAGATCATCGCCAACGAAGCGGGGGCGTCGGTGGACCTCGCCGGATTCGAGCAGTCGCTCGAGAGCCAGCGGCGCCGGTCGCGTGCGGTGCGGTTGTCGCAGGTCACCAGCCGAGGGCCGGCGATCCTGACGGACCAGGCGGGTGAATGGCAGAACGTGAAGAAGGGGAAGCAGGAATTCGTCGGCTACGGCGTCGACAAGGCCGACACCGAAGTGCTCGCCTTCCGGCAGGCGGGGGATCGCGTCGAGCTGCTGCTCCGCGAGAACCCGTTCTACGTCGAGTCGGGCGGGCAGGTGAGCGACACCGGCCATCTCCGCGGCCAGGGCTGGGCGCTCCCGATCGACACGGTGCGGAAGGATGGGAAGGGGACGGTGGTCGGCGGGCCGTTCGGCGACCGATTCGAGCCGAGCCAGCTGGCGGCGACGGTGGATGCGTCGCGCCGGCGGAACATCGAGCGGAACCACAGCGCCACCCACCTCGTCCACGCGGCGCTCCGCAAGCACCTCGGCACCCACGTGCGCCAGCAGGGGTCGCTGGTGGACGATCATCACCTGCGCTTCGACTTCAGCCACCACGGCCCGATCGAGCCGGAGCTGTTGCAGGCGATCGAGCGCGAGGTGAACGCGCATATCTGGGAGAACGTCGCCGTCACGACCAAGGAGATGGCGTACCCCGACGCGCTCGCCATCGGCGCGATGGCGCTCTTCAGCGAGAAGTACGGCGACCGAGTGCGGGTGGTGACGATGGGGGAGAGCTCGATCGAGCTCTGTGGCGGGACCCACGTCCGCTCCACCGGGCAGGTGGGACTTTTCCAGTTCGCGAGCCAGGGGGGCGTGGCGGCGGGGGTGCGCCGGATCGAGGCGGTGACGGGGCCCGAAGCGTTCGCCCTGGTCGAGGCCCAGCAGCGGCAGTTGCACGAGGCGGCGGCACTCCTCAAGGCGCAGCCGGAGCACCTGCTCAAGAAGCTCGAACAGCTGGTGAGCGAGCGGCACAAGCTCGAGGCGAAGGTGTCGGAGCTGCTGCGCGCCGGGGGCGGGGCGGGTGTCACCGGGACCGAAAAGGAAGTGGCGGGGGTCAAGGTGACGGTCGCGATGACCGACGCCGAGAAGCGGGACGACCTGGCCGCGATGGCCGACGCCTTCCGCGAAGGGAAGACGGGGGCCATCCTTGTGCTGCTCGGTTCGACCGAGAAGGGGGGCGCGCACGTGGCGCTGACCGACGACCTGGTGCAGGCGGGGCGGCAGGCGGGGGCGGTGATCAAGGCATTGGGTGGGAAGGGGGGGGGTCGTCCGTACTTCGCGTCGGGCAGCCTGGCGCGGGCGGAGCAGCCGACCCCGGACGAGGCGATCACGCGGATCGGCTCGTGGCTCGAGGCGGGCGCGACCGGATGAGCGAGGTCGTCGACTGGGCCGAGCTGCACACGAAGGAGGCGCCCCAGTTCCTGCGGGCGCGGGTGGTGGCGCTGGTGTCGATGGCGACCCTCCCTCCCGGCACCGTGCCGGAGCGGCTGGCCCTTGCGGGGCGGCGCGCACTTGAGAACGTCTGCAAGCACCCAGGAGACCGCACCGTGGCCCTCGACCTACTTGCCGCCGACGCCCTGATCACGATGGCCCTGCTCGCGCAGGCCGAGCTCGATCCCACCACGCTGGGCGCATTCGCCGAGCGGCTGCAGCGAGCGGCCGCGTGAGCGCCGCGCGATTCGCCGAGGCGTTCAAGCGCCGGGCCGAGCTCGCGGCGCGCACGGCCGGTGACGCCGAAGCGTTGCAGCGGATCGCCGAGCTGTTCGTGACGACGCTCAAGGGGGGCGGAACGCTCTACTTCGCCGGCAACGGCGGCAGCGCGGCCGACGCCCAGCACATCGCGACCGAGTACGTGGTGCGCTACGCCCGGGATCGGCGGGCGCTCGCGGCGATCGCGCTCACCACCGACACGTCGCTCCTGACCGCGGCGGCGAACGACATCGGGTTCGACAATATCTTCGCCCGTCAGGTCGAGGCGCTCTGCCGGCGGGGGGATCTCCTGGTGCTGCACTCGACCAGTGGCAAGAGCGAGAACCTCCTCCGCGCCGCCAAGGCGGCCAAGGCCAAGCGGGTGTCGGTCATCGCCTTCCTGGGCAAGGACGGCGGGACCCTCAAGGAAGCGGTCGACGACGCGTACCTGGTGCGCTCGGAGGTGACGAGCGAGATCCAGGAGATCCACCTGGCGATCGAGCACCTCATCGTCGAGGTGGTAGAGGCCGAATTGGTAGGCTAGTCGGTGGTCGGTCGTCGGTAGCTGATCCGTAGCAAGTGTGAGACCCCGATGGGAGCCCAGCATTGTGACGCCTCAGCGACAGACTACCGACTACCGACTCCCATGATCGACCTGACCTCCAAGCGAATTCTCGTGACCGGCGGCTCCCGGGGCATCGGCGCGGCGGCGGCGGTGCTCTGCGCGCGCGCGGGGGCGGACGTGGTCATCACCTACCACACGCGGGCGGCGGAGGCGGAGCGGGTGGTGGACCAGGTGACGGCACTGGGACGGCGGGGCTGGGCATTCGGGGGGGACCACGGCGACCCCGCGGTGGTGAAGGGGATCTTCGCCAGGATCGACGGCGTGGTGCCGAAGCTCGACGCCGCGGTGATCAACCACGGGGTCTGGCCGGCGGAGGACCTCCCCCTGGCCAGGATGACCGACGAGCGGTGGCGGGAGACGATGCGCGTGAACCTCGACGGACTCTTCTTCTTCGCCCGCGCATCGCTCCAGCGGCTGGCCAAGGGAGGGACGCTGATCCTCGTCTCGAGCACCGCGGGGCAGCGAGGGGAGGCGTTCCACGCCGACTACGCGGCGAGCAAGGGGGCGGTCATCGCGCTCACCAAGTCGCTGGCGGTCGAGTGCGGGCCCGACATCACCGTCAACTGCGTGGCACCGGGCTGGGTGGACACCGAGATGAGTGCCAGCGCGCTCCGCGGGCCCGAACGCGCCCAGATCGACGCCGCGATCCCGCTCCGGCGGCCGGCGAGCGCCGACGACATCGCGGGGCCGATCCTCTTCCTGGCCTCGCCGCTGGCTCGGCATATCACGGGGGAGATCCTGAATGTGAATGGGGGGAGCGTGCTGTGCGGGTGAGCCCTCTCCCCCCGGCCCCCTCCCCGGGCCGACCTCACCCCCCGGCCCCCTCTCCGGTCCGACCTCACCCCCCGGCCCCCTCTCCCTTATGGGAGAGGGGGAGTTGATCTCGGCATGATCAGGATCCTCTTCACCGGCGGCACCATCTCGATGCGACCCGACAAGGTCGCGGGCGGCAACGTGCCCGCCTTCACGGGAGAGGAACTGATCAAGCGGGTCGACGGGCTGGCGAAGATCGCGCCGGTGCAGGTGGAGAACTGGTCCCTCCTTCCCGCGCCCCACCTCGACCTCGGCCGGCTCTGGGCGCTGCGCGACCGGGTCCGGGAGATCCTCGCCGGTCCCGACGCGCCGAGCGGTGTGGTCATAACGCACGGCACCGATACGCTGGAAGAGACCGCCTACCTGCTGGCGCGCACGCTGCCCCGGGCCAATCCGATCGTGCTGACCGGGGCGATGCGCCACGCCGACCACCTCGCGTGGGACGGTGGGGAGAACATCCGTGATGCCGTCGCGGTCGCCGCGTCACCCGAGGCCCAGGGGCGGGGCGCGATGGTCTCGTTCGCGGGGTCGGTGCTCGACGGACTCGACGCCCTCAAGGTCGACAGCGCCGAGCTCGAGGCGTTCGAGCCGGCGTTCGGCAAGCAGCTGGGCGTGGTCCAGATGGGCCGAGTCGTCTTCACGGCGGATGTGCAGCCGCCCCGGTTCGTGGTCCAGCCGCCCGGGCTCTCGGCCAGGATCGCGCTGGTGACGATGACCCCGGGCGATGACGGCGCGATGCTCGATGCGGCGCTCGGGAACTATCACGGCGCGGTCGTGGTGGCGTTCGGGGCGGGGAATGTCCCGCCGGGGGCCGCCGCGGCGATCGGTCGGTGGCTGGAGGCGGGGTACCCGGTGGTGATCGCCTCGCGCTGCCGGCGGGGGCGGGTGGCGGCCACGTACGCGTATGAGGGGGGCGCGGCGCAGCTGGTGGCCGCAGGTGCGACGCTCGCGGGGACGCGCACCCCGGCCCAGGCGTGGATGGAGATGACGATCGCGCTGTCGGCAGGGAGGCCGTATGGGAAGTAGGCGCAGGGGCGCAGGGGCGCTGGGGCGCTGGTCGTGAGCACCACACTTCCGGTCCGGCTGGACATCCCCACCGCCGTCCTCGCCATCGCGACGACGCTGCAGGAGGCGGGGCACGACACCTGGTGCGTGGGTGGCGCCGTGCGCGACGCCCTCACCGGCGCGCCGCAGAGCGACTTCGATCTCGCCACCGCCGCGACCCCCGACCAGGTGCAGGCGCTCTTCAAGCGCACCGTGCCGGTGGGGGTCGAATTCGGCACGGTCGGCGTCTTCGGCGATGACAAGGTGCTGCACGAGGTCACCACCTTCCGCCACGACGTGAGCACCGATGGCCGGCGGGCGGTGGTGCAGTGGGGCGCCAGCATCGACGAAGACCTCGCTCGGCGCGACTTCACGATCAATGCGATCGCCTACCATCCCCTCCGGCACGAGTGGCGCGACCCGTTCGGCGGCGCTGCCGACCTGCTCGAGAAGAAAGAGGTCCGCGCGGTCGGCAAGCCCGAAGAGCGGTTCCGCGAGGACTATCTCCGGATCCTGCGCGGGGCCCGCTTCGCGGCCCGGTTCCAGTTCTGCGTCGAGAAAACGACCTGGGGGGCGATGACCGCCGAAGCGCCCGGAATGGCGCAGCTCTCGGCCGAACGGGTGCGGGAGGAGTGGTTCAAGATGCTCCGCACCACCCAGTCGCTGGTGTGGGCCACCAAGCTCTGGCGGCCGCTGATCGCCAGGACGGCGTGGATGCCGGAGCTCCGTACCGACGATCCGCCCGAGCCCCCCGCCGGTCTGCACCGAGATCCCGTGCTGTTGACGGTGCTGCTCGCGGGGGAGGGAGCGGTGCCGCTCCTGACCCGGCTCAAGTGCTCCAACGCCGACATCGCGCGCGCGAAGGGAGCGGTCGAGGGGCCTGAAGCTCCATTGGAGATGGACGACCGAGCCACGCGCCACTGGATGGCGGCGGTGGGGACCTCGGAGGAGGACCTGCTCGTCCTCTGGCAGCTCCGCCACGGCACCCCGGCACCCTGGGACCACCTGATCGCTGAGATCCGTCGCCGCGGCGAGACCACGAGCCGAGGCGGGCTGGCAGTGACGGGAGACGACCTGATCGCGGCGGGAGTGCCGCGCGGGCCGGAGATCGGCCGCACGCTCGACCGGTTGCTCGCCCTCGTGCTCGACGATCCTGCGCTCAACACCCGTGACGCGTTGCTGGCGCGCGCCCGGGAGACGCCGTGACCCCGCTCTTCTGGGCCGCCCTCGCGGCGGTCGGCAACGTCATCGGCGCCTGGGTGCTGGTGCGCCATTTCTCCCGCTCGATCCGGTTGCTCGAGGGGTCGGTGGCGTTCGGCGCCGGCTTCATGGTCGCGGTGACGCTGGTGGAGGTGATGCCCGAGGCGCTGGCCGGGACCCGCGCGCAGTCGGCGGTCGCGGCGGTCTACCTCCTCGCGGGATACCTCGCGGTGCACCTGGCGCAGCACGTCCTGACCCCCCATTTCCATTTCGGCGAGGAGACCCACGCGATCTCGCCGATGGCAGGGATCACGGCGCTGCTGGGGCTCCTGCTGCACACCTTCTTCGACGGGGTGGCGATCGCGAGCGGGTTCGCGGTGTCGCGCGAGCTGGGGCTCCTGCTCTTCGCGGCGGTCTTCGTCCACAAGCTCCCCGAAGGGCTCACGGTGGCGAGTCTGATGCTCGCGGGCGGCCAGTCCCGCGCGCGGGCCATCGGCGCCGCTGCGCTCCTCGGCGTCGCGACGATCCTCGGCGTGGTGGTGACCGAACAGTTCCAGCCCCTCGCGCAGCACGGCCTGGCGCTCGCGGCAGGGGTGACGCTGTACGTGGCGGCGTCGAACCTGGTGCCGGAGTTCCAGGGGAAGAAGACCCGCACCAGCTCGGCGCTGGCGTTCTTCGGCGGCGTGGCGGTGTTCTGGGTGAC
>JANMWE010000267.1:0-2164 GCA_031393795.1 Gemmatimonadota bacterium
TTTGACAGCGTCAAATGATTATACGGTCGGGCCTCGCGGGTGTGAGCGCGGTCACCAGGTCACGGGTCGTAGGCCTGTCCTGAGCGTCAGCGAAGGATCCCCGTCGAACGCCTCTACGGTGAGTGCGCCGTCCTCGCTCACTCGGGGCGGTGCACTAAGCCACCTTTCGTAGAAGATGAAATCGCCGCAAGAGCCTGAACACGGAGTGCACGGAGAACAAGAGAGAGGGCACGGAGGACTGCATTCGATGTGGTCTCGGAGGATGGCTCCCGTCCGAGATGCTGACCGAGAAGCCACTGCAATTGCTTTTCTCCGTGTGCTCTTTGTTCTTTCTCCGTGTCCTCCGTGTTAATGCTTTTGCCAGACCGTCCCCCGGTACACCCATGTCCGATCAGATCGATACCCTCCTCGACGAACAGCGCCGATTCCCGCCCCCGGCCACCTTCACGGCGAAGGCGCTGGGGAGCGCCGAGCTCTACGCCCGCGGCAACGCCGACCCCGAGGCGTTCTGGGCGGAGCAGGCCCGCGCCCTGCATTGGATGACCCCCTGGTCCCGGGTGCTCGAGTGGACCCCGCCGCACGCCAAGTGGTTCGTCGGCGGCAAGCTCAACGTCTCGGCCAACTGCCTCGACCGGCACCTCTCCACGGCGCGGCGCACCAAGGCGGCCATCATCTGGGAAGGGGAGCCCGGGGACCGGCGGACCCTCACCTACTGGGACCTCGCCCGCGAGGTCGGGCGCGCCGCCAACGCGCTCAAGGCCCTCGGTGTCCGCCGCGGCGACCGGGTCGCGATCTACCTCCCGATGGTGCCCGAGGCGGCGATCGCGATGCTCGCCTGCGCCCGCATCGGCGCGGTGCACTCGGTGGTGTTCGGCGGCTTCTCGGCCGAGTCGCTGCGCGACCGGATCAACGATGCACAGGCCAAGGTGCTGATCACCGCCGACGGCGGGTATCGGCGCGGCCAGATCATCCCGCTCAAGCGCACCGCCGACGAGGCACTGCACGGGTGCCCGTCGATCCAGCATGTGATGGTGGTGCGGCGGCGGGCGGGCGCGGACGGCGATGAGGCCTTCGCCGAGATGACCGAGGGACGCGACCACTGGTGGCATCGGCTGCTGGATGCCCAGTCGCCCAAGTGCGCACCCGAGGCGATGGACGCGGAGGACCTCCTCTTCATCCTCTATACCTCCGGGACCACCGGCAAGCCGAAGGGGATCGTCCACACCACCGGCGGGTACCTCACGCAGGTCGCCGCCACCACCAAGTACGTCTTCGACCTCAAGGACGACGACGTCTTCTGGTGCACCGCCGACATCGGCTGGGTGACGGGGCATTCCTACGTGGTCTACGGGCCGCTCGCCAACGGGGCGACGGTGATGATGTACGAGGGCTCCCCGGACTGGCCGGAGCGCGACCGGTTCTGGAAGATCGTGGCGCGCTACGGTGTCACCGTCTTCTACACCGCGCCGACCGCGATCCGCGCCTTCATGAAGTGGGGCGCGGCCTTCCCCGCGAAGCACGATCTCTCGACCCTCCGCCTCCTCGGCAGCGTGGGCGAACCGATCAATCCCGAAGCGTGGATGTGGTACCACGAGCACATCGGCGGGAAGCGCTGCCCCATCGTCGACACCTGGTGGCAGACGGAGACCGGGGGGATCATGATCACCCCGCTGCCGGGGGTGACGACCACCAAACCGGGCAGCGCGACCACCCCCTTCCCGGGGATCACCGTCGAACTGGTCGACACGACCGGCAAGACGATCCCGACCGGAGGCGGCTTCCTGGTCCTGTCGAAGCCGTGGCCCGGGATGCTGCGCACCATCTACGGTGATGACGAGCGCTATCGGTCCACCTATTGGAGCCGGTTCCCGGGACGCTATTTCGCCGGGGACGGCGCCAAGGTCGACAGCGACGGCTACTGGTGGATCCTGGGCCGGGTGGACGACGTGCTGAACGTCGCCGGCCACCGGATCGGGACGATGGAGGTGGAGAGCGCGCTGGTGGACCACCCGGCGGTGGCGGAGGCCGCGGTCGTGGGACGGGCGCACGAGCTGAAGGGGCAGGCGCTCGCGGCGTTCGTGACGCTGAAGGAAGGCCAGGTCCCTTCGTCCGACCTCAAAGACGACCTGCGTGAGCACGTGGCCAAGAAGATCGGGGCCATCGC
>JANMWE010000277.1:0-38031 GCA_031393795.1 Gemmatimonadota bacterium
ACCCTCAAGACCTTCACCCTTTCAAAGGCGATATTGATCTCGACAAAGTTGAGGACCTAATAAGACTCGAGGGGGCCGACAACATTGCATACATAAGTGTTGCCGGCACCGTCAATATGGCGGGCGGACAACCCGTCAGCATGAAGAACATTAAGAAACTCCGGACATTGGCAAACCGGCATGGTATCAAGGTCTTTCTGGACGCTACCCGGATGGTTGAAAATGCCTATTTCATACAGGAGCGTGAAGACGGCTACGCGGGTAAAAACATTGCCGAGATACTTAAGGAGTTTTGTTCATACACTGACGGCGCCTGGATGAGCGGGAAGAAGGACAATCTGGTCAACATCGGCGGGTGGCTTGCCGTGAACGAGTGGGCGCTCTATGAGGAGCTGCGGAACCTCATCGTCGTCTACGAGGGACTGCACACCTACGGGGGCATGGCGGGACGCGACATGGAGGCGATGGCGATCGGCATCGAGGAGTCGCTGCAGGACGACCACATCCGTTCGCGCGTGGGCCAGGTCCATTACCTCGGCGACCTCCTGACCGACTGGAAGATCCCCATCGTCCTGCCGGTGGGAGGACACGCGATCTTCCTCGACGCCAAGGCGTTCTATCCCCACATCCCCCAGAAGGAGTTCCCGGCCCAGACCCTGGCGGCGGAGCTCTACCTCGACTCAGGGATCCGGGCGATGGAGCGCGGGATCGTCAGCGCCGGCCGCGACGCCGCGACCGGCGACCACTACTACCCCAAACTCGAACTCACTCGGCTCACGATCCCCCGCCGGGTGTACACCCAGGCTCACATGGATGTCGTGGCCGAGTCGGTGAAGATGATCTTCGACCGGCGGGAGGGGACCCGCGGGCTCCGGATGACCTACGAGCCGAAGTACCTCCGCTTCTTCCAGGCCAAGTTCGAGCGGCTCTGAGGGGGGTCGGGGTGGCCGATTGCGGGAGTGGACTCGGGACCGTATCCTCCGCCAACCCCTCCACGTCCACCGCGAGCCCCCCTTGTCCGTTTCACACCCCCGATGATCCGCGCGACCATTCCGCGCGGGTACACCATCGCCCTGCTCTTCGGCCTTGCCGCCTGTTCCCCCGCCCCTTCCTCCCTTCCCGCCGTCGTCGCCAACGACAACACCGTTCCGGCCGGGACTCTCCGCGCCGACACGCTGACGCTGAGCCTCGTCACCCGCCGCGCCCGGTGGAGCCCGGAGGCCGACTCGGGCCCCTCGGTCGAGGTCGTCGCCTTCGCCGAGGCCGGCGAGACGCCACGCATCCCCGCCCCGCTCATCCGGGTAAAAGAGGGGACGGTCATCGACATCACCATCACGAACACCGGATCGGATTCGACCCTTGAGATCGTGGGGCTCGCCACCCGCCCGGACCAGGCGCATGACACCCTCCGGATCCCCGCCGGCGACACCCGCCGCCTCCAATTTCTGGCCGGCGCGCCCGGTACCTACCTCTACTGGGCGGTGATGGGGAAGCACCATCCCGACAAGGACGCCGAACGGGAGACCCTCGCCGGGGCCTTCATCGTCGACCCGCGGGCCGGCTCCCCTCCCGACCGGGTGCTGGTGATGAACATCTGGGGCGTCATCAAGGATCCAGTCACCTACGGCAACGCACTCGCGATCAACGGGCGCTCCTGGCCCTACACCGAACGGATCTCCGCCACCGTCGGCGACACGCTCCGGTGGCGGGTCATCAACGCCACGATCCGGAACCACCCGATGCACCTGCACGGGTTCTACTTCACGGTCGCCTCACGTGGCGATCCCTTCGCCGACACCGTGTACGCCCCGGCGCTGCGGGAGACGATGGTCACTGAGCGGATGAGACCCGGCGGCTCGATGATCCTGACCGCCGTGGTCGATCGACCCGGCCGTTGGCTCTTCCACTGCCACATCGCCTTCCACGTGATCCCCGCCAGCGCCCGGCTCAACACCGATTCGACCGAGGCGGCGCACAACGCGATGTCCACCGACGCCGGTCGCCACATGGCGGGACTGGTGCTCGGCATCGACGTCCGCGCACGACCAGGGAGCGTCGCCGCCGATCGCCGAGGGGCCCGACGGCTCGAGCTCTTCGTGGACGAAGGGAGGCGCCGGCACCGGTCGCCCAGGACCTTGGGTTACGTGCTGCAACGGGGGGCCACGCCCCCGGCGGCCGACTCGGTGGAGCCGATGGGGACGATCCTCTTCCTGACCCGGGGCCAGCCCACCGACGTGGTGGTCCACAACCGGCTCCCCATGGCGACGGCCGTCCATTGGCACGGCATCGAGCTGGAGAGTTACTCCGACGGAGTGGCGGGGTGGAGCGGCGACTCGACCCGGATGGCGCCGATGATCCCTCCGGGAGACTCGTTCGTGGCGCATCTCACGCTCCCCCGCGCCGGGACCTTCATCTATCACACCCATCTGGGGGATTTCGAACAGCTCACATCGGGGCTCTACGGCGCCCTGATCGTCACGGAACCGGGGGAACGATTCGACCCAGCGCGGGACCACGTTTACCTCCTCGCCTGGGACGGTGTCGCCGACCCTCCCTACATCCTGGTCAATGGCGACAGTACCAGCGCGCCGCTCACGGTGCAGGCGGGGGTGTCCCAACGGATCCGCATCATCGCGATCGGCGCGGCGGGAGGCCAAGGCGTCGCCCTCCGGCGCGACACCACACTGGTCACCTGGCGCGCGCTCGCCAAGGATGGCTGGACCCTTCCTCGGGCCCAGGCGACCCTCCGGCCGGCGGCACAGCGGGTCGCCACCGGGGAGACCTTCGACTTCGAATTCATCCCCAGCCCCGGCGAATACCTCCTGACCGCCAATTTCGACAGGACCCGCCCCCCGTGGCGCCAACGGATCATCGCGCGCTGACCCTCCCGAGCCCCCTCTCATCGGCCTTTCACGCCCCCTTCACAGGGGGCGTGTTTACGTCCGGGAACGTCATTTCCCCCGTACGGCCAGGTGTACATAGTGACGAACCGCCGAACGCCCCGACTCAGCCCTTCGCAGGATGTCCGCCCGGTCACCGAATTCCGGGCCCACGCTTCCGCGTTCATCGAACAGGTCCGCACCACCAAACACCCGCTCATCCTGACCCAACATGGCCGCTGCGCGGCCGTGCTGCTCGACGTGGCGGTGTATGAGGATCTGATCAACGAGATGGCCCGCCTGCGCGAACGGCGCTCCGCCGACCGCCCGCATGCTCCCCCGCCCGTGATCCCCGACGTGAGGGTCCTCTCCCTGTGACCGCCACCCGACCCGCCCCGCGCGCCCGCCGCTCGCCGCGCACTGCCCGGAAGACCGAGCACACCATCGAGATCGTCTCCGATTCGGGCGAAGGGGCCCAGAAGTGCGGTCAGATCTTCGGTGCCGTCTCGGCCAAGATGGGCAACGGGGTCTGGACGGTCGAGATCATCCCGGCGGAGATCCAGCCCCCGCCCCGCGTACCCGAAGGGGCCAGCGGCTACCGGATCCGGTTCGGCGTCGGGGCGATGACCAACTGGGGCGATGCCACCGATCTCGTGCTCGCGTTCAACGAACAGGTGCTCCTCGCCCGTCACCGGCTCGGCGCACTGGCCGAGGATGCGGTGCTGCTGGTCGAGGACAAGTGGGCCACCGACGACGATCCCGAGATCCGCGCGGCCTGGGAGGCGGGGATGGCCGAGCTCGCGGGGCATCAGTACCGGATCATCCCGGTGCCGATGGAACGGGAGTGCCTCACCCTGGTCGACAATCCCCGCAAGGGCAAGAACATGTTCGCCCTCGGGATGCTGGCCTGCATCTTC
Source organism: Gemmatimonadota bacterium (assembly GCA_031393795.1). GTDB lineage: Bacteria > Gemmatimonadota > Gemmatimonadetes > Gemmatimonadales > GWC2-71-9 > CAMLHU01. Next base: position 3,797 of record JANMWE010000277.1, read on the forward strand.
GACCGCGACATGGCGCGGATCAAGGAGCAGATCGCCTACGCCTTCCGGAAGAAGAGCGAGGCGGTCTACACCCAGAACGTGGCACTCCTCGAACTCGGCCGCGCCTGGGCCGAACAGCACATCGACTTCCGGGTCGAGGTCCCGCCCGCTCCGATCACCGAGGCGCTGGTGGTGATGAACGGGAACGAAGCGCTCGGCCTCGGGGCGGTCGCCGCGGGGCTCGAACTCTGCGCGATGTATCCCATCACCCCGGCCACCTCCGTCGCACACTACCTGAGCGAGGTGTTCGAGCGCTTCGGTGGGATCGTGCACCAGGCCGAGGACGAGATCGCCGCCGTGGGCGTGGCCATCGGTGCCTCGTATGCCGGGAAGGTCGCCTTTACGGTGACCTCGGGGCCGGGGCTCGCCCTCAAGACCGAGTTCCTCGGCCTGGCGGTGATGACCGAGATGCCGCTGGTGCTCATCAACGTGCAGCGGGGCGGGCCGAGCACCGGCCTTCCCACCAAGGTGGAGCAGTCCGACCTGATGGCCGCGCTGTTCGCGAGCCCGGGGGATTCGCCCCACATCGTGATCGCCCCCGCGACCATCGAAGAGTGTTTCCACGTGATGATCACCGCGCGGCGGCTGGCCGAGACATTCCGCACCGTTGTGATGGTGCTGTCGGATGCGAACCTGGCGACCGGCGTGACCCCGTTCTCCCGCCCGGTGCCGGACGGCGCCTGGCAGGCCGCCCCGGTCGACCTCGCCCCGGTGGCCGCAGGGGCGAAGGCATACCAGTGGGATCCGGCGACCGGACTCTCGCACCGGATCGTCCCCGGCCAGCTGGGCGGTGCGTACACCGTCACCGGCCTGTCGCACGACGAGGGGAGCAAGGTGGCCTACAGCTCCGGGGTCCATCAGCGGAGCTCGGCGATGCGGAGCCGCAAGCTGGCGGTGCTCCAGTCGCTGCTGACCCCGCCGACGCCGTACGGTCCGGCCCAGGGCGATCTCCTCATCGTGGGCTGGGGGAGCTCCAAGGGAGCGATCGAGGAAGCGGTGGACCGGGCCCGGAAAGGGGGGCTCAAGGTCTCCTCCTTGCACCTCCGCTTCCTCTCGCCGCTGGAGCCCGGCCTCAAGGGGATCTTCCAGCGCTTCCGGACGGTCTGCACCGTGGAGATGAACTACAGCGATGAGGTGGGCGAGCCGTTCATCACCGAGGAGTCGCGGCGACGGGGTCAGCTCGCCTGGCTGCTCCGCGCTTCGACCCTCGTCGACGTCGACTGCTGGACCCGCGTTCCCGGGGAGCCGCTCCGCCCCGGGGCCATCCTGGAGGCCATCCGCGCGCGGATGCCGCGGGGAGGCGCCAAGTGACCGCCACCTGCGGGCTGTTGCCGGTCCTCCAGCCGGAGAGCGGGGACGCCGAGTATGAGCTGAGTGACTACGAAGGGGCCCGCGCCCGCTGGTGTCCCGGGTGCGGTGATCACTCGATCCTCACCGCCGTGCAAAAGCTCCTCACCGCCGAACAGCTCACCCCCGAGCAGACCGTCTTCGTCTCGGGGATCGGGTGCTCGAGCCGCTTTCCCCATTACCTCAAGACGTACGGCTTCCACGGGATCCACGGCCGCGCCCTCCCGATCGCCACCGGGATCCGGCTGGCCCGCCCGGACCTCACGGTCTTCGTCGTGATGGGCGACGGCGACTGCACCTCGATCGGGGCGGCGCACTGGGTGCACGCGCTCCGCTACAACCTCGACCTCACGGTCCTGCTCCTCGACAACGGGATCTACGCGCTCACCAAGCAGCAGACCTCACCCACGACGCCGCAGGGGTTCCCCAGCAACTCCCAGCCGAAGGGGAGCTGGCTCCCGGCACTGAACCCGCTCTCCGTGGCGCTCGGCGTGACCAACGCCTCCTTCGTGGCGCAGACCGCCGAATGGGTCCCGGCGCACCTCGCCGCGACCTTGCGCACGGCCTACCACCACAAGGGACTGAGCTTCGTGCGGATCCTGCAGCGCTGCCCGATCTATTCACCGGCCGTGTACCAGGCGGCGATCCAGGACCCCGACCGCATCGCCCTCCTGACGCACGACGATGGCGTGACGGCCCCGGGGCTCGAGAAGATCTACAAGACGAGTGTGATCCACGACCCCGCCGATCTCGCCGCCGCCCGGCAGATCGCCGACCTCACCGACCATATCCACCTGGGGCTCCTGTTCCGCGATCCGACCCGCCCCCGGTACGAGGAGCTGCGGCGCGTCGCGCCGAAGACGGTCGACGAACGGCTCGCCCTCCTCGACACGGAGCTCGACCGCTATGCCGTCTGATCCGCGCCTCGCGTCGGTCCTCGCGGCGATGGCGCGTCCCATCGCCGAGTTCCGTGCCCTCATCCACGACGCCCTGGGACAGGCCGAGTCGTTCGTGGTCGCCGATGCCGCGGATCCCGTGACCCGCGCCCACCGGGCGGGAGCGGAACTCGGTCCCTTCGCGGCGGGGAGGATCGATGCGGGTCGCTTCGCCGCGCTCTTCCCCGCGGTGCCCTCGGTCGGCCCCGGCGCGCTCGACGCACTCGCGCACGCGATCGTCACCCTCGGCGCCGTCATCGACCGGGGGGATTCGGCCTTCGTGGTCGATCTGCCCGGCTGGGGCCGACTTGGCCCGGCGGTGGACCGGGCCCTGGCCGAACTCGGCCGGGCCTTCGGTGCGGTGATGCTTTCCGAAGCAGTGCGCGGCGGACGCTACGATCGCGCCGCGCACGACCCGCTCCTCGACCCGATCGGGTTCCATTCCTGGAGCAAGGCCGCCCGTCGGTTCGCCCCGCCCCTCATCGTGACCCTCGAAGGGAGCGATCTCCATCCCGGCGCCCTCACGGAGTACGCCGACGGCCGGGAGAAGATCGTCCTTGTGGTCCGGGGCGCCGCCGCCCCCGCCCCGCTGGCGCGCTGCGTCACGCCAGGGACCCTCGTGTTGCAGACCAACGACGGGACCGGCCTCGATCGGGTCGCCGACTTCAACGGTCCGGCGATCGCGGCGGTGATGCCCGAAGGCTCGGCGGTCTTCCTGCACGATCCTCTCGCGGGTCGCGAACCGTGGCAGCGGCTCACCGTGCGGACGATCGGGGAGGTCCCGAAGCGCGCCCTCGGCGGGATGAGCGCGTGGCAGATGACCGAAGACCGCACGTTGCTCGGCGACCTGGCCCGGACCCCCTTCGCGATCCCCACCACGGGTGGGCCGCCAGTCCAGGCCCTCGGCGCCGACGATGCGATGGATCGGGTCGCCGCCTGGCTGCTGGGGGCCCCGCAATGACGCTGCTGTCGATCCTGATCATCGGCGGGGTCGGCCTGGTGTTCGCGATCTTCATCGCGCTGGCCAACCGGAAGCTCTGGGTGTGGGAGGATCCTCGCATCGACCTCGTGGCGTCGATGCTCCCCAACGCCAATTGCGGCGCGTGCGGCCTCCCGGGATGCCGGGCCTTCGCCGAGCAAGCGGTCGAAGGGAAGGTGGCGCCGAGCCAGTGCACCGTCGGGAGTGAGATTGCCCACCGCGCCATCGCCTCCTTCCTCGGCGTGAACGCCGGCACCGCGGTGCGCCGGGTGGCGCGGCTGCAGTGCGCGGGGGGCTGCGACGTCGCGGGGTCGCGGGCCGAGTATCGCGGCATCGGCACCTGTGCGGCGGCGACCGCCGTTGCCGGAGGGGGAAAGGGGTGTGCCTGGGGGTGCCTCGGGCTCGCGGATTGTGCCCGCGTCTGTGATTTCGACGCCATCACGATGAATGACGCCGGGCTCCCGGTGGTGGATCCGCTGAAGTGCACCGCCTGCGGCGACTGCGTCGAAGCGTGCCCCAAGGGGCTCTTCACGCTGCTTTCGATCGAGCACCGTCTCTTCGTGCAATGCCAGAACCTCCTCGGCGGCGACGGGGCGCTCACCGCCTGCAGCGTGGCCTGCACCGCCTGCGGCAAGTGCGTCCAGGATGCGGCACCGGGGCTCATCAGCGTGGCGAGCGGCGTGGCCGTGGTGGACTACACATACATCGAAGCGGCCGACCCGCACGCGACGGCACGGTGCCCGACCGGCGCGATCGTCTGGCTCGACGGGGCACAGTTCGCCCGCGAGCCCTCATTGGCAGGGAGCGCAAGCGCATGACACCGAGATTTCCGGGGATCCTCACCGCACTCGACGGCAGCGGTGCGGTCGTGGCGATGGAGACCGCCGCCGGCGAAGCGGCCGGTGTGTATCCCATCACCCCCTCGACCCAGATGGGCGAAGGATGGGCGGCCGCGGTGGCCGACGGGAAGCTCAACGTCCACGGGCGCCGGCTTCTCTTCTTCGAACCGGAAGGAGAGCACGCCGCGGCCGCCGTCACCGCCGGGATGTCGATGTCGGGGCTCCGTACCGCGAACTTCTCGAGCGGCCAGGGCATCGCCTATATGCACGAGTCGCTCTATGCCGCGGTCGGCAAGCGACTCACCTACGTGCTCAACGTCGCGGCGCGGGCCATGACCAAGCACGCCCTCAATGTCCACGCGGGACACGACGACTATCACGCCGTCGACGACACCGGATTCTTCCAGCTCTTCGCCAAGGATGTGCAGGAAGCGGCCGACCTGAACCTGATCGCCCACCGGATCGCCGAACTGGCGCTCAACCCGGGGATCATCGCCCAGGACGGCTTCCTCACCTCGCACGTCATCGAATCGCTCCTGCTCCCCGAGCGCGAGCTCATCAAGACCTACCTGGGCGATCCCGCCGACCGGATCCCCTGTCCCACGCCGGCCCAGCGGATGGTGTTCGGCGACACCCGACGCCGCATCCCGGAGATGTTCGACCTCGACAATCCGGCGATGCTCGGCGTGGTGCAGAACCAGGACAGTTATGCCCAGGGGGTCGCGGCCCAGCGACCGTTCTACTTCGACCACATCCTCGCCCTCGCCGACCAGGCCTTCGAGGAGTTCGCCACCCTGACCGGACGGCAGTATGCGCGCATCGGAGGGCACCGGTTGGCGGACGCCGAGTATGTGATCGTCGGCCAGGGATCGGTGGTGGCCAACGCGGAGGCGGTCGCCGATCATCTCCGGAAGACGCGAGGCATCAAGGTCGGGGTGCTCAACCTGACTATGTTCCGCCCCTTCCCGGCCGATCTGGTGAGCGGGGCGCTCGCCGGCAAGAAGGGGGTCGTGGTCCTCGAGCGGACGGACCAGCCGCTCGCGGTCGACCCGCCGCTGCTGCGAGAGATCCGCGCTGCGATGTCGCAGGGGGTCGAGAATGGCCGCGCCCGCTCCACCGGTGCGCCGGCCCACGCCGGCGTGGCCTCGCTCACGCCCGACCAGGTCCCCGACTTCTACTCGGGCTGCTTCGGGCTCGGCAGCCGGGACCTGCAGCCGGGCGACATCATCGCCGCGGTGGACAACATGCTCCCCCGCGGTACCCGGCGGCGGCAGTTCTACCTCGGCATCGACTTCATCCGCCTCGACACCCGACTGCCGAAGCTCCAGATCTGGCAGGAACAGATGCTCGACAGCTACCCCGCCCTGGGCGAGCTCTCGCTCCGCTCGGCGGGGGAGGTGGATCTCCTGCCCGAGGGAGCGACCGCGGTGCGGATCCACTCCGTCGGCGGGTGGGGGGCCATCACGATGGGGAAGAACCTCGCGATGACCGCCTTCGAGCTCTTCGGGATGTCCATCAAGGCGAACCCGAAATACGGCTCTGAGAAGAAGGGCCAGCCGACGACCTTCTACGCCGTGCTGGCGCACGAGCCGATCCGGCTCAACTGTGAGCTCAAGCACGTCAATGTCGTGCTCTCCCCCGACCCCAACGTCTTCCGCCACAGCGACCCCCTGGCCGGCCTCGCCGACCGGGGCGTCTTCGTGATCCAGAGCGACCTCGGTCCCGAGGCATTCTGGCTCACGCTCCCCGCCCGGGCACGGGCCACGATCCGCGAACGGAACATCCGCGTCTTCGTCCTCGACGCCTTCGCCATCGCCCGCGCCGAGGCCGCCGACATCGAGCTGCGGTACCGGATGCAGGGGGCCGCCTTCCTCGGCGCCTTCTTCAATACCGCCCCGCTGCTGCAGCAGGAGGAGACCACCGAAGCGCGGCTCTTTGACGGGTTCCGTGCCCAGTTCACCAAGAAGTTCGGGCACCGGGGCGGTTCGGTCGTCGAGGACAACCTCCGTGTCATCCGCCGCGGCTTCGACGAGGTGTTCGCCGTGTCGACGAGCGAGGTCGAAGCGACCGACCCGGTCGGTGCGGTGCCCCGGATCCCCAAGTCGCTCGATGTGATCGACGCGGTCCCCGGGGTCGCCAACCCTGGCCGCTTCTGGGAACAGGTCTGCTCCCTCTGCGCGCTGGGACAGGACGGGATCGCCGACCCCTTCGCCGCGATCAGCGCCATCCCCGCGGCCACCGGCACCGTGCGTGACATGAGCGGGGTCCGGATGGAGGTCCCCGATTTCATCGCGGCCAACTGCACCGGCTGCGCCCAATGCTGGACCCAGTGTCCCGACGCCGCGATCCCCGGCCTCGTCAACGCGCCGGAGGAGGTGCTCGGCGCGGTGGTGGCCGCGCTGCACGATGGGGCCTTCGATCCGCTCCGCCCCCTGGTCAAGCCGTGGGGGCGCGAGACCCAGAAGCTCCTCGCCAAGGAGGGCGCCGTCGCCGTCCCCAAGGCGTTCGCCCGCGCCTACGTGGCGGTGGCCGACAAGATGGGATGGGACGCCGAGCGGCGCACCGCCACCGACGCTCTCGTGGCGAAGGTGCACGAGAGGCTCGCCGAATTCCCGCTGGCCCGGACCCGACCCTTCTTCGACGCGGTCGAAGGGAGGCAGAAGGGGACCGGCGGCCTCCTCTCGGTCACGGTGAACCCCGAGGCGTGCAAAGGGTGCAACCTCTGCGTGGAGGTCTGCCCCGACGGGGCCCTGGTGACGGTGAAGCAGGATGACCTCGCACTCGCCCGGCTCCGCCGCAACTGGGCCACCTGGCAGAAGCTCCCCGACACCGACGACCGGTTCGTGAACGTCTCCGATGTCGACGAAGGGATCGGAGTGCTCTCTTCCCTGCTGCTGAAGAAGGCCACCTACCGCGCGATGGTCGGCGGCGACGGCGCCTGCATGGGCTGCGGCGAGAAGACCGCCGTGCACCTCATCGTCTCCTCGATCTTCGCCTCGATGCAGCCGCGGGTGGCGAAGCACGTCGCCCACCTGACGTCGCTGATCGCGGCGCTCGAAGCGGAGGTCGAACGGCTCGTCACCACCGGCGTCTTCCTCGAAACGAAGGATCGCCTCGCGCGGCTCAACCGAACCCTCGGCGAGCTGCGCGACCTCAAGTGGCGCTATGAGGTGGGACCGAGCGGCACCGGCCGCGCCCCCCTGGGCATGGCGAACAGCACCGGGTGTTCCTCGGTGTGGGCCAGCACGTATCCGTACAATCCGTATCCCTTCCCCTGGGTCAATCACCTCTTCCAGGATTCCCCGTCGATCGCCATCGGGCTGTTCGAGGCCCACATGCGGAAGATGGCCGACGACATCGCGGTCGTGCGCCGCGCCGAGCGGCTCGGTGAGGGGACCTATGAGGCGACGGTGGACGAGCCAGCGCTCAGCCTCCTCAACTGGGCCGGCTTCACCGATGACGAGTTCGCCCTTTGCCCGCCGATCCTCGCGATGGGCGGCGACGGCGCGATGCTCGACATCGGGTTCCAGAACCTCTCCCGCCTCCTGGCGTCCGGGAAACCGATCCGGGTGGTGGTGCTCGACACCCAGGTCTACTCCAACACCGGCGGGCAGGCCTGCACCTCCGGCTTCACCGGCCAGGTGGCCGATATGTCGGGCTTCGGGAAGGCGCAGCACGGGAAGACCGAGGTGCGGAAGGAGCTGGCCCTCCTCGCCATCGCGCACCGTGGGGTCTACGTGCACCAGACCTCCCAGGCGGCCGCGAGTCACCTGATCGCCGGCGTGCTCAAGGGGCTGCACAAGCGGCGCCCGGTGCTCATCAACGTCTACACCCCCTGCCCGGTGGAACACGGCCTCGCCGACGACTGGTCGCAGCACGCGGCCCGGCTCGCGCTGGAGAGCCGGGCGTTCCCCTTCCTTACCTTCGACCCCGACGCCGGCCCGACCTACGCCGACCAGCTCTCGCTCGAAGGGAACCCGGCGGTCGACGACCCGTGGCCCACGTACACGCTCAAGTATGTCGATGCGGCGGGCGCCGAGCAGGAGCTCGAGCTCCCGGTCACCATCGCCGACTGGGCCGCCACCGAAGGGCGCTTCAAGCAGCACTTCACCGAGGCGGCCCCCGACCAGTGGACCGACAAGATGGTGCCATTCCATGAGTTCCTGACGCTGGGCACGGAGGCACGCGAGGGACGGACGCCGTACATCCTGGCGCTCGCCAAGGACCGCACCCTCCAGCGGATCACCACGACCCGCGAGATCGTCCAGCTCGCCGAGGAGCGCCAGCAGTTCTGGAGCCAGCTCCGGCAGCTGGCGGGACTCGAGATCGCCCCGGCGGTGCGGGCCACGGTCGCCGCCGCGCTCGAGAGCGACTTCGAGCGGCGCAGCACCGAGCTCAAGGCGGCCTACGAACTGCAGATGTCTGAGCTCCGGGCCAGCGTCCCCGCCCAGATGGCACGCCAGCTCGCCGGCGCCCTCCTCCAGCGCGCCGGCGGTTCCGCCGCGGTGGCGGAGTTCCTGGCCTCACTTCCGCCTGCACCCAATGGCAGCAGCAAGCTGGTGACAGTGGCCACGATGGTGGCGGCGCCGGTCTCCCCCGCGTCGGCCCCCGCGCCGACCGCAGTCACGGCCGCTGCACCCGCCTCGGCATCCACGGCGGTCGCCGTCGCCGAGGACGAGGAGATGGCGCTCGAGGCGTGGATCGATTCGGCCCGCTGCACCACGTGCAACGAGTGCACCAACCTGAACAAGAAGATGTTCGCCTACAACGCGGAGAAGCAGGCCTACATCAAGGACGCCCACGCCGGCACCTTCGCCCAGCTGGTCACCGGCGCGGAACGCTGCCCCGTGTCGATCATCCACCCCGGCACGCCGCTCGACGCCAGGGAGAAGGACCTCCCCAAGTGGATCGCGCGCGCCGCGAAGTTCAATTGAGCGTCGCGTGAGGCTCTCCTCCGGCTTCCGCCACGGCGTCCATCCCCCCGAGGAGAAGGGACTCACCTCGGGCCTTCCCATCCGACGGATGCCCTTCCCCGCGGAGATCGTGTTGCCGTTCCGTCAGCACGCCGGGAACCCCGCGATCCCCTGCGTGAAGGTGGGGGACCACGTGGAACGTGGCGACCCCGTGGCCCTGGCCGATGGCTGGGTCTCGGTCCCGGTCCACGCCTCGGCCGCGGGCACGGTGACGGCGATCGACTGGTGGCCCCACCCCGACGGCTCGATGGCCCTCGCGGCGCGGATCGCGGTGGACCGGTTCGCCCCCCAGGTGCCACGCCCCCGGATGGTGCCGCGCTGGGAAGGACTCACCACCGACGAGGTGATCCGCGCCGTGCAAGACGCCGGCGTGGTGGGACTCGGCGGCGCCGCCTTCCCTACGCACGTCAAGCTGGCGCCTCCCAAGGACCACGCGGTCCACACGCTGATCATCAATGGGGCCGAGTGCGAGCCGTACCTGACCTCGGATCACCGCACGATGGTGGAGCACCCGGACCGGGTGCTCTTCGGCGTCCGGGTGATGATGCACGCCCTCGGCGTGAAGCGGTGCGTGGTCGGGGTGGAGCGCAACAAGCCTGACGCCATCGCCGCGCTCGAAGGGGCACGGCCCGCCGACCTGGACCTCACCATCCTCCCCCTCACGGTGAAGTATCCCCAGGGGGCGGAGAAGATGCTGATCCACGCCGTCACCGGGATCGAGGTCCCGTCGGGGAAGCTTCCGGTGACGGTGGGCGTGGTGGTCCAGAACGTCGGATCCGTGTCGGCCATAGCCGAGGTGTTCGAGACCGGGCTGCCGCTGATCGAACGGATCGTGACCGTATCGGGGCACGGGCTCCTCCACCCCGCCAACCTCATCGTGCCGGTGGGGACCAAGCTCCGCGACCTCCTCGCCTTCTGTGGCGGTGTCACGGACGACGGTGCGGAAGTGATCGTCGGCGGGCCGATGATGGGCCAGGCCCAGGCCGACCTGAACGCGCCGGTCCTCAAGGGGACCACCGGCGTCGTCGTGCTGCGGGCGCACGAGACCCGGCAGGCCAAGGTGTATCCCTGCATCCACTGCGGCCGCTGCCTCGAGGCCTGTCCGGTGTTCCTCAATCCTTCCCTGCTCGGGGACTTCGCCCGCGTAGGTCAGTATGAAACGATGAGCGATCACCATTTGAGCGACTGCATGCTCTGCGGCTCGTGCGCCTACGTCTGCCCCTCGAACATCCCGCTGGCCCAGCTGTTCCAGGCCAGCAAGGCGGCGCTCCGGCGCGCCGCGGCAGGGGCTGCGTGACCACGCCGCTCATCGTCACCGCCTCGCCCCACGTCCGCTCGCAGGACTCGACCCCGGTGATCATGTGGAACGTGGTCGCGAGCCTCGCCCCGGTGATTGTAGCGGCGGCCTGGTCTTTCGGCGTGAGCGCGCTGCTTGTCATCCTGGCCGCGGTGATCGGCGCAGTCGCCACCGAACACTTCCTTGGCAAGGGCGGCACCCTCGCCGATGGCTCGGCCGCGATCACCGGACTCCTGCTCGGGCTCGCCCTGCCCCCAGGGCTTCCGCTCTGGATGGCCTGCCTCGGCGGCGCCTTCGGGATCGGGTTCGGCAAGCTGGTCTGGGGCGGGCTGGGGCAGAACGTCTTCAACCCCGCGCTGGTCGGACGCGCCTTCCTCCAGGCGGCCTTCCCGGTGGCGATCACCACCTGGCCCACGTGGGGCGGCAACTTCTGGGCGTTGAAGGGAGACCTCTTCGCCCTTCCCTTCACCCGCCCCGTCACCGACGCGATCACCTCCGCCACCCCGCTCGGGCTCCTCAAGTTCGAGGGGCACACCACCGCGCTGATCGATCTCGTGACCGGCAGCACCGGCGGCTCCATCGGTGAGACCGCGGCCCTGGTGATCCTGGCCGGCGGGGCCTTCCTCGCCTGGAAGCGGTATCTCAACTGGCGGATCCCGGTGAGCGTCCTCGCCACGGTGGCGCTCCTGAGCACCGTCATCCACTTCATCGATCCGCGCCGGCCCGACGCACTTTTCATGCTCTTCTCGGGGGGATTGATGCTCGGCGGGGTGTACATGGCCACCGATCTCGTCACCTCCCCCATCACCGACCGGGGCCGCTGGATCTTCGGCGCCGGCATCGGTGTGCTGGTGGTGGTGATCCGGGTCTGGGGCGGGCTCCCGGAAGGGGTGATGTACGCCATCCTGTTCATGAACGCGCTGGTGCCGTTCATCAACCGGGCCACCCAGCCGCGGGTCTTCGGCAGCGGCGGGAAGGTGGCCGCGTGACCGTCACCCATCAGCACGGCGCCCCCGCGATGGCAGCCCCCGGGAAGGGCACACCCGCCTGGCGGCTGCTCGTGACGCTCGCCGTCGCCGGCGCGCTCTCCGGGTGGCTGGTGGCGACGGTGTACGACCTCACGCTCCCCGCCGTGAGGCGTCACGCCGCCGCGCGGCTCGAGGGTGCGGTACGGGAGGTCCTCCATGCGCCGGTGCGATGGGACACGCTCTACCTCGTGCACGACGCGCTGACACGGACGGCCCCGGCGGGGGATCTCGACCAGACTCCCAAGGCGTACGTCGGCTACGACGCCGACGGCCGGCGCCTGGGCGTCGCCATCACCGCGGCCGAGCCGGGGTTCCAGGAACTGGTGACGCTGATGATCGGATTCGATCCGGCGACCGGCACGCTCATCGGCTTCACCGTGGTCGAGGAGAAGGAGACCCCGGGATTGGGCGACAAGATCGAGCGCGACAGCGCCTTCACCGGCCAGTTCGCGGGGCGGGTCCCCCCGCTCACCGGGGTGAAGGGACACGCCGGCACTACGCCGAGCGAGGTCCAGACCATCACGGGGGCCACGATCTCATCGCGGGCCGTGATCCGGATCATCAACCACGCCATCGAGCGGTGGCGCCCCCTGCTCGATACCTGGGACCGGGGAGGGAGCTCGTGACACCAACTACCATCGCCGCCGCCGACGCCCCCGACTTCGTGCCGGGGGCACCCCCACCGGCCACCCTGGTGGCGGACATCTGGCGCGGCATCTCGCGCGAGAATCCGATCCTCGTGCAGTTCCTCGGGATGTGCCCCACGATGGCGGTCACCAATACCCTCGCGAACGGCATCGCGATGGGGCTGGCAACGCTCTTCGTGCTGGTCGGTTCCGGGCTCATCGTGGCGCTCTTCAGCAAGTACATCGCCCACGAGGTGCGGATCACCTCCTACATCCTGATCATCGCCACCTTCGTGACGCTGGCCGACATGATCCTCGCGGCCACTTTTCCCGAGATCAGCCGGGCGCTCGGGCCCTTCATGCCCCTGATCGTCGCCAATTGCCTCCTGCTCGGCCGGGCCGAGGCGTTCGCGGCCAAGGTGGGGCCAGTGCGCGCCGTGGCCGATGGCCTCGGGATGGGGCTCGGCTTCACCGCCTCGCTCGCCCTGCTGAGCACCATCCGGGAGGTCCTCGGCCGGGGGTCGCTGCTCGACCACGACCTCTTCGGGCCCCGGTTCGAGCCGTGGGTCTTCATGGTGATGCCTCCCGGCGGCTTCTTCACCCTCGGCCTCGCGCTGCTGGGGCTGGCGTTCATCATCGAGCTGCGCAAGCGTCGCGCCGGGAGGATCGCATGAGTCACCTGGCCTGGATCTTCGTCTCGACCCTGCTGGTCAACAACTTCACCCTGGTGATGTTCCTGGGGCTCTGCTCCTTCTTCGGCGTCACCGCCAAGATCGAGACCGCGTGGCGGCTGGGGCTCGCCAACACCTTCGTCCTCCTCCTCACCGCCATCGGGGCCTGGACCCTCAACAACTACGTCCTCACCCGCACTCCCTTCCTTCGTACGATCGCGTTCATCGTGGTGATCGCGTCGGGGGTGCAGGTGGTCGAGATGGCGGTCAAGAAATACTTCCCCATCCTCTTCCGGCAGCTCGGCATCTTCCTGCCGCTCATCACCACCAACTGCGCGATCCTCGGCCTCGCCCTGTTCCAGACGGCCCGGCACTACACCCTGGTCGAGTCGCTGGTCTTCGCCATCGGCGCCGGGCTCGGGCTCACGCTGGCCCTGTCGCTGATGGCCTCGATCCGCGAACGTATCGAGGTGGCCGATGTCCCGGTGGTCGCGCGGCGGATGGGGCTGGTCCTCGTGGTGGCCTCCTGCCTCTCGATGGCGTTCATGGGGTTCGCCGGGATGGGGAGCGCGCCATGAGCACCACCCTGATCGGCATCCTGCTCTGCGCCGGGCTCTTCGTCCTCTTCGGCCTGGTGCCCTACCGCGGTTGCACCGGCCACTGCACCGGGTGCACCGGCTCCTGCGGACGACACGCTGATGAAGGAGAACACCATGACCGATGACCTCTTCCGGCGTCCTCCGACGCGACGGGAGTTCCTGATGCTCGGCACCGGGATCTTCCTCGTCGCCTCGCTCCCCCGCGCGCTCCGGCGGACGCCGCCGATCTCGCGGCGCACCATCCCGGTGATGGGGACCATCGCCGAGCTCCAGGTGGCGCACGCCGATGAGCGGGTGGCGCAGGCCGCCCTCGACGCCGCGGTGGCCGAGCTGCAGTGGGTGGAGCGCACGATGACACGGTTCGATCCCCGGTCCGACATCGGCCGGGTCAACAGCGGCGCCGCGCGCGATGGCGTCCGCGTCACCGCCGAGACGGGGCTCGTGGTCGCCACCGCGCTCCGCTGGGCCTCCGTGAGCGACGGACGGTTCGACCCGGCCGTCGGCTGCGCCTCGGAGCTCTGGGACGTGCTTCACCGTCACGTCCCGCCGGCGGAGAGTCAGGTCACGCGGCTCGCGTCGCGCGGATTCTGGCGCAAGGTCGATATCTCGCAGGACGCCGCGGGGGCGCGGATCCGGTTCGACGACCGGGATCTCCACCTCGATCTGGGCGGGATCGCCAAGGGGTACGGCATCGACCGCGCGGTGACCGCGCTCCGTCGACGCGGCATCGCGCACGCCCTCGTGACCGTCGGTGGCGACCTGTACGCCCTGGGTCACGCCCCCGACGGCGCGCCCTGGCAGGTCGGGATCCGGGATCCCCGTCACCTCGACCAGCTCGCCGGACGGATCGCGGTGGCCGACCGCGCCGTCACCACCTCGGGGGACTACGAACGCTACTTCGAGTATCGCGGCGTGCGGTATCACCACCTGATCGATCCCGTCACCGCCGCGCCGCGCCGGACCGCCGTCCACAGCGTGACGGTCCAGGGCGACACCACCATCAACGCCGATGCGGCCTCCACCGCCGTCTTCGGCCTCGACCGCGAGACCGCGCAACGGATGGCGCGCCGGGTGCTCAGCGATGCCGAGATCACTCCCCTGACCTGACCTGGAGGGCCCCATGAAGAACCACCAACTGTATTGCGGCGCCTGCGACCGGCCGGTCCGCGTCCTCCTCACCGAGCCCAGCCTCGGCGAGACCCAGCCCGAGATCACCGACACCGAGCTCATCTGCCTCGAGATCGGGACCAGCTGCACCGGCCGGATGTGCCCCCTCGGCGCGGACGAACCGAGCGCGATGGTGCGCCGCATCGTCCGGAACGGGATCCCGCTCAACACCCTGGAGACGATCCCCGCGCACTGCTCCGTGTGCCACCGCGACTCCGAGATGATCTTCTACGGCAGCGGGCAGGCGGGTTGCTCCCTCTGTGGCACCACCGGTCGCTGGGTGGCCGACCACCTGGAGACCGCCTGATGCCCGCCGATCGCGAGAAGCTCAAGCGGGCACGGTATGAGGAGAAGCTCGACGAGCTCCATTTCGAGCTGGTCAAGATGCAGTACTGGATCAAGGAGACCGGCCAGAAGGTCGTCCTCATCTTCGAGGGCCGGGACGCGGCCGGCAAAGGGGGGGCCATCAAGGCGATCGCCGAGCCCCTCAACCCTCGTGGCTGCCGGGTGGTGGCCCTCGGGACACCGACCGACCGGGAGCGCAGCCAGTGGTACTTCCAGCGCTACGTCGCCCACCTCCCCGCGGCGGGGGAGATCGTCCTCTTCGACCGGAGCTGGTACAATCGGGCCGGGGTCGAGCACGTGATGGGATTCTGCAGCGACGCAGAGTATGAGGAGTTCATGCGTGCCACCCCCGAATTCGAGCGGATGCTCGTGCGCTCAGGCGTCGTCCTCCTCAAGTACTGGTTCTCGGTGAGCGACGAGGAGCAGGAGCAGCGGTTCAAGGACCGCGCGGGCGACCCCGCGCGGCGATGGAAGCTCAGCGCGATGGACCTCCAGTCGATGCCCAAGTGGGTCGAATACTCCAAGGCCAAGGATGCGATGTTCCGCCATACCGACATCAAGCAGGCCCCCTGGTGGACGGTCGAGGCGGACGACAAGCGTCGTGCTCGCCTCAACTGCATCGCCCACATCCTGGGATCGGTGCCGTATCAGGACGCTACCCCGCCCCCTCTCAAGCTCCCGAAACGCCGTCCGCCGAAGGGGGACTATGTCCGCCCGCCGAAGCGGGACCAGAACTACGTTCCGAATGTGAAAGTCTGACCGGTCCCCCACACAACAGGAGCTCCGTATGATGAAGAACATGGGCACGATCGATCGCAGCCTCCGCGTCGCCGCCGCCCTGGTGGTCGCCGCTCTCTACTTCACGGGCCGGATCTCGGGCGTGCTCGCGATCGTCCTCGGGGCGTTCGCCGCGATCTTCCTCCTCACCAGCTTCGTGTCGTTCTGCCCGCTCTATACCCTGCTCGGGTTCTCCACCGACAAGAAGCCGGCGGCCTGACCCGCAGAACGCCAGCAACATGAGGCCGCCCTCGGCGGCGTGGTGTCGCTGGGCGTGATCGACACACGATCACGATGCGGCTGGGGTCCCCATCGTAGGAGATCCCAGCCGCTTCGTGATCGCGCCCCGTGCCCTCGGCGGTCCCCTGACGGACCGCCCCCGACGACCCGACTGGAGGTCTCGGGGCAGGGCTGCTAGAACAGGTACCGCAGTCCGGCCTGGACCTGTCGCGGCTCCCCCAGCCCGCTTCGGATGGTCCCGTCGAAATTCAGAAAGAGCCCATTCGCTGACGGATCCTTGAAATTGTCGTGATTGGTCAGGTTGAACACCTCGAGGGTCGCCTCGACGGTGCGCCGGGGCCCGAAACTGAACGGCTTGGACACCCGGACGTCCCAGGAGAGGTAGGCGTTGTCCCGCCGGAGGGTGTTGCGCTTGAGGATCGAACCGTTGGGGCAGATCCGGTCGCTGGGGGAGGTGGCCCGTACGCCCGTGCCAGTGTTGCCTGCGCCGCACTTCTCCGAGGTCGGCTGGGCCGAGTAGGCGCTCACCCGGTTGTTGAGGTACACATTGCCCGGAAGGATGGCCAGGAACCAGGCGTTGAAGCGATGCCGCTGGTCGCGGTCGCTCCAGTTGTACTCCGGGGCGAGGTTGTTGGCCCGGGCGTAGCGGAACGAGAAGGGATCCCGCTCGTTGTCGTCGTCCGACTTGTCGAACGAGAGGGTGTAATTGAGCTGGTACTGGAAGCGCGCCCCGCGCATCCGCTTGAGCGAAACGGTGAGGCCGTTGTACCGCGAGCGCGCCGAGCTCTGGACCACCGTCAAGGCGCCGATCCCGTTCCCGGCCGTCAGCGCGCTGGTCCACGGCCCGTTGACGCCGTTGCCGAAGACCGGATCGTTGGCGTTGAAGAACCGGGTCAGGTTGTCGGTCCGGGCGTAGGTGTAGGTCAGTCCGGCCGACATCCCGTTCCCGACCTCCCGCTCATACCCGAGCGATGCGCTGAAAGTGCGTGGATTCTGGAAGTTCTTGTCGAACACCGTCACATCGGGCCGGAACGGCCCGCCCGCGGGCGAGGGCAGCAGTTCGCCATAGATCGGCGGGGGCCCGAGGATCCCGATCAACGCGCTGTTCCGGAACAGGGTCTGTCCGATCGAACCGTTGGTGGTGCGGGTCCCGGCCAGGTTGAGACCCGGCGTCCGGGCGTAATAGATCCCGGCGTTGGCCCGGACGACGGACTTCCCGTCCCCGTGCACGTCGTAGGCGATCCCCAGCCGCGGCTGCAGCATGCCGTAGTCCGACGGGATGGTCCCGTCGGACGGGAAGGCGAAGGTCCCGGCCGCCGTGGTCGAGGTGGTCCCGATGAGCGGCGCGAAGAAGACCTGGTCCGGCGGCGTGATCGGGTCGGGCTCGATCTGGGCCTCCCACCGCACCCCGTAGTTGACGGTCACGTTGGATCGGGGTTTCCAGCTGTCCTGCAGGAACAGCGCGATCTCATTCTGGGTGATGGTCTGCGTGCCCGCCTGTTCGACAGTCAGCCCGCCCACACCGGCCTGTTGCAGGTAGAGGATCACCGGACCGGTGATATGCTCCCCCGCCGGGCAGGCGCCGGTCAGCGAGCTCGGGGTCGCGGCGTTGGTGGCGTCGTTGGCGCACTCCACATACAACGGGCCGTTGGCGACGTAGTTCTGGAAGCCTGCCACCGAGCCGAACGCCATCCGGCCGTTGCCGAACCCGACGAAGGTCTGGCTGGCCGCGGTCCGGTTCCACTCGGCGCCGAGCTTGAAGAGGTGCTCGCCCCGCACCACGGAGAGGTTGTCGAGCACCTGGAACCGGGTGTCGTGGGCGGTGATGGGGAGGAAGAAGGGCATGCCGAACCGGGCCCCGCGGAAGTCACCGTTGCCGTCGATGAAGCCGACGTCGGTGTCGGGGAAGGGCCGGCCGGTCGCCGGATTGGTCGGACCGTCATACGGGCGGGGCCGGTCCTCCCGGGCGAGCTGGAAGCGGAATTCGTTGGACATCGCCGACGAGGCCACCGTCGTCAGGCTGCCGTTCAGTGCGTTCGAATAGTCGCGCTCGAGGCCGTTGGCGCTCCGCCCCCAGTAGTCGACGTCGAACGTACCGTTCTCCTGCCGCGAGTTGGTGTAGTTGTACTTGAGCGAAACGTTGTTCCCGGAGCCGAGGCGGACGTCCACCTTGGCCAGGAGTGCATTGGCGTTGTTGGTCCGGCTGATGGGGCCGAAGTCCCCGGCGAGCGCCCCGCTGAACGCCGTGCCGAGGTAGGTCTGCAACGTCGTATCGACCGCGATCCCCCGATTGGCCTGCTTGGTCTCGGAGAACACTTGCTGGTCGTAGGCCAGGAAGAAGAAGGCCCGGTCCCGGATCAGCGGGCCCCCGAAGGTCGCGCCGAACTGCTGCTGGGAGAAGTCGGGGCTGAACCCGGACGACGTCCCGGTCGATGCCGTGTGGGCGAAGTCGGCCGACAACCGGTCGTTCTTGAGGAAGAAGTGGGTCGACCCGTGGAATTCATTGGTCCCCGACTTGGTAATGACGTTGACGAAGCCCCCGCCCGACCGACCGAATTCGGCGTTGGCCCCGTCGGAGACCACCACGAAGTCCTGGACGGCGTCGAGGTTGAACGTGAAGGCCGGCCGCTGTCCGCCCCGTTGTTCGCCGAAGAAGGGGTTGTTGAAGTCGGCCCCATCCACCGACACGTTGTTGTGGATGCCGCGCTGCCCGCCGATGCTGATCTCATCCCCGTCGGGACCCTGCACGATGGCGACATTGGGGGTCAGGGTGGTGAAACTGAAGACGTTGCGGCCGTTGTTGGGGAGGCCCGCGAGCGCCTCGGCGCCCAGGCGGGTGGCCGACTCCGAGCGACTCACGTCGACCGGTGCACCCTCTCCGGACACCGTGAGCGCCTCGACCTCGACCGTCTGGGCCACCAGCGGGAAGCGCAGGTCCACCGACTCGCCCAGGCGGAGTTCAACGCCGGACCGCTGAGACTGGCGAAAGCCAAGCGAGCGGGCCGTCACGTCATAGGTGCCCACCCTGAGGAGGGTGGCGACGAAGACGCCCCGGTCATTGGTGACGAGGCTGCGCTCGGCGTTGGTCTCCCGGTTCTTGAGGATGATCACCGCTCCGGACACCATCCTGCCGGCGTCGTCCGACACGGTGCCACGGATGATCCCGGTGCTGGCCTGAGACTGGGCCCGGAGTGATGCCGGCAGGGCGGTGAGGCCCAGGAGGAGGAGGAGCGGAGCCACACTCTGACGGACCGCGGGAGGTAGCATCTTTGGACTCCTCAGCGAGGGGAGGGCGACGGGACCGATTGGGGTTGGGGAGGGACAGGGATACGGTATCGCGCCAAGTCAGAATCAGCAAGCGCCCGGGGAGCTCCCCCGCCGGATCGGCTTCTCGACCGAGAAGAAGCCATCCGCCTGACGATCGGCCAGGTGCCGGACACACGACGGGGTCCCCTGCGATGCAGGGGACCCCGTCGTGCGTTCAGCTCATCAGAAGGCGAGCCAGACGAATCCGTACAGGGTGTTGTTCCCCGAGGCATCGCGCCCCGAGCCGTCGTAGTTGGTCGAACCCCCGTTGAACTTGCCGTACATGGTGTACTGCAACCCGACGCGGGTGTTCTCCCACGCATTGAAGTCGAACTCCCCGATCAGGCCGCTGGTCTTCGGGTCGCCATTGGCACTCCCGTCCACCGGGTTGGGCGTGTAGAGGCCCGCGTCGGTCGTGCCGGTGGTCCCGAAGTAGCCGCCGGTGAGTCCCAGCCGCTGGGTCGGATACCAGCTGGCGTTGACCCGGGTGACGTTCAACGTGTTCTTCGTGTTGGCCGAGCCGCCGCCGCCGAACGTGGCATCGAGGGTCGACCGTTCGCGGATGTAGGTCCCCCGCACCACGAGGTTCCCCTTCCCCAGCTTCGACTCATACTGCGCATCGAACCCCATGTCCGAGTAGGTGTCGCGCGGGCCGCTGAGGGCGCCCGGGTAGAGGCTGGTGCGGAGCCCGAAGGTGCCGACCATCAGGTACTGCTTCCCCCACTCCTTCTGGAGGGCGAGCCGCCAGTAGGGCGCCACTCCACGGATCGCCCCGGTGGCCGACGACGGCATCGCCGCGCCCTGGAACGACGACCGGTACATTGAGAGCTCGCCGTAGACGAGGTTCCCGACCATCGCATACCCTCCCAACCCAAGCACGTTCTGGTCGAGCGCGCCGTCGATCATCGTGCTCGCCGCACCCCCCGGCGCCCCGACCGATCCGATGAATGGGAAGCCCCAAGCGGGCATCGTGTTCCAGAGATCCTGGACGCCCGGGCGGTTGTTGAGCGTGAACCCGTAGGCGACCTCGGTGCTCTTGCCGAGCGTGGTGTGGTCGGCGTAGCGGACATCGATGTTGTCGATCCCGAACGCGCCGTCCGCACCCGAGTACGTGAACTGGGAGAAGATTCCGATCTTCGGCGTGATCTTTCCGGCGAGGAATGCGCTCAGCTCCTGGGGAAGCGCCACGTATTCGTTCTGCGCGTCCGGCAGGTCCTTGGCAGTACGGGTCACACCGGCGTTGATCATCATCGACAGCGGCAGCGTCGGCGAGAGGCTGAGGCTCCCGCCGTTGGTGGGATCGCTCTCGGTGATCGGCGGCAGCGTGGCGAGGGTATATCCGCTGAGCTTGAAGCGCCGCCCGAACGGCGTGAGCTGCAGGAACTGGATGTGGCAGGCACTGCAGGCCAACCCGGTCTGCCGGGCATAGCTTGGCAGGTAGGCCGCCGAGGACGACGTGTGCGCCGCCATGTACGTTCGCGCGAAAGCGCTGCCGCCGGTGGTGGCCGACGCCGGAGCGGCGACCGAGAGCAGGAAGGCCAAGACCAACAAGAAGTACGAACGCATGCCGATCCATCCATATTAGGGATGAACTAACCTTTACCTCCGAGGGTGAAGGAATCGTGAAATACCCTTGAGAGTCCGGTCCGAGACCCGGAGCACGGCCCCCATTGTGCCCATTGGGTGAACGGGTGACTATGAAGTGAACGTAATCTTTCCTTCCCCGGGCCCCGACCACGATGACACGCGCACTGCTCCGTACCACTTTGCTGGCCGGGTCGATCCTCCTCGCGGGGCGCACACTCGCCGCCCAGGTGGTGGATACCCTGCACCGCGGCGTGATCCCCGACTCGGCCCTCCTTTCCCCCGCGATGATCGACGCGGGCCGGAAGGTCTTTCACGGACCAGGGAGCTGTTTCGCCTGCCACGGCGACAAGCTGCAGGGAGGGCCGATCGCCCCCGCCCTCACCGGCCCCACCTGGCGTCACATCTCGGGGACCTTCGACAACATCGTGGCGCGGGTCGACAACGGCCTCCCGGGGACGTTGATGGTGCCGCACCCCGGCGGGATCACCGAATCCCAGGTCTTCCTGGTGGCCACCTATGTCTACGCCGTAAGCCACCACCTGACCCGGCCATGACCATCCTCTCTATGGAGCGCCCATGAACACCTCGCGTGCAGTGGCCGCCGGCCTCATCGGGACCGCCGCGATGACGGCGCTCCTTCTCGTGGAGCCGTCGATCGGGCTTCCCAAGATCGCCATGGGCCAGGTCCTCGGCAGCTCCCTCGGTCTGGCGTCGGCACTCCCCAGCGTCGGCCCCGCGCTCGGCTGGGGGCTTCACTTCATCATCGGGGCGCTCCTCGCCCTGGTCTACGCTGGCCTGCTCGTCAGCCGGCTGTCGGGTCCGCCGTCGGTGCGGGGCGTGCTCTACGGCCTCCTGGTCTTCGTGCTGGCGCAGGTGGTGTTCATGCCATTCGTGGGTGGCGGGTTCTTCTCGCGTGGCGACATCGAGCTCATCCTCGGAAGCCTCCTCGGGCACCTCCTGTATGGCGGACTCGTCGGCTGGATCTACGGTCCGATACCGGCCCAGGCATAGACCATTGATGGGAGATCGGCCGCGTCGGCCTCTTCGGCGGGGCGGATAACAGCATCCCCACCGTCAAGAGCGTGCGTGCCCTCGTGCCCTTGGCACAGGTGGGGCGACCGGTGACCTGGCGGGCCTTCGAAGGGTACGGCCACATCCTCTTCGGTCGGAACGGCGCGCCCCTCAACTGGCTGGCGAAGGAGGGCGCGAACTCGGTACCTTAAGAAATGCTCATCACCCCCCTGCCCCGATGATCCCCGCCCGCGAAGCCCTCGAGCGCCTCCGCGAGGGGAACCACCGATTCGCCGCTGATATCCGCCGCGCCGACCAGAGCCACGATCGCCGCGCCGAGCTCGCCGCCGGGCAGCAGCCCTTCGCCATCATCCTCGGCTGTTCGGACTCGCGCGCGCCGGTCGAGCTGGTCTTCGATCAGGGGCTCGGGGATCTGTTCGTGATCCGGGTGGCCGGCAACATCGTGGCCCCCTCCCTCGTCGGCAGCGTCGAGTTCGCGGCCGAAGCGTTCGAGACCCGGCTGGTGGTGGTGCTGGGGCATTCGCAGTGCGGCGCCATCGGCGCCACCCTCGACCAACTGCAGCGTCCCACCGGGACCCGTTCTCGCAACCTGCAGTCGATCGTGGACCGGATCCGGCCCTCGGTCGAAGGGTTGATGACCGGCCCGCTCGCGAAAGACCGCAAGGCGCTGGAACACGCCGCCACCCTCGCGAACATCCGGGCCTCGGTGGACCACCTCCGCCACGGCTCCGAGGTCCTGGAGCAGCTGATCCAGGAAAAGGGCCTCAAGGTGGTCGGAGCGGAGTACTCGATCGAGACGGGGATCGTGGAGTTCCTGGACGATGTCTGAGCCGGTGGCGCCGCCGCGGCGGGTCATTGCCGTCTTCGCCGTCGTCGCCGTGCTCATCGCCGGGTGGGCGATGTTCAGTACCTACCGAGGCCCGGGCATCCGCGGGTGCCACGCACTCTATGCCGCGGCGCGCACGCTGGATGACACCTTCGCGGTGGACCTGAAGACGCCGGAACGTGACAGCATCGGCCGGGATGCCGTCACCTGCGGCGAGATCCGGGGCCGGGCGCGCTGGTTCGTCACCCCGGACACCCCTCAGATGCTCGTCTCCCGGGCGATCGGCATCGCGGGGGGCGTGGCCGCGCTGGCCGCGCTCCCCGCACTCGAATGGAGCGGCTCCGCCGCGGTCCACACCCCTGACAAGGAGGTGGACATCCTCGGCACCTGGCAGGTGGCCCCGCCCGACACCGCGCGCGTCACGACCTGGCTCGCGGAGGAGGACTCGACCAGCGCGCGCGCGCTGGTCGTGGCCGGTGACAAAGGGTGGCTGCTCCACGGCGGCAAGACCGCCCCGATGCCCGCGGGCCAGCTGGCCGAAGAACGGCACCAGTTCTATCTCTACTCTCTCCTCCGACTCTTGCCTCTCCGCGACTCTGGCGTGACCTTGACCTCCCTCCCCTCCGACTCGGCCGGCGAGCCGGGGATCCTGGTGCATCGGGCGGGGCGGCTCGACGTGGCGCTCTATTTCGGGCCTGAGGGGCAGGTGGCCCGGATGCACACCCGGTTCGCCGCCCTCCCCGGTTCGCCGAGCGGGGAAGAGGAGGTCAGATTGGAGGGGACGGTGGATGTGGCGGGGGTGCAGTGGTTCCGCCAGATGCACATCTACAGGGATGGACGGCCGTATTTCGACCTTGCGGTCATCCAGGGGGAAGCGTCTCGTGGGCCGGCCTCGGCGTGGCTCCCGACCCCGGGAAACGAACGGCATCACTGAAGGAGCGAACCATGAGCCGAGTCCGCGTGCTGGTCGGTACCAAGAAAGGGGCCTTCATCCTGACGTCGGATGGCAAGCGCGCCGACTGGAAGGTGAGCGGCCCTCATTTCAGCGGTTGGGAGATCTACCACCTGAAAGGTTCCCCCGCCGACCCCGACCGGATCTACGCCTCGCAGACCAGCGGCTGGTTCGGCCAGATCATGCAGCGCTCCAACGATGGCGGGGCCACTTGGGAGGCCGTAGGCAACACCTTCGCCTACGACGGCACGCCCGGCACCCACAAGTGGTACGATGGCACCCCGCACCCCTGGGAGTTCAAGCGGGTCTGGCACGTGGAGCCCTCGCGTACCGACCCCGACACGGTGTTCGCGGGGGTGGAGGATGCCGCGATGTTCAAGACCACCGACGGCGGGAAGAGCTGGGCCGAGCTCCCGGGGCTCCGGGGCCACGGCTCCGGCGCCGACTGGCAGCCGGGCGCCGGCGGGATGGGGCTCCACACGATCCTCATCGACCCCAAGGATCCGAAGCGGATGTTCATCGCGATCTCGGCAGCCGGGGTCTTCGGCACCAACGACGGCGGCACCTCCTGGCGGCCGCTCAACCAAGGGCTCCGCTCCGAGTTCATCCCCGACCCGACGGCTGAAGTGGGCCACTGCGTGCACCGGATCGCGATGCACCCAAGCCGGCCCAACACCCTCTTCATGCAGAAGCACTGGGACGTGATGCGGAGCGACGACGGCGGGGCGAAGTGGACCGAGGTGAGCGGCGACCTCCCCACCGATTTCGGCTTCCCCATCGACGTGCACGCGCACGAACCTGAGACCATCTACGTCGTCCCCATCACCAGCGATTCGCTGCACTTTCCGCCCGAAGGGAAGCTCAGGGTCTATCGGAGCAAGAGCGGTGGCAACACCTGGGAGCCCCTCACGAAGGGGCTGCCACAGCAGGATTGCTACGTGAACGTCCTGCGCGACGCGATGGCGGTGGATTCGCTCGACAAGTGCGGCGTCTACTTCGGTACGACGGGAGGCCAGGTCTACGCCTCCGCCGACGGGGGCGACCACTGGAACGCGATCGTGCGCGACCTCCCGGCGGTCTACTCGGTCGAGGTCCAGACCCTGCCGTGATCCGCGTGGTGCTCCCGGCCCACCTGCGGACGCTGGCCAAGGTCGATGGCGAAGTGACGCTCGCGGTGACGGGACCCGTCACGCAGGGCAGCATCCTCGACGCCCTCGAAACGACCTACCCCACCCTCCTCGGCACGGTCCGCGACCATGCCACCAAAAAGCGGCGGGCGTTCATCCGCTTCTTCGCGTGCGGGGAGGACTTCTCGCTCGCTCCAGCAGACGCGCCCCTCCCCGAGCCGATCGGACGGGGGACCGAGCCCTTTCTTATCGTAGGGGCGATCGCTGGAGGCTGAACTGGACCAGAAGGAACGACATTTGAACATTTCGGGCCTGTATTCCGTACTAAGACCATCCCCACCAGAGCCGTATCCCTGTTCGAGGTCTTGACCCCCATGCCGCTCCGCGCCTCCGCCCGGGCCCGCACCCCCTGGGCCCTCCTCCTCGTCGTCCTCGTGGCCGCGCTCGCCGCCGCCACCCCCTCTTCCACCGACCCTCTCCAGGGACTCGTCTGGCGGAACCTCGGCCCTTTCCGTGGCGGTCGCGTTTCCGCCGTGACCGGCGCCATCGGGCACGCAGGGGTGTACTACGCGGGCTACCCCTCTGCCGGGGTCTGGAAGACGACGAACGCCGGCGTCACTTGGGAGCCGATCTTCGACTCCATACGTGATGTCTCCTCGGTCGGCGCGGTCGAAGCGGCCCCCTCCGACCCGAACGTGATCTACGTCGGCATGGGGGACCTGATCAGCGGCGGCGCGATCAACGAAGGGAACGGCGTCTACAAGTCGGTCGACGCGGGGCGGAGCTGGCAGCACATGGGGCTCGACGCCACCCGGCAGATCCCCACGATCCTGGTCGACCCGCGGAATCCCGACCTCGTGCTCGTCGCGGCGCAGGGGGACATCCACGCCCGTACCGACCAGCGCGGCGTCTACCGGAGCACCGACGGCGGCAAGAGCTGGTCCCAGACCCTCTACGTCGACGATACCACCGGCATTCAGAAGATCGCGTGGGCCTACGACCGCCCCGACGTCATCTTCGCCACGACGGTGAAGCACTTCCAGCAGCCCGGCCCCCCGGCCACGGGCGCCCCTCCGGGAGGGGGCGCGGGAGCTCCGAGCGGTCCCAGCACCACCAAGCTCTTCAAGTCCACCGATGAGGGGATCACCTGGCACGAGATCACCGGGAGCGGCCTCCCCCGTCTCACTGGGCGGACCTCCGTGGCCGTCGCGATGACGACCAACGCGCAGCGCGTGTATCTCGTGGCCAACTCGGGGCTCTACCGCTCCGACGACGGTGGCACCACCTGGCGCCAGATGGACGCGAGCGACCGGCGCGTCGCCAACGGCCAGGGCGGCTACAACTGCGGCATCTACGTCGACCCGAAGAACCCCGACCTCGTCTACCTGATCAACACCTCGAGCTACGTCTCCACCGACGGCGGCAACAGCTTCACCGGATTCAAGGGCGCGCCCGGCGGCGACGATCCGCAGCAGATGTGGATCGACCCGACCGACGGCCAGCGGATCTTCCTCGGGATGGACCAGGGATCGACCATCTCCCTCGACGGCGGCCGCAGCTGGAGTTCCTGGTACAACCAGTCCACCGACCAGGTCTATCACCTTTCGGCCGACAACTCCTTCCCATACTGGGTCTACGCGCCGCAGCAGGATGCCGGCGCCATCCGCACCCGCATACGCGGCAACTTCGGCGAGATCAGTCCGCTCGACTGGGCGCCGGTGGGCACGTGGGAGTGGGGCACGGTCCTGGCCGACCCGCTGGACCCCAACATCGTTTACGGCAGCGGCTCGGGGATCCTCAAGATCACCTACCCGAGCGAACAGATCATCAACGTGAGCCCCAACGCCGACCCGGGGGCGCACCTCCGCACCTCGTTCTCGATGCCGCTCGCCTGGGATCCGTTCGATCAGCATCGCCTCTTCGCCGGCTTCCAGTACCTGATGGCCACCACCGACGGCGGCGCCCACTGGCGGAAGCTCTCCCCCGACCTCGGCTACCCGAAGGGGGTCGCGATCCCGGACGAAGATCCGGACAAGATCCCCCCGCGCACGCCGAATGCGCCTCCCCTCCCCCGCGCCGGCGCGATCGAGACGATCTCCGCCTCCACCGTGCTGCGCGGCGTGATCTGGGTCGGGACCAGCAATGGCCTCGTCAAGATGACGCGGAACGGTGGCCTCACCTGGACCGACGTCTCGATCCCCGGCATCCACGACTCGAGCTTCGCCCTGGTCTCGAACATCGAGGCCTCCCATACCGATCCGGCCGAGGCGTACGCCGCGATCGACCTGCACCGGCTGGGGGACTACACCCCGATGTTCTACCGGACGCGCGACTACGGGGTCACGTGGACCAGGATCATCAGCGGCCTGCCCACCGACGAGCGGAGCGGCAGCTTCGCCCGCGTCATCCGTGCCGACACCAAGCGCGCGGGGCTCCTGTTCGCCGGCACCGAGAGCGGGATCTACGTCTCCTTCGATGACGGCGACCACTGGCGTTCGATCCAGGCCAACCTCCCCAACACTTCGTACCGCGATGCGGTGATCAAGGGGAACGACCTGGTCGTCGGCACCTACGGCCGGGGGCTCTACATCCTGGACGACATCTCGATCCTCCGGCAGATGACGCCGGCCACAGAGACCGAGGGGGTCCACCTCTATGCCCCGGGGGACGCCATCCGGCTCCGGCGGAACGTCGGCCAGGACACGCCGTACCCTCCCGAAGTGCCGCACGCGGAGAATGCCCCCGACGGCGCCCTCATCTATTACTCGCTGGCCGCCGACGCGTCGGGCGAAGTGACGCTGGACGTGCTCGACGCCAGCGGCACGGTGGTGCGTCATCTCTCGAGCGTGCCCGAGAAGCCGGTGGCCGAGGCGGCGCAGCCGCCGCACCCCAATTTCTGGCTCGCGCCGGCTCGCCCGCTCCCGACCACCGCGGGGTTGCACCGGATCAACTGGGATCTGCGGCACGATGCGCCGCAGGCCTTCCGGCATTCGTACGAGATCAATGCCAACCCAGGGAACACGCCGCCGAGTCCTGAGGGCCCGCTCGTCGCGCCGGGGGTGTACACGCTGCGGCTCGCGGTGAACCGCGCCCAGTACACCCAGCGGGTCCGCGTGAAGAACGATCCCCGCTCCCCCGCTACCGCGCTCGCCGTCACCGGCCAGCACGCGCTGCAGATGAAGATCTACGGCGGGTTGGGGGAGTCGTGGCAGGGATATCAGCAGGTGGCCGCCCTCCGCTCGGCCCTGGCGCCGTTGATGGCCGCGAGCGCTCCGGCGGAGGTCGCAACAGCGGCCAAGGCGCTGGATGCGCGGCTCGACACGCTGGGTGGCAACCCGAACCCCTCGGGGCGGCGAGGTGGTGGCGGCCCGGGTGGAGCCCGTACGCCGCCGCCCGCCTTCATCGACATCAACGGCGTCCTCGGCCGGCAGCTCAACGCCCTCGACCTCGGCGACATGGCGCCAAATACGGCGATGTCGAACGCGTACAATGCCGCCTGCGGCGATCTCAAGACGGTCGTCACCTCGTGGCGCACCGTGAACGACAGGGATGTGCCGGCGCTCAACGCCCAGCTCGCCTCGGCACATCTCTCGGCGCTGCCGGTGGCCGCTACGGCGTTGGTGGTGCCGGTCTGTGCCCCGGCCTCGCGCCCCGATGCGGCGGCCGAACTCCGCCGCGGGAACGCCAACGCCAACGATGAGGATCCGGACGCCTATCCGGACGATACCGCAGACGACGAGTGAGTCGAGTCAGGCCCCTTTGAACTCTGGCCACCTGCTCATCCTGGCGCTCCTGGGTGCGGGATGCACCTATGGGCCGCCGGAGCTCCATCTCACCATCGCGAACCACGTGATGGCCCCAGGCGCGCCACGGGTGGCGTTCGCGCTCCTCGCGACCCGGTCGCGTGCGGCCACAGGACTCTCCACCTTTCCGGACGGTGGTGTCGCCATGGTGTTGAACGAAGCTGCCGCGGTGTACCTGTGTGACACCCTTTCCCTCCGGGTGGACCGCCCTTGGCAGATGGACCGACCCGCGGCGTTCAAATCGGGGTTCGGCCCATGGATGGGACCGTGGACCGTGGACGGGATCTACTTCAGCGTGCGCGGCGACACCACGCCCACCACCGATCCTGCCGCTTTTCGCCGGATCGACTACCTGCTCGGGCGTGAGGGTGTCGATTCGGGGTACACCGAGCCTCCGCCCGGTCCCGCCACCTCGGAACCGCAGCGGTGCGCCGAGGCGGTGCGGCAGGCGGCACTGGCCGACCCACCCTTCACGCTCGGTCCAGACCGGTGACCTTTCCATCCCGGAACGAGTTCCGTACTATCCGAGTCCCCAGGACACTTCCATAGTGAAACGTATGAAACGCCACCTTTGTCGTACCGCATCCCTTGCCGTCGCGCTCGTCGCGTCCGGCTTCGGGATCGTGCAGGCCCAGACCGCGCCGAGTGCCGCGCAGGCCGACAGTCTGCGGAAGCACTACACCGACGCCGACGTCGCCTTCCTCAACGGGATGATCGCCCATCACGCCCAGGCGGTGCTCATCGCCGGGTGGGCGCCGACCCACGGTGCCAGCACCTCGCTGCAGGCGATGTGCGCGCGGATCGTGGTCGGCCAGACCGACGAGATCCACTTGATGCAGCAGTGGCTCCGCGACCAGCACCTCCCCGTCCCCGACGCCTCACACGCGATGACGATGCGGATGCCGGGGATGTCGATGCCGATGATGCCGGGAATGCTCACCGACGCCCAATTGGACCAGCTCGACTCGGCCCGGGGCGTGGAGTTCGACCGGCGCTTCCTCAACGACATGATCCAGCACCACACCGGCGCCATCACGATGGTGGACCAGCTCTTCGCCACCCCCGCCGCCGCCCAGGTGGAGACCGTCTTCCGCCTGGCGTCGGACGTGTACGCCGACCAGACCACCGAGATCGACCGGATGCAACGCATGCTCGCCGCACTCCCTCCACACAGGACCGCTCAATGACTCCCGTTCAGTTCCGCTCCCTCGCCCTCGCGCTCGGCGCGTTGTCGCTCGGCGCGTGCGCCTCGTCGTCCGCGCCCGCCGGCGGCGGCATGCAGCACATGGCGATGCCCGCCCAGGACCCGCGCGTCGGACTCCGCGCCGGCGCCACCGACGCGGCACAGGCGTTCTGGAACATGCGCCTGCTGTCCAACACCCCGGCGTCCGAGAAGTTCGTCGGCGTCACCAACTCCGACATGGCGTTCAACGGCAAGTACGTCATCCAGGGGAATTACAACGGGTTTCAGGTGTGGGACATCAGTGACCCGGTGCATCCGACCCTGAAGGTCGGGTTCCTCTGCCCCGCGTCGCAGAGCGATGTGTCGGTGTACAAGAACCTCCTCTTCGTCTCAGGCGAGGGGAACTCCGGCCGGCTCGACTGCGGCAGCCAGGGGGTCCAGGACACCGTGAGCCACGACCGGCTCCGCGGCCTCCGGATCTTCGACATCACCGACATCGGCGCGCCGAAATACATCGGCAACGTGCAGACCTGCCGCGGCAGCCACACGCACACCGTGGTCGAGGATCCGAATGATCCCGCCAACGTCTACGTCTACATCTCCGGCTCGGCCGGTGTCCGCTCGCCCAACGAGCTGCCGGGCTGCTCCAAGCTGGCCCCGGACCAGGACCCGAACTCGGCCCTGTTCCGCATCGAGGTCATCAAGGTGCCGCTGGCGCACCCCGAACTGGCCGCGATCGTGACCCATCCGCGGATCTTCAACGACCTCGTCGCCCCGCCGGTGCACGGTGAGGCCCCCGAGGACATCGCCGCGGCGGCCCGGGCGGTCGCCGACGCCAAGGCGCATGGCGGCTTCACCGCCGTGATGCAGGGGAACGAGATCGTCATCCCCGCCCGTTTCGTCACCCCGATGCTCGACAGCGTCGTGAAGGCGCGCGGCGGCAGCGGCGTACCGACCGCGGCCGACAGCGCCGCGCTCCGCGCCGGGATGCAGCACATCCTCGACGTGATGATGGGTGGCCCGCAGACGGCCCGCGGCGCGCAGACCGGGCCCCGCCCCGGCCCGAGCCAGTGCCACGACATCACGGTGTATCCGGCGGTCGGCCTCGCAGGCGGCGCCTGCGGCGGTTACGGCCTCCTGCTCGACATCCGCGACCCGGCCAACCCGCGGCGCATCGCGGCGGTGGCCGACTCGAACTTCTCGTACTGGCACTCCGCCACATTCAGCAACGACGGCACCAAGATCCTCTTCTCCGACGAGTGGGGCGGCGGCGGCTCGCCGAAGTGCCGCGCCACCGACCGGAAGGAATGGGGCGCCGACGCGATCTTCACGATCGCCAACGGCCAGCTGACCTTCCAGAGCTATTACAAGATGCCGGCGGCGCAGACCCAGTTCGAGAACTGCGTGGCGCACAACGGTTCGCTCATCCCGGTGCCCGGCCGCGAGATCATGGTCCAGGCCTGGTACCAGGGCGGCATCTCGGTGTTCGACTGGACCGATGCGGCGCACCCGAAGGAGATCGCCTTCTTCGACCGCGGCCCGGTCGACTCCACCCGGATGGGCAGCGGTGGCGCCTGGTCGAGCTACTGGTACAACGGCGTGATCGTCAGCTCCGAGATCGGCCGCGGGCTCGACATCCTCGCGCTCACACCGAACCCGTGGCTCACCCAGAACGAGATCGACGCCGCCAACCTGGTGCACTACGACTACCTCAACGTCCAGGGGCAGCAGAAGTTCACCTGGCCGGCGAACGTCGTCGTCTGCAAGGCGTACCTCGACCAGCTGGCCCGGAACAACGGGATGCCGGCCGCCCGGATCGCCGCGGTGCGCGCCGAACTCGACCGCGCCAACGGCCTGAACGGCGACGCACGGAAGGCCGCCTTCGGCGCGCTGGCCAGCCAGCTCCACGGTGACGCGCAGAGCGCCACCGACCACGCCCGGGCGCACGCCCTCGCCTTCTCGGTCGGGGCGCTGGCGAACTAACTGGCCGACAGCCGACAACCCGCAGCCCACAGTCTTGTAACTCGAGATTGTGGGCTGTTGGTCGTTCGTCCTCGGCTGTGGACTGTCGGCTGTGGGCGGCAGGCTGTGGGCTGTCGGCTGTCGGCTGTCGGCCCTCGACAACCAGCCGCCCGGGACCGAGGTTAAGGGATGCACAAACGCGACTTCGTCCGCGGGATGGCCGGTGGGTCCCTCGCCCTCCTCTTCGGTGACCAGCTCTGGGCGCGGTACGCCGCGCTCCCCCCGACCGCCGTGGCCGAAGACGAGCGGTTCTGGGCCACCATCCGCCGGCACTACCGTCTCACCGACCAGTACATCAACCTCGAGAACGGCTACTACTCGATGCAGGCCGAGCCGGTGCTCGAGGCCTTCATCGGGCACGTGCGCGCGTTGAACCGCGAGGCCTCGCACTACATGCGCACCCGGATGCCCGACGACAAGCTCGCCGTCCGCACCCGACTGGCGGGGCTCGCGGGATGCGGCCCGGACGAACTCATCATCACACGGAACACCACCGAGTCGCTCGACACGGTGATCGCGGGGTTCGACTGGCAGGCGGGCGACGAGGCGGTGATGGCGGAGCAGGACTATGGCGCGATGCGCGACATGTTCGGTCTCCAGGCGAAGCGGCACGGGATCGTGCCGAAGACCGTGTCGCTGCCGATGGACCCCGCCTCGGACGACGAGATCGTCCGGCTCTACGAAGGTGCCCTGACGCCGAAGACTCGGCTCCTGATGATCTCCCAGTTGGTGAACATTACTGGACAGATCCTCCCGGTCGCGGCGATCTGCGACATGGCACACCGGCACGGCGTCCCGGTGATGGTGGATGGCGCCCACGCCTTCGGGCACCTCGACTTCACCATTCCCGACCTCCACTGCGACTACTACGGCGCCTCCCTCCACAAATGGCTCGGCGCCCCGCTCGGTGCCGGGATCCTCTACGTCCGGAAGGACCGCATCCCCGGGCTCTGGCCGATCTACGCCGATCTCGGCATGGCGGACGATGACATCCGGAAGCTCAACCACACCGGTACCCACCCCTGCCACACCGACCTCGGCATCAACGAGGCGATCGACTTCCACCAGATGATCGGGATCCAGCGAAAGGAGGCGCGGCTCCGGTTCCTGCAGCGCCACTGGACCGACCAGGTGCGAGGGCACCCCGGGATCACCCTCAACACGCCGACCGACCCCCGGCGCTCCTGTGCGATCGCGAATGTGGGAGTGGCCGGGATCGCACCGGGCGCCCTCTCGCAGACGCTCCTCGAGCGCTTCCATATCTATACGGTGGCGATCGACGGGAGCGGCGTGCACGGCGCCCGGATCACACCGCACCTCTTCATCACCCCCGCCGAACTCGATCACCTGGTGCGGGCGCTCAAGACCCTCGCCGCTTGAGGGTGGTACCTTCCACGCCGTGCGCATCATCGCAGGGAAGTTCGCCGATCGTCTCCTGACCCCACCCGCCGATCCGCGAGTGCGGCCGACGGCCGAGCACGTGCGGGGGGGGCTGCTCGACCTCCTCGCACCCTGGCTGCCTAAGGCGCGGGTCCTCGACCTCTTCGCTGGCACGGGGGCGCTGGGGCTCGAGGCGATCAGCCGAGGGGCGGCGAAGTGTGACTTCGTCGAGTTCCGCCCGGCGAGCCTCCACGCCTTGAAGGCCAACATCGCAGCGCTCCGGCTCCTGACCAAGACGCGGGTCTTCAAGCGCGACGCGGTGCCTTTCGCCGGGGCGCTCGGGCCGGGGAGTTACGACATCACCTTCGCCGACCCGCCCTATGAGTCGAAGGTCCTGGACCGTCTGTACGAAGGGTGGAAGGCGCGGCCCTATTCACGGATCCTGGCCCTCGAACATGCTCGGACCCACAAGCTTCCGCCGGGGATCCTGCGGACGGCGTTCGTGGACACGACGGTGACGGTGTACGAGGCGCTTGGGCGGGTAGGCGGGTAGGCCGGGTAGCAATTGCGATGGAACCTTCCTGAGCGAAGCGAAGGACCTGGCTCGGCAAGCTAGGTCCTTCGTCGCGTGCGCTCCTCAGGAAGGTTCCACCTTCTTGGGCGGGGGGGGGGGGCCCCGCCCCCCCCCCCCCCCCCCCCCCCCCCCCACCCCCCCCCCCCCCCCCCCCCCCCCCCCCCCCCCCCCGCGCCCCCCCCACGCTTAGATGCGTGACTCGGAAACAATGTATTCATATCTATGATGATATCATCTCGGTTGAGAACCTGCTGTTGGCGTGGCGCGAGTTTGTAAAAGGGAAGCGGCAGAAAGAAGACGTGCAGGCATTCCAATTTCATCTTTTTGAAAATATTCAGACACTTCATTTCGAATTGAAAAATAAAACCTACACTCACGGTCCCTACCACGCCTTTAATATTTCAGATCCCAAACCACGCAATATCCATAAAGCATTGGTGCGAGACAGAGTGGTGCACCACGCACTCTACAAAATACTCTACCCGTTCTTTGACCGTATGTTTATCTCTGATTCCTATTCATGTAGAAAGATGAAAGGGACACATCGTGCACTCACACGGTTTGAGTCCTTTACATATAAG
>JANMWE010000288.1:0-2075 GCA_031393795.1 Gemmatimonadota bacterium
GGCTGCTGTCGCCGGCCCAGCGCTGGATGGCGATCGCCCCGATGTAGGACCGGGCGAAGAGGTCGTGCTTGGCGCGGACCACCAGGTCGTTGGCGCGGTCCCCCTCGCCGGTCTGCACATCGAGCAGGCCGAGGGTCCACGGGCCCGCCTTCCCGTAGAGCCGCGCGCCGCCGAAGATCGGGACGGCCGCCCCGTCGGTGCCCAAGCCGATCCGCCTGGAATAGAACGGCTGGATCCGGCCCGGTGTGGCGAAATCGAAGACGCCACTCGACTCGAGGAAGAAATCGCGCTTCTCCGGAAAGAAGGTCGGGAAGCGGGTGAGGTTGATCACCTGCTGGTCGACCTCGACCTGGGCGAAGTCGGTATTGAGGGTGAGGTCGGCGGTGAGCGTCGGGCCCACGGACACCTTGGCATCGAGACCGGCCTTGGCACCGAGGCCTCCGCCCCCGAGTGAATTGCCGAGCGCATCGTGATCGTCGGCGGTGACGCGGCCGAGCAGGTACGGTTTCACCTCCATCCCGCCGCTGCGATGGAGCCGGTCGAGCCCGGTCAGTTCCCCTTCATAGAGGAGACGACCGATCCCTTCGCTCCTTCCCCAGCCTCGCCAGAGCTGGGTCTCGTTCTTCCGGCGGATGAATCGCTGGACATTGAAGCCGAAGGTGCCGTCTCCGGGCACGTGGAAGCGGAGGGTCCGGAACGGGATCCGGAACTCCGCGACCCATCCGGTCGAGTCGCGGCGGCTCGCGACCTCCCAGATCCCGTTCCAGTCGGGGTTGTCGTCGTCCACGCCGGTGAATTGTGAGTCCCAAATCGCGCTGTTGGGGTTGGTGGCGAAGTAGAAGCCGCTCCGCCGGTCGTGCAGCCCGTCGATCAGCAGGACGACGTAGTCGTCGAGCCCGAGATCGGCGTCGCGACGGTACTGCGTCGCCCGGATCTGGCCCGGGGCGTCGTCGAATGCCTGCACGCCGATGTACAGGGCATCGTCATCCCGCAAGACGCGCACGACGGTCCGCTCCGATCCGAGCTGCCCGACCTCCGGCTCCCGCTGCCGGAGGTCGGCGATGGAATCCGCGCTACTCCAGGAGAGCTCAGCGAGACGACCGTCGAGCGTGATCGGCCCCAGGGTGCGCGCGACGTGGAGCGCAGCGGCGGGAGCCTGGGCGAGGAGCGGATCGGGCGCCAGGATCAACGGCATACCGAACAGCGCGGCGGGAAGTGCGACGGCGGAGCTGAAGCGTGTCAAAGCCATCCCAAAAAGAACACCGGATGGAGAGTTTCCTCCACCCGGTGATCGCTCACGGCGGGCGAAGCCCGCCGCCGCCGCCTCCTGAGTGGAGCCTGCGGGCCCGCGGTTCACCGCGGGCCGTCGCCGGGATGCTTCCTGCCGATCGCCCCGCCATAAATGGCGGGCCCGCAGCTCCAGTTCGAAAGCAGAGGGCCCGCGATGAATCGCGGGCCCTCTGCTTCTCGGCATGCATCGAACTTACGCCGCCGGCTTCGGCTTCCCGCGCCCACCGCGACGGCGGGGACGACCCTTCTTCGGGGCTGCACCTTCGGTCGGGGCCGCCGGCGGTGTCGCCGGGGCTCGCCCACGTCCACGGGCCGGCTTCTCGGGGGCCTCGGGCGTCTTTTGCGCCTCACGCGCCTGGCGGGGCGTGGGCGCCCCGCCCTCCTCATCGTCCAGCGAGATCACCCCGACGAGCGGATTGGCGGCCTTGATCATCCCGCTCCGGGTCCCGCGACGGATGCCGAGGGAACGCGGCGCGGCCGGCGGCGGAAGGACATCCACTGCCGCAGGCGGGGCGACAGGCGCGGACGCCTGTTCTCCACCATCCGCTGGGCGCGATGCCGGCTGCGGCTTCCGCTCGTACCGAGCGGGCGGCGCATTGCTCTGTCCGAGCGGGGAGACATCGTACATATCCTCGCCGACCTTCCGGACCTCGACCAGCTCGGCGTCGTGCGCCTGGCGAAGTAGCCGGTCGAAGCGGGTGGCGTTGAGGAGCTCGTCCTCGCGGCCGAGGTTGGCGATCATCCGGAGCCGGAGCACCTCGCCCGCGACCGGAGCGGGAAGCTCC
>JANMWE010000315.1:0-8506 GCA_031393795.1 Gemmatimonadota bacterium
CTCCGCACCTACGGCGAAGGGGCCGCCACCCGGCTCAATCGCGTCGGCTGCAAGTGCCCTTTCTACACGCCCGAGACCTTCCAGTGTTCCGCCTACCTCGACCGGCCGCTCATCTGCAACCTCTTCCCGGTCGACCTGCTCGAGCGGGAGGAGGACGGCCGCCATTGGTGGGTCCTCTTCGGCGCCTGTGATGAGGTCCGCCTCGGCCGCCTCCAGTCGAAGATTCCCGCTTTCCGCCGGTTGGCCCGCGCCATCGACCGCACCATGCCGATCGAACTCAAACGCTCCCTCGTGGCCGACGCGGCCGATGCGGTCGCGGAACCGGTCTTCTATCGATATCCGATTCACTGGCTCCTTCCGGTTTCCGAACTCTGATCTCTATTGCTCCCCCTCTCCCAAACCCTCACCCACTGATAGGAATGGGCGGGGGTGAGGTCCAAAAGCTCCCCTCCCCCGGCAGGGGGAGGGCTCGGGGGAGGGGCGGCGGGGGTGAGGTCAGCGCAACTCGCTCGCCCTGATCGCGCGGTTCCAGAGCTCGCGGCCGTCGTCGCCGAACACCCGTAGCGTCAGGACGCGGTCTTCCCGCGGCCCCCGGAATTCCAGGGCCGCGAAGTTCCGCGCGTTGACCAGCGTCCCGTCCACCCGCCCGGTGTTCGCCTCATCGGCGCGCGGGGCGCTCACGCCGGCGCTGAGGGGAGAGACGGTCAGGTCGTAGAGCGGGTAGGTGCCCGGTCGCTCCAATCGGGTGAGCTCGGTGTGGTGACGATCTCCCGAGAGGAAAAGCACGCCCGGGACCTTCTCCTGCGCGATGAGGTCGAGGAAGCGCTGCCGTTCGTCCGGGTAGGTCGCGTAGTTCTCGAACACCGCCGCCGGATTGAGCACCTGCCCGCCGACCGCCACGATCTTGAAGGTCGCTCGGCTCGACGCGAGCGCGTCGATGAACCACTGGATCTGCTCGTCCCCGAAGTAGGGCCGGGTCCCGGTCTTCCGCGTGTCGGGCGCCCGGAACCACCGGTCGTCGAGCATGAAGACCTCGACATCGGAATAGCTGAATCCGGTCGTGATCGCCCCGCCGAGTTCCGGGATCCCCTTCCCCGGATTGGGCCAGAAGAGGTCGAAGCCCGCGCGCGTCATCCTCTTGCCCCACCACCCGCGATCGGAGTCGTTGGGACCGAAGTCGTGGTCGTCCCAGATGGCGTACTGCGGCATCGCGGTGAGGAACGGCTGGAGCTCGGGCAACGAGCGCGTGTGGGTCCAGCGGCGGAGGATCCCGGTCCAGCTGTTCCAGTCCACCTCGCGCAGGTACGCATTGTCACCGAGCCAGAGCATCGCGTCGCCGGGATGGCCCGACAACGCCCGGGCGATGGTCTCCGCCCCGTCCCCATAGTCGGACCCGGGCCGATCGGTGCCCGTCTCGCGCACGTAGAAACAGCTTCCGGTCAACAGCGTGAACGGCGGCGGGTCGGTGTGATACACCCACTGGGGCGTGGCGCGGAAGGTGAGTGGATAGGGGCGCGTGATCGTCCGGCCGTTCACCAGGACCTGGTAGTGGTAGGTGTGCCCCGCCTCGACCTCATCGGCCACCAAATCCGCCACGAACGCCGAGTCACGTCGCGTCACCACCTCGGCGGTGGTGTGGCGCACCCGCGGGGTGAGGCTGTCCCAATAGGCGATCTGCACCCGGGCCGCACCGGTGGTCTGGGCCCAGAGCTTCACCTCGCGCATGTCGCTCGCCCCGATCATTGGACCGGAACGGAGGGTGACTGCTGGACGGGCCTGGGCGATCGAGACGGCGGGGACCAGCAACAGCAGCGAGAGAACGAGCCGACTAGGCATGGATGGTATCCTGGATCAGGTTCGGGGCTGCAAGGAATAGTAGAAGAATCGACCGATCGGAGCGACTGCGGAGGTTCCTCTCAATGCGCAGGACTGCAGCGCGCGAACCCAGGATGATCCGAGCCCAAGATGTCCCGCGCTGCGTGCCAACATCCGGGAGCATCCGGGGTTCGGTCCCTTATGGGTTCGCGCGCCTGACCACCTCACCCCCGAACCGTCAGTTCAGCTGCACCAAAAAAGGGCCGATGCGATCTCCGCACCAGCCCGTCCACCTGCCTCTCTGTCCATCTGTCCATCTGTCCACCTGTCCGCCTACGCGGTCACCTTGTCGCTCGTCGCATGCCCCTGCATATGCCGGAGCAGGCGCGCAGTCGTCTCGCGCAGCGCGCCACGCGGCACCACGTCGTCCACCTGCCCGTGGTCCAGCAGGAACTCGGCGCTCTGGAATCCTGCCGGCAGGTCCTGGCCGATGGTCTGCTTGATCACCCGCTGCCCCGCGAACCCGATCAACGCTCCCGGTTCCGCCAGGATCACGTCCCCCTGCATCGCGAACGACGCCGAGACCCCCCCCGTGGTCGGGTTGGTGAGGATCGCGATGTACGGGATCGACATTCGGTGCAGCTGCGCCAGCATCGCGCTGGTCTTGGCCATCTGCATCAGCGACAGCACCCCCTCGTGCATCCGGGCACCCCCCGAGGCGGTGACCAGCACCAGCGGGACCCGCTTCTCCCCCGACCGCCGCGCCAGCCGGGCGATCTTTTCCCCCACCACCGACCCCATCGACCCGCCGAGGAAGGCGAAGTTCATCACCCCCAGGTTGAAGGGGCTCCCTTCAAGCTTCCCGTGCCCGGCGTAGAAGGCGTCCGCCGGTCCCGCCTTGGCGATGGCCGCGTCGATCCGTTTCGGATACCCCTCGAACTGCAGCGGGTCGGCCGACTTGAGGTCGCCCCACAGCTCCCGCCACGTTCCCTCGTCGGTGAGCAGCTCGATGTACTCCTCGGCCGTCATCCGGCGGTGGTGACCGCACTGGGGGCAGACATTCAGGTTCTTTTCGAAGCGCTCCCGCAGGGCGAGGTGACCACACTCCTCGCACTTCTCCCAGGTATCCGCCGGGATCTCGAGGCGGGTACGCACGGAGGGACGCGGCTTCCGTTCTTTCTTGAACCAGGCCATCAGTATCCAGGGATGAAGTGCGACCGCCCCGGGGGAACGGGGCGGGTGAAGTTCAAATGTGGGGAGGGAGCGCCGATGGCGCTAGCCCTTGACAGCTAAGTCGTTGTCAGGCATCGGGATAACCGATCAGACTGGCGTCCTTTCCGACCCGCATGACCAGCCCGATCGCGAGGGAACAAGCCAACAGGAATGACCCCCCGTAGCTGAAGAACGGGAGGGGGATCCCGGTGATCGGCATCAGGCTCACCGTCATCCCCACGTTCTCGAAGACGTGCGTCAGGATCAGCCCGACGACCCCGAAGACCACCAGGCTCGAGAAGGGGTCGGTGGCCCGCCTGGCGACCCGGACCAGCCGGCTCAGGAGGTAGAGGAAGAGCCCGAGCGCGACCAGCACTCCCACGAACCCGAGTTCCTCGCCGACGACCGAGAAGACGAAGTCGGTGTGCTGGGCCGGGAGGAAGACCAGCCGTTTCTGCGGACCCTCCAGCCACCCGGTCCCGAACCACCCTCCCGACCCGATCGCCACCTTCGACTGGATCGCCTGATAATTGGCCCCCTGGGGATCGAGGGTCGGGTTCAGGAAGGTCAGGAGCCGATTCTGCTGGTACGGGGCGAGCGAGCGCCAGATGGGGATGGCGATGAACCCCATCACCACATTGGCCGCGAGCACGGTCAGCCCTTCCCACAGGTAGGGGCGCCACCGGTAGAGCAGGTAGACCAGGAAGACGAACCAGAGCCCCCAGGTCCATTCCGTGAAGGCCAGCAGGAGACTCAGGACCGGCGAGGCGAGGAGGAACAGGAGCCAGGGCCGGGTGCCGGCCCAGAAGAGCATCGCGAAGAGGATGCCGGCGAAGACGATCGCGCTGCCGAGGTCGGGCTGCTTCAGTACCAGGAGGAAGGGGACGCCGGCAATGAGGCAGGCGGGGATCAGCTCGCGCAGTGTCTGCGGCGCCTCGCGCCGCGCCGCGAGCCAGCGGGCGAGCATCAGGATGGTCGCGAGCTTGGCGAGCTCGACCGGCTGACCGATGCGGACGCCGCCGATCGCGATCCAGCTCTTCGTCCCCGCGGCGGTCCCCGCGCCGGTCCCGATCACCAGCGTGAGCAGCAGCAGGAACAACCCGAACAGATAGAGCGGCGGCGCCGCCCATTCCAGCACCCGCGGGCTGATGCTGTACGCCACGGTGCCGGCGATGAAGGCCAGTCCGATCCAGACCAGCTGCTTTTCCCAGACCCCGCTGGCGGAGGTGGCCACGTCGGTCTGCCCGGCGCTGTAGAGCACGGCCACCCCGTAGCAGAGGAGGAGCCCCACCGCCACCAGCGTGCGGAGGTCGAGGACGCCCCGTCTCATTGGGCGGTGTCCGAGGCCACGGTGGTATCCAGGGCGGGGGCGCTGTCCAGCAGCTGGACCGGGGGCGGAGCGACATCATCAGGGGTGAGGAGGCGGACCCGCTGATTCAGGTCGGCGCCGGTCCCGAAGTACCAGCGCCGGATGGTCTTCACCACGTAGGGCGCGACGACGGTGCCGTGCTCCGCGAATTCCATGATCGCGCCGACGATGATCTCCGGCTTCTCGGCGGGCGCGAACCCGATGAACCATCCGTGGTTGGGGCCGTGCGAGTTCTGCCCGGTGCCGGTCTTGCCCGCCACCGAGAGGTCGCTGCTCCGGGAGCCGGCGGCGGTGCCGTGGTCCACCACGGCCACCAGCGCCCGTCGCATCCCTTCGAGCTGTCCAGGTGTCAGGTCGATCTTCCGGAGGGTCCCCTCGCGCGGATGCACGAGGTATGGCTGCGGCGCCCCAGCGGGATTCGCGAGCGCCTGGTAGAACCGCGTCATGTTCATCACGGTCTGGTCGATCTCCCCCTGGCCGATGCTCAGGTTGAGCACCACGCCTCGGCTCCACCCGCGTGGGCCGTAGCGACGGTCGAAGTAGGCCACGTCCGGCGGAAGGATCGACATCGTCTCCCCTTCGAGGTCGATCCCGCTCCGCTCCCGGAACCCCATCGCCACCCCGTCGCGCAGGAGGTTATCGAGTCCCAGCTTGAGGCCGAGCTGGTAGAAGTAGATGTCGCAGCTCTGGGCGATGGCCCCGGTCAGGTCGAGCCGACCGTGGCCGCCCGGGAGCCAGCAATGGAACACCCGATTGCCGTACTGGAAGGTCCCCCGGCAGGGCTCCGGCATCGTCGAGCTGAAGTTGACGAGCCCCCGCCGGAGCGCCATCGCCGCGATGGCCAGCTTGAAGGGCGACGCGGGGGGGTAGCGCCCCTGGATGGCCCGATTGTAGAGCGGATTGGCGGGATCGTCGCGGAGCGTACGCCAGTTCTCGTTGGAGATCCCGCCGATGAACAGGTTCGGGTCGTAGGTCGGCGAGGAGTAGAGCGCCAGCACCTGTCCGTCGGGCGTCATCGCCACGAGTGCTCCCCGCACCCCCGCCGGCCAGAGCGAATCGACGAATCGCTGCAGGGCCAGATCGATCGTGGTCCGGAGCGCGCGCCCCGCCTCCGGCGGACGGGGCGGCGCGGCGCCATCCTCGCGCACCAGGCGGCCGCGGGCGTTCACCTCGATGTACCGCATCCCCGGTTCTCCCCGCAGGACGCTGTCGTACTCGAGCTCGAGCCCGGACTTGCCGACCAGGGCGCCGATCTGCGCCCCGTGGTACCGCTTGGCCTGCAGATCACCTTCGGTCACCTCGGCCACGTAGCCGACCACGTGCGCCACCGCGTTCCCGGCGGGATAGGACCGCTTCGGTTCGGCCTGGATCACGAGCCCCGGAAAGAGGACCCGCCGCTCCTCGAGCCGCGCCACCTGTTCCAACGTGGCATCACGCACCACGAGCGTCGGGAGGTAGGGCTCCACCTGGAATCGCCGCACCGCCTCGGCGCGATCGGCGCTGTCGACCGGCACCACGTCGGACAGGCGCGCCAGGGCCTCCCGCAGGGCGGCCACGTCGGGCGCCAGGAGCTTCACCGAATACCCCGGCACGTTCTCGGCGATGATCCTGCCGAACCGGTCGAGGATCGGCCCCCGCGGCGGGGTCAGCGGCACCGCGCGCAAGCGATTGTCCTCTGAACGGAGGCGAAAGCGCTCGTGTTCGAGGATCTGGGCGTTGAAGAATGCCGCGATGAGGATGAAGAATGCGATCCGCAGCACCCACCGCGCCTGGTCGGCGCGCTGATCGAGCGCCGAGGGGGAGAAGTCGCTCATTCGCGGATGCGGAGGTCGAGCCATCCCCGCAGGAGCAGGGCGAAGATCACGCCCGCCACGGCGGTGCTGAGGGCCTGCACGGAGGACCAGACCCCGGCTTCCATGAGCAGCTCCGACATCGACGTGCCGCTGGCGATGAGCACCAAGAGGTTCCGGAGCCAGGTCCCTACGAAGAAGAAACCGCCGGTGACCAGCAGGTTGTCGGCGAAGAAGACCGAACGGCCGAACGCGGCGAGGTACCCCACCACCGCGTTGGCCAGCGCGCCCGCCCCGAACCGCGCCGGGGTGAGCGCATCGGTCAGGAGCCCCGCGCAGAGCCCCGCCACCGCCGCCTGTCCCGGCCGCGCCCGCAAGGCGTAGAGCAACACGCCGATCGCGATGAAATCGGGGGCATAGCGGGGCGCGCCGAGCCGGGGGCGGACGTAGAAATGCAGCGCGAGCAGCAGGACGAGCACCGCCACCGAACGCCAGGTGTTGTTCCGGCCGGTCACGGCGTCCCCCCGCTGTCAGGGGCCGGGATCGCCACGGGGCGTCGGTGCCGGCGGAGCGGGCGCGCGCTGTCCCCACCCCCCAGCACCGGAGCGGCCGCAGATCCGGCGGAGGGCGCGACCGCCGGCGGGTGCGACGGCGCAAGCGCCGCCTGCTCCCCCGCGACGTGCCCCAGCAGGAGCACATGCGCGGTCGCGCCCAGGTTCACGGAAGGACGGATGAGATAGATCCGCTCCCACCCCCGCTGCTCTCGCGCCACCCCGATGACCCGACCGATCGGGACCCCTCGGGGATAGACCCCGCCGAGTCCTGTCGTCACCACGAGGGTGCCGACCGAGACGGTGTCCCGATAGGGCACGCCCCGGAGCTCGAGCATCGCCTCTGCGCCCTCCTCCCCCTCGGCCACCGCCACCACACCGAGCACGCCGCCGTCCTCGGTCGCGGCGCTGACACGGAACTCGGGGTGCTCCCATGTCATCACCACGCTGGTGTTACGATCGACGGTCAGGACCACACCGACGAGCCCTTCCGGCGCCACGACCGGGTCGAATGCGGCCACGCCGGCGGCACGCCCCGCGCTCACGAGCAGGGTCCGGCCGTCGGTGATCTGGCTCTGGCGCATCACTTCCGCCGGCCGATACGGCACATTCACGCGCGGCACGATGCCGAGCAGCGCCCGCAGCCGGTCGTTCTCGGCGCGGAGCCCCGGCAACCCTTGCGCCGCCCACGCGGCCGAATCGCGCTGCGCCTCGACCAGCTGGAACCGGGAGCGGCTCGTCTTCGCTT
Source organism: Gemmatimonadota bacterium (assembly GCA_031393795.1). Lineage (GTDB taxonomy): Bacteria > Gemmatimonadota > Gemmatimonadetes > Gemmatimonadales > GWC2-71-9 > CAMLHU01. The sequence goes on from JANMWE010000315.1 coordinate 7,486, forward strand.
CCTCGGCCCGGGCCTGCAGCCAGAGGAAGGGCACGAGCGCGGTGCCGCGGATCGCCGCTGCGGTCGCGGCGCCCCAGCGCGGGGGGCCGAGCAGAAAGGTGACCGCCACACCGACCGACACCAGGAAAAGCAGCGTGTCCCGACCGCCACTGTGGCGGTCAGGACCGAACGGAGAGGCGCCGGAAGGCCGGTAGGAAGCGCTCACAGGGGGAGGGCGACCGTCCCGATCACGAGCTCAGGACGCTGCGGTACTTCTCGAAGTCGTCGAGGATGCGGCCGGTGCCGCGCACCACGCAGGTGAGGGGATCCTCGTCGACATGGATCGGCAGTCCGGTCTCCTGCTGCAGCAGGACGTCGAGCCCGCGCACCAGGGCGCCGCCGCCGGTCATGATGATGCCGCGGTCCACGATGTCGCTGGCGAGTTCGGGCGGGGTGATCTCGAGCGCGCGCCGCACCGCGTCGACGATCTGCTGGATCGGCTCCTGCAGCGCCTCGCGGATCTCGCTGGAGTGGACCCGCACCGTCTTGGGGATCCCCGACACGAGATCGCGCCCCTTCACTTCCATTTCCTTTTCCTCACTGAGCGGCGCGGCCGAACCAATCTGGATCTTGATCAGTTCTGCCGTCGGCTCGCCGATCAGCAGGTTATAGCTCTTCCGCATGAACTGCACGATGGCGGTGTCCACCTCATCGCCGCCCACGCGAATCGAGGTGTCACTGACGATTCCGCTCAACGCGATCACGGCGATCTCCGTTGTGCCGCCGCCGATATCAATCACCATGTTGCCCGTGGGCGTCTCGACCGGCAGGCCGACGCCGATCGCCGCCGCCATCGGCTCGGCCTCCATGAACACTTCCTTCGCGCCTGCGCCGAGCGCGGAATCGCGCACGGCGCGGCGTTCCACTTCCGTGATGCCCGAAGGCACGCAGACGATCACGCGTGGCTTTACGCGAAAGATGTGCTTCTCGATGATCAGCTCGAGAAAGTGCCGGAGCATTTTTTCCGTCACATCGAAGTCGG
>JANMWE010000068.1:0-2503 GCA_031393795.1 Gemmatimonadota bacterium
GGCACCGCCCTTGTCACCGTCGAAGTGGTCCGCGCCAACACCGTCCCGATCCTCGAGTCCCTCACAGACACCGACTGGCAGAAGATGGGAAGCCACACCGAGTCGGGACCTTACGGCGCGGAGGACTGGCTCCGGAGCTACGGCCCGCACCTCGAGGTGCACTCGGCGCAGATCCGGCGGAACATCGCGGAGTGGAAGAAGCGGTAGGCGCGTAGGCGCGTAGGCGCGTAGGCGCGTAGGCGCGTAGGCGCGTAGGCCGCAACGAACAGGAACCGTCCCGAGGAGTGCAACGACGAGGGACCTAGCTTGGTACGCTAGGTCCCTCACTCCGTTCGGGACGGTTCCTTCGCTATATCACCCGACCGCCCTGCCGCCTTACCGTCTTACCGCCTTACCGCCTCACCGCCTTACCGCCTTACCGCCTCCCCGCCCGCATCGCCTTCTCGATCTCCACCGGATCCCGCGGCGCCCCCTGGCTCAACACCTCGTGCCCGGTCGCGGTCACCAACACGTCGTCCTCGATCCGCACTCCCAGGTTCTCCGTCGCGATATAGATCCCGGGCTCGACGGTGAGGATCATCCCCGGCACAAAGGGCGAGTTGTACGCGCCCACGTCGTGCACGTCCATCCCGAGCCAGTGCGACAGCCCGTGGATGAAATACTTGTTGCAGTCCCCTCCATCACAGAGGGTGCCGGAGTGCGCCTTCATATAGTCCCGCGAGATCTGGTTCAACCGCCCGATGGTCATCCCCGGCGCCACCGAGTCGATCGCCGCCTGCTGGGTCGCGAGCACCAGGTTGTAAATAGCCAGCTGGCGCGGCGTGTACTTCCCCGACACTGGGTAAGTGCGGGTCACGTCCGCGGCGTAATACCCCCACTCCGACCCGATGTCGACCACGACGAGATCCCCCGCCTGCATCTGCCGGCGGCTCTTGTCGTAGTGCAGCGTCACCGAATTCGGCCCCGACCCCACGATGCTCGGGAAGCTCACTCGCTCGGCGCCGTTCCGCCGGAACGCTGCTTCGATGACCGCCTCGAGCTGGTACTCCCACATCCCCTGCACCATCGTGCGGGCCGCATCGTGCTGCGCCTCGATGGTGGCATTGATGGTGCCGCGCATCCGCCGGATCTCATCCGCATCCTTCACCAGCCGGAGCGCCGCCAGCTCGGGCCCGATGTCCTTGACGACCGGCGCCGCGCCGAACCCTCCGAAGATCAGGCGCCGGAAGAAGGTGTCCGACGCCTCCTTCTCTCCGCGCTTGATGTAGAGCGACCCGCCCCGCGTCCGCGCCACCGTGCGGCGGATCAGCTGCTGCGCGCTGTCGGCGGAATGCATCTCGCTGATCCCGGTCAGCGCCCTGGCCGAATCGCTCGGCCCGAGCTTCACTCCCGTCCACTGCTCGCTCCCCGGGTTCCGGGGTGGGAGATAGAGGATCGCCTGGCCTGGGACCGAATCACTCGCGATCAGGACCAGCCAGGAGCCGGGCTCTTCGAGGCCGGTGAGATAGAAGAAATCGTCGTCCTCGCGGTAATCGCTGTCCTGCGGGTGATCGGTCTCGATCGACTTCTCCTCGCCCGAACGGAGGATGGCGACCCCGGTCCCGAGCCGAGCGAAGAGCGCCTGCCGGCGGGCTTGCAGCGTGGCGACCGGCACCGGTCCGGCCGGGGAGCCGACCTGAGCCGTTACAACGGAAGGGACAACGAGCAGCGCGAGGAGCGACAACGAACGGCGCATACCGGATCTCGGACGGAAGGTGGTCAGGGAGGACTCGAGTGCGACCTACGCAGGCAAGGAGGGAAAGTGTCACTCGAAGACCTCACCCCCTAGCCCCCTCTCCCTTATGGGAGAAGGGGAATGGTTCCGATGCTCTCCCCCTCTCCCGTAAGGGAGAGGGGGTCGGGGGGTGAGGTTTGAACGAGCGGGTCGGGGGGTGAGGTCAGTGCACCGGCACGTCGAACCTTGGCTCACTCGCCAGGTGCATCGTGAAGTGCCACCACTCCTGGTCGTAATTCTGGAATCCCTCCGCGGTCATCGCGTCGACCAACTTCTTCCGGTTCTCAGCCGCGACACCCGTGGCGTTGGTGGTGTGAGCAGCTTCGCTGAACGTGTCGAACGGTGTCCCCATCTCGAGCGGCTTATGGGTGCGGAGGTCAACAAGAGTGAGATCGACCGTGGTGCCGAGGTTGTGGCGGGAACGGGCGGCGATATAGCCGCCGTCCACCAGCTCCACCTTCCGCCCGACCCGCTCGGCCCACGCCACCATCGCCTCGGTGGCGCGGACTGGGCGGTAGGCGTCGTAGATCAGGAGGCCAAGGTGCTGGCGGCGGAAGCCGCGCTGCACGCGGGTGAGGGCCGCGGCCGCTTCCTTTCTAAGGAAGGCCCGGTCGGCGTCGTACCCCGGGAGGGGGGCGCCGGTGAAGTTATTGGCGCCGAAGTACCGGTCTTCGACCCCGATGGAGCGGTCGAGGGTGCGGACGTCAGTCATCAGGGAGTCGAAAGTGT
>JANMWE010000090.1:0-4155 GCA_031393795.1 Gemmatimonadota bacterium
CGAACTCGCGCACCTGGTTGGAGTGCGGCATCCCGCGCGACTTCAGCACCGCGATCGAGCGGGTCCGCTCGCCGTTCCGCTCGATGTTCCGGAGCACCACCCAGCTGTCCATCAACGAAGAGATCCCCTGGTCGATCTCCGTGGGACGGGCCTCATCCCCGATCAGCGAAGTGAAGAGCGCGGTGATCCGCCGCACCTTCATGTGGTCGATCAGGCGGGCGAGCATCGCCCGGACCTCGATCGTGGTCCCCACCGAGATCAGGTTGCTGATCGGGTCCACCACCACGACGCGGGGGCGCCGCTCGTCGATGAGCCGGAGCATCATGCTGAGATGCCCCTCCAGTCCGCTGGTGGTCGGGCGGGCGGCGTGGACCTGCAGGCGCCCGGAACGGAGCAAGGGCGCGAGCCCGACACCGATCGACCGCAGGTTCCGTTCGATCTGGTCGGACGACTCCTCGAAGGCGAAGTAGAGCGACGATTCCTTCCGCCGGCCCCCCGCGTGGACGAAATAGCCCGCCAGACTGGTCTTCCCGGTCCCCGCACCCCCCGAGACGAGGATGCTGCTGCCACGGAAGTAGCCCCGCCGTCCCAGCATCCCGTCGAGGTCGGGCACGCCGCTCGAGACCCGGCCCGTCGCGACGGTGTGCTCGAGGCCCAGCGACGTGATCGGCAGGACCGAGATGCCGCTGGCGTCGATGAAGAAGGGGGATTCATTGGCGCCGTGGGTCGACCCCCGGTACTTCACCACCCGCAGCCGGCGGGTGGCGTTCTGTTCATTCACCCGGTGGTCGAGGAGGATCACGCAGTCGGTGATGTACTCCTCGAGGCCCTGGCGGGTCAGCCTCCCCTCGCCCCGTTCGCCGGTCACGATCGCGGTGACCCCCTTGGCCCGGAGCCAGTCGAAGAGCCGCCGGAGCTCCGCCCGCAGGACGCCGGTGTCCGCCAGGCCGGAGAAGAGCGACTCGATGGTATCGAGCACCACCCGCTTGGCCCCGATCGAGTCGATCGCGTGGCCCAGGCGAATGAAGAGACCCTCGAGGTCGTACCCGCCGGTCTCCTGGATCTCGTGGGGGAGGACGCGGACGTAGTCCAGGGCGAGCAGCTTCCGCGCGGCGAGGGGGCGCGGGTCGAATCCGACCGAGGCGAAGTTGAGGGTCAGGTCCTCGATCGACTCCTCGAACGACACGAAGACGCCGGGCTCGCCATAGTGCCGGGCCCCGTTGATCAGGAATTCCATCGCCAGGATGGTCTTGCCGCAGCCGGGGCCGCCACAGATGAGCGTCGGCCGGCCCCGGGGCAGCCCGCCACCGGTGATGTCATCGAGCCCCTGGATGCCGGTCGGGGACTTGGGCACTTCGCGGGAGGTGCTGGATCGCTTGGGCTTGCGAGTACTCATGGGCCGGCACCGATCGGTGGCTCAGGGGAGGAGGAACGAACACGCGGGCGTAGGGGCGCAAGGGCGCACGGGCGCAGGCGGGAAAGGGTATTCCCTTGGACCTGCGAATGAATATGGGTGGCGGTGCGGCGCGGGGCTACCCCTGCGGTGCGGGAACCCCGGAAACGCTGGATGCCCTGGAGGAAATACGATGGGGTCGCAAGCAGAACTGCGCTTGCGACCCCGAATGTCGGTCCCAGGGGATCCAGTCCCTGCAGGGTCCTCGCGCCTACTCGGATCCTTCCCGGTGGGAGTACGCCGCGATCTGCAGCCGAGTGTGCAGTGCCAGCTTTTCCATCACGTTGCGCACGTGGCTCTTCACGGTGTGGGTCGCGATGTTGAGCCGCTGGGCCAGTTCCTTGTTGCTGAGCCCTGCGCCGATCAGGTCCACCACCTCGCGCTCGCGCCGGGTCATCCGCACCTCCTCCACGACCCGTGCCGGCTCCGCCACCGAGGCCTCGCGGAGGATCTGCTCGAAGAGCGTTTCGGTCATCCGGGCGGGCAGCACTTTGATGCCCGCCGCCACCGAGCGGATGGTGGTGACGAACTCGTCGAAGGTGGCGTCCTTCAGCACGAACCCCGACACCCCCGCGTTCACGTATTCGACGATCTCCTCGTTCACCGGGAGGAGGTCCATCACGATGATGTGCGCGTCCGGGTGGGCCGCCTTGAGGACGGTGGCCACGCTCATGCTGTCCTCGTCCCGGAGTCCCACGTCGAGGAGGAGCACCTGGGGCCACGCCTCGGGCGTCCAGTCGGGATGCGTGCCGTCGAGCGGCACGACCCGCATATCCGGGACGCGATCGAGCATCGTCGTGAGCGCTTCGCGCACGAGGCGGTTGTCGTCGATGACGGCGACCCGGATCATTGCGTTCTGGGACATCGGACCGGGGGGCTGTGGGGGCGCTGCAGGGGCATACCGGAAGGTAACCCCGCTCTACCCTCATTGGGTGATTGCCCTGCCCCCTGGTTAGGGCTACACTCCCGAACTACAGGTGGCGCATCACTTTGCTCACCTGTCACACTGAAGGATCTGCGCGAGCTGACGACGACCCGCCAAGGGCCGCGCCCCCTCGTAGGAGGGACCGTGGTGCCCGAGCTCGAGCTTATCCAGACGCCGTCCCAGGACGCGCGGTCGGCACCCCTGCCGGCGGCGCAGCGTCTGCTGCTCGACATCCTCGACACGGTGCGTGAACCGCTCCTGGTGCTCGACCACGAGTTTCGGGTCACCCACGCCAATCGCGCCTTCTTCCACACCTTCCAGGTCGAACCCAAGGACACGATCGGCACGGTCCTCTTCGCGCTGGGGGACGGCCAGTGGGACATCGCGCCCCTCCGCGAGATGCTGCGCGACAAGCTCCCCCTCGAGGCGCAGCTGGACGACTTCGACGTCGACCACGAGTTCCCCGGGATCGGCCGGAAGATCATGCTGCTCAACGCCCGGCTGGTGTCGCAGGGCCCCGACGAGCCGCGGATCATCCTGCTGGCCATCGAAGACATCACCCAGCGCCGCTTCACCGAATGGCGGCTGGCGGAGCAGCACCGGGAACTCGAACGCTCCAACGAGGCGCTGGACGAGTTCGCCTCCGTCGCCTCGCACGACCTGCAGGAACCGGTGCGGAAGATCATCTCCTTCGGCGACCTGCTGAACGCCTCCGCCGGCCCGGCCCTGGAAGGGAACGCCCGCGAGCACCTCGCCCGGATGCTGAGCGCCGCCGCGCGGATGCGGACCCTGATCAATGACCTGCTCCTCTATTCGCAGGTGAGCACCCGTGCCACGCCCCTGGTGCGGACCGACCTGGCCCGGATCGCGACCGAGGTCGTGGCCGACCTCGAGACCGCCATCGCCGAATCGGGCGGGGTGGTGGAGATCGGGCCCCTCCCGACCATCGAGGCCGATCCGCTCCAGATGCGTCAGCTGCTCCAGAACCTGCTCGGCAACGCCCTCAAGTACCGCCACGCGGACCGGACCCCGGTCGTGCGGCTTGGCTCCACGGATCGCGGGGGGCCGCAGTGTATCATTACGGTGTCCGACAACGGCATCGGCTTCAGCGACGCCCACGCGAGCAAGATCTTCCGGATGTTCGTGCGACTGCACGGCCGGGGGCAGTATGACGGGTCCGGCATCGGGCTCGCGATCTGCCGCAAGATCGTCGAACGACACAACGGGACCATCACGGCCACCAGCATCGCCGGTCAGGGTGCGACATTCACCGTCACGCTGCCGGTCAAACAGGCCGCAAGAGGATATCAGCCATGAGGCAAGAGAAGAACAAGATCCCCATCACCATCCTCGTTTGCGACGACGACGCGGATGACCGGATGCTCACCCTGCAGGCGCTCGAGGACGCGCACGTCTCGAACGACGTCCGCTTCGTCCAGGACGGCGAGCAGTTGCTCGACTACCTCTACCAGCGCGGCGAATACGCCGGTGAGAACGGCACGGCCCCCCGCCCCGGCCTGATCCTGCTGGACCTCAACATGCCGAAGATGGACGGCCGCGAGGCGCTGAAGATCATCAAGGGGGACAAGACCATCCACGACATCCCGATCGTGGTGCTCTCCACCTCGAGCCTCGACCAGGACATCGTCCGCAGTTACCAGCTGGGCGTGAACTCCTTCATCACCAAGCCGGTCACCTTCCCCGGCCTGGTCGACGCGATGAACGTCCTCGGCCGCTACTGGCTCGAGATCGTGGAGCTGCCACCGGTCCCGCAGTA
>JANMWE010000180.1:0-3120 GCA_031393795.1 Gemmatimonadota bacterium
GGATCGCGGCAAGGCCGCCCGGAGATCCTTCGCTTCGCTCAGGATGACGCAGGTGGGCGGACTCCATTGCGCCGAAGGCGCTGCTTGTTCCCGCGCCGATGTCATCCTGAGAGGCCGTCAGGCCTCGAAGGATCTAGCGTACACAAGACCGTCCCCAGCCTACACGCAACGTGACGGGGCTAAGGCGGGCTAGGTCCTTCGCTTCGCTCAGGAAGGTTCCTCCCTCACAACGGTTCCGTACTCACAACATTACTCACAACATGGTCCTGGACGACAAAATGCCCCACAACGGAACTCGTTGCAGGACATTCTGTTACCAAGTTGCCCCTCCTGGGATCGAACCAGGACTCTCCTGATCCAGAGTCAGGCGTGTTGCCAGTTACACCAAGGGGCATCGTTTTCGCGGCAAGCCGCGACGCAACATGGAGCTGACGGGGATCGAACCCGTGACCTCTGCAATGCGAATGCAGCGCTCTCCCAGCTGAGCTACAGCCCCGATGAGCACCCGCGATAAATCGCGGGCCCACAAGATAAGGCCGGGGCCCCCCGGGGGTCAACCGGAAGGGGGACAATGAGTTAAGCCCCCCGTCGCCCCCTAAATGCGCTATCGGCTATCAGCTATCGGCCTTGTTGTCGTCGAGCTGATAGCGGATAGCCGATAGCCGATAGCGGCCCATCAGGGCGCCTTGTCGACCACCACTTGGAGCCTCACCGGCGCCCCACCGCCCACCTTGTCGGTGGCCACGAGCGTGACGACGGTGCTGTCGGCGACCGATGCGGCGAAGGTCGAATCGAAGATGGTCGCGGTCTGGCCGGCGATCGTGAGCCGGACCCGGGTCAACGAGGTATCGACGGAGATGTAGGGACTCACCGAACCGTAGGCCAACGCGGGAACGAGCGGGGTCAGGACGTTCAGGCTGTCACCCGGGAGCGAGACGTAAAGATCGATCCCCCTGGTCGCCTGTCCCTTGATCCCGTGGAGGAATCGGACCTTCACCTTGCCTGCCGGCGCGAAGACGGTGTCGTCGACCGCCAACCGGGACTTGAACGCCACGGCGATGCCGAGGGCGTAATAGGTGTAGTGCCGCCCGAGGATGAGGGTGACGCTGTCCGCCCCGATGAGGAAGGCATCGCTGGTCCGCGTGAGAGCGAGCTCCTTGTCGTTGGTGCTCACCAGCTTGTAGATGGTGGGCTGCCCGAAGGGCGTGTTACTATGCAGCGGCAGACCGGTCACGCTCAGCGTCACCGCCGGGGTGTCGGCCAGGAAGTTGGCGAGGCGTACGTTGGCCGCGTCGGACGAGATGTTCGTGTTCCCGGTCGGGTTGCAGGCGCCGAGCGCCAGGGCCGCGAGAACGACCAGGGAGTATCGCGAGGTCATCAGGGTCTCCAAGAGGGGACTCATCCAATCTAGCTAGGAATGGCCCTCCGAACAGCGTGACCTTCATCCACGATCTCCGTATCCACGCTCCCGGCCAGGGGCGCCCCCGGCCCGGGGGCGAATTCGTGCTGTACTGGATGCAGGGGATCGCGATGCGGGTGGAGGGGAACTTCGCCCTCAACTTCGCCGCTCAGGAGGCCGACCGGCTCGGCCTTCCCCTCCTGGTCTATCAGGGGCTCCGGCCCGACTACCCCTGGGCCAGCGACCGGCACCACACCTTCATCCTCGAGTCGGTGGCCGACCTGCAGCGGGAGTTCGCCGCGCGGGGGGTGCAGTACGCGTTCTACTTGGCGCATCGGCGCGTGGGCGCTGCGCTGGGGCGCTCAGGCGCTGTGCTGGGGCGCTCAGGCGCTGCGCTGGGGCGCTCAGGCGCTGGGGCGCTGGAACAGAGGGCCGTTTCACCGCTCGTGCAGCTGGCGGACCGGGCGGCGCTGGTGGTCACCGAATTCTCTCCGACCTTCATCCATCCGCGGCAGACGAAACGCCTGCGGGAGAAGACCCGGACCCCGGTGGTGGCGGTGGACACGAGCTGCGTCGTCCCCCTCGCGGCGATCACGCGGCAGCACCTGACGGCGCGCGGGTTCCGGACCGACATCCAGCGCCACCTCGAGGAGCACCTTCGCCCGGTCGGTACCGTGTGGCCGAGGGTGCGGCGGAACATCGACCTGCCATTCGAGCCGACGATCGTGCGAGATATCCCGGCGCTGGTGGCCCGGTGTGACATCGACCACGCGGTCCCGCCTTCCCCCACGATCCGGGGCGGGATGACCGCGGCTCGGCGCCGTCTGGCCTGGTTCCTCGAGCACGGACTCAGCCGCTACGCTGACGACCGCAACGATCCGAACATCGACGGGACCAGCCGGCTCTCTCCCTACCTTCACTTCGGCAATATCGGGATCCAGGAGGTCCTGCTCGCCGCCCGCGCGGCGGGACCCGCCACGGCGTATGCCAAGTTCGAGGACGAGGCGGTGACCTGGCGGGAGCTGGCGCACAACTACTGCTACCACGAGCCGAAGCACCGGACGGTGGTGGGGATACCGGGGTGGGCGCAGAAGGAGCTGCGCGATCACGAATCCGACCCGCGGCACCTGTACACCGACGCCGAGCTGGAGCAGGGGCTCACCGGGGACGAGCTCTGGAACGCCTGTCAGCGTTCGCTCCTCCGCGACGGGGAGCTGCACAACTACCTGCGGATGCTCTGGGGGAAGTCGGTGCTCCAGTGGACGCCGAATGCGGCGGAGGCGCTCCGCGTGCTGGAGCACCTCAATCACAAGTACGCGCTCGATGGGCGGGATCCCAACAGCTACGGCGGGATATTCTGGATCTTCGGGAAGTTCGACCGGCCATTCTATCGGCGGCCGATCTACGGCACGGTGCGCTATCTGAGCAGCCGCGCGGCGAAGGACAAGTTCGACGTGCCGGCGTATATCAGGCGGGTAGGCGGGTAGGCGGGTAGGCGAGTAGCTCCCGAAAGGAACCTTCCTGACACTGAGCGTAGCGAAGTGGAAGGACCTACTCATCGTTGAGCAGGTCCTTCGTCGCTATGCTCCTCAGGAAGGTTCCATCCTCTACCTTCGCCTATCCGCCTACCCGCCTACCCGCCTACCCGCCTACCCGCCTGATATACTCCGGCACGTCGAACTTGTCCTTCGCCGCTCGGCTGCTCAGATAGCGTACCGTGC
>JANMWE010000197.1:0-9478 GCA_031393795.1 Gemmatimonadota bacterium
CTCCCTAGCCCCCACCCCCCGAGGGGTCTAATTTTCCCGCCTCCCACTATGTCCTTCACCGACGCCTGGCTCACCACCGCCCTCGAACCGCTCCTCCCCCCGGGGGAGCTCGATCGGTTGCGCCCGGCACCGGACCAACCCCAGGTCTCGCTCTGGGAAAAGGTCGTCTCCGCGGGCCTCCTCACCGAGCCGCAGGTGGTGAAGGCGGCGGCCGATCGGTACCGTTTCCCCCTCGCCGATCTCGCCAACCTCTCGATCGTCAAGATCCGCGACGCGATCCCCGAGAGCCTCGCCCGGCGCTTCGGCGTGGTCCCCACCCGGATGACCGATTCCTTTCTCGAGGTCGCGACGGCCAACCCGTTCGACCTCGAGGCGGAGAAGATGCTCGCCTTCGCGACGGGGCGCGAAGTGCGGATGCAGCTGGCGGGGCCGAGCAAGATCCAGGAGAAGCTCGAGGAGATCTACCGGCCCGAGAACGTGGTCGAGAACCTGCTCCAGAATCTCGAGGAGTCGGAGATCACCCAGATCGAGGAGGAGGTCGACGCGGACGACCTCCTCGTCTCGACCGAGGAGGCGTCGGCCCGTCCGGTCGTGCGCCTGGTGGACGCCATCCTCTCGGAAGGGATCATCGCCCGGGCGAGCGACATCCATATCGAGCCCTCCGAGGGAGGGGTGGTGGTGCGGTACCGCATCGACGGCGTGCTGGTGCAGAAGATGAAGATCCCGCGCGCCGCGGGGGTACCGCTCATCTCGCGGATCAAGATCATGAGCTCGCTCGACATCGCCGACCGGCTCCGCCCGCAGGACGGGCGGGCGCGCGTGGCGGTCAACGGCCAGCCGGTGGACCTCCGCGTGTCGACCCTTCCCGCCTCGTACGGCGAGAAGGTCGTCATCCGTATCCTCAACGCCCAGGCCACCGCCCTCGACCTCGAGGCGCTGGGGCTCTTCCCCGAGGAGACCAAGGCGCTGCAGGATCTGCTCGACAACAAGGACGGGATCATCCTGGTCACCGGCCCCACCGGGTCGGGCAAGACCACGACGCTCTATTCCGCCGTCCGTTACGTGCAGGACGAAGGGGTCAACATCGTCACGGTGGAAGACCCGGTCGAATACCGGCTCTCCAACAACATCGTCCAGGTGCAGGTCAACCCGAAGGCGGGGCTCACCTTCTCGAGCGCCCTCCGTTCGATCCTGCGGCAGGACCCCGACGTGGTCCTCATCGGCGAGATCCGTGACGCGGAGACCGGCTCCATCGCGGTGCAGGCCTCGCTCACGGGCCACTTGGTGCTGAGCACCCTCCACACCAACGATGCGCCGAACGCGGTGACGCGCCTGGTGGACATGGGGATGGAGGGGTTCAAGATCGCGTCGGCGCTCCGCGGGGTGGTCGCGCAGCGGCTGATGCGGCGGCTCTGCCCGGTCTGCCGCGAGGTCTCGACCGAGCCGGTGCCCGAGAAACTCCGCAAATTCATCCCCGACGGGGCGACCCTTCACCGCGCCGTGGGGTGTCCTGAGTGCGCGATGACCGGTTTCCGGGGCCGGTTCAGTGTGGTCGAAGTGATGGTGATGACGACGGAGCTCGAGCAGCTCATCGGCTCCAATGCCCCGCCCGACAAGCTCGCCGCCTCGGCCCGGGCAGGCGGGATGAAGACCCTCTGGGAATGCGGGCTCCGGCACGTGCTCGAGGGGCACACGAGCGTGGACGAGCTCCTGCGGGTCACCGACGTGCCGGTCGCGACCCCGCGTCCCTCGGTCAAGGTGCCGACGCCGGCCCCGCGCACGACGCCCTCGGCGGGAAGCGCGGTGCTCACGAACCATTCCGTATCCGGCGGCCACCACGCCCCGACCGACGTTCTTGAAGGGCTCGAATTGGTCGAGGAAGATGGCGTCCCCGCAGTCGCCCCCGGCACCGCAGGACGGGGACGCACGGTGCTCGTGGTCGACGATGAGGACCACCTGCGGAAACTTCTGTGCGACCTCCTCCAGCGTGAGGGGTATCGGACGGTCGAGGCGCGCGACGGGGCGGAGGCGATCTCACGGGTGGACCAGCACAACCCGGACCTCATGCTGCTCGACCTGAACCTTCCAGGGCTCGACGGCTACGGGGTCTTGGCGCAGCTCCGTTCCCGCCCCGACACCCGCCAACTCCCGGTGGTGGTGCTCACCGCCAAGGGCGACGAGGACAACGAGGTCCGCGTCCTCCAGGCCGGTGCCGACGATTTCCTGACCAAGCCGTTCCGGGCCCGCGCGCTCTACGCCCGCCTCGAAAAGATCCTCCATCCGCGTCGCGCGCTCTAGCGTCGTCCGATGAGCGGCATCGCGGTGCGCTACATCGACGTCTACATCCTCCGGCGCGTTTCTGACGCGTGGGAGCTTCTCACGTTGCGCCGGGCGGCCGGGACGCGTTGCACGGGCGCCTGGGAAGTGGTGCACGGGCACCTCGAGGACGGAGAGCGCCCCGTCGCCACGGCCCTGCGCGAGCTGCGGGAAGAGACCGGGTTCGAGGCCGAGCGGGTCTACAACCTGAGCCGGGTGGAGACCTTCTATCGCCACGCCACCGACGAGGTGGCGTTGATCCCCGTGTTCGTGGCGATGGTCAGCGGAGGCCTGGAGCCCGTGCTCGGCGCCGAGCACGATGCCTGGCGCTGGCGCTCACTGGCCGAGGCGGGAGCGACGCTCGCGTGGCCGAGGTCGGCCCGGGCGCTGGAGGATATCGCGCGGATCTTCGCGGGTGTGGATGCGGGGCCGCTCGAGGACGTCCTACGAGTATGCTAGGCCACAGGTCACAGGCGTCAGGCCTCGGATGGCGGGTCCGGTGGATCACCACCGTGGCCTGTGGCCTGTTGCCTGTGGCCTTGTTGATGGCCCCCATGCCCCCGTGCACCGCGTTGCCGCGAGCCGGGGTCCACGTTTCCGGCGACATCCGGATCTGCCCCGGGACCTACCGGATCGCCGATCCGCACGAGGGTGGGGTGCTGGTCGTGACCACGTCGGACACCCGGCTCGACCTGAGCGGGGTCACGATCGAGAGCGGCGACTCGGTGCCGGCGCGGTTCACCGGAGTCGGGATCCTCGTCCAAGGGGCCGATCGGGTGACGATCACCGGGGGGCGGATCCGCGGCTATCGCTGGGGGATCCGCCTCGAAGGAGGGACCGGGCACCGGGTCGAGGACCTGGCCCTCTCCGGGTCGCGCGCCCAGCGGCTCCGCTCCACCGACCTCAAGTACGACGAGAAGGACTGGCTCGACATCTTCCACCCGGAGTCCACTCTGGCGTATGGCGGGGGGCTGGTGCTGCTCGACACCGATCGCGCCACGGTGGCCCGGGTCCACGCCAATGGGGCCCAGAACGGGATCGCCCTGATCCGCGCGCGGAACTCCTGGCTCACCGAGAACGACCTCTCCGGCAACAGCGGCTGGGGGATCTCCCTCTGGGCGTCGAGCGGGAACACGATCCAGCGGAACGTCGCGCACCACAACGTCCGGTGCGAGGCCCCCACCTGGAGCCGCGGCTGCGACTCGGCGGGGATCCTCCTGCGCGATCGGAGCGATTCCAATCTCGTGGCCGACAATGACCTCCGCCGCTCCGGCGACGGCTTCTTCCTGAGCGGCGAGCGCGGGGTGGTGCGACCGTCCAACGGCAACCTCGTGGTGCGGAACGACGCTTCGGGCTCGCCGCACAACGCCTTCGAGTCCACCTTCAGCACCGCCAACACCTTCGTCGACAATCGCGCCGACAGTTCGGCGTTCGGCTACTGGCTCGGCTATAGCACGGCGACGCTGGTGCGGGGGAGCACGATCGTGGGGAGCCGGCAGGCCGCGATCGCCATCGAGCACGGCAGCGACAACGAACTCTCCCGCAACGTGATCGTCGGGGGAGCGGTCGGCATCCACCTCTTCGCCCCGCACGAGGACGACCAGCCGAGCCGGGGCACGGTGCTTTCCCGGAACACCATCGGCGGGACGGCGAAGGCGGTGGTACTGGAGCGGAGTTCGGGGATCACGGTGGTGGGGAACATCTTCGACGACATCGGCGATGGGCTCGTGGGGGACGCCGCGGCGATCGACGCCCGGGTCACCGGGAACGTCTTCCTGACGGTCCGCGGGTGGTTCGTCGATGCCCCCGACCTCAACGCCGGCGGGAACTTCTGGGCCACCGCCGATGAGCGCGCCGCCCAGGCCCGCGTGCGGGGCCGCGTGACGGTGCTCCCCTGGCGGCCGGCGAGCGACGCGGGGTACTAGGGAGTCCAAAGGCGCTCGAGATGCGAAAGGCGCGATAGAGGGATCCGATCGGAACCGCTCCCGCGCCTTTCGCGCCTCACGCGCCTTGTGCAGCTACCCGCCTACCTCCCCGATCGCCCCCCGCAGTTCCCGCAGATCGAACGGCAGCGATACGACACGGACGCCGTTGGCGCGGAAGCGCTCGGCCTCCGCCGCGAGGGCTGGGGGGAGGGCGGCGAAGATCCTGCCCCGGAGCGCGGGGCGCTCCGCCAGGAGCACCGTCGCGGCCGCGCCCCGTCCCGGCCAGTCCAGCCGACCGCTGACCAGCACGGCGTCCCAGCGGTCCTGTTCCAGGCGGAGCAGGGCCTCACCCCCGGAACGGACGGACTCGACGAGGTGGCCGTCGGGGCTGAACAGCGCCGTGACCAGCCGCTCGGATCGTGGATCGTCATCCACCAGCAGGATGCGCCGTCCCGGCGCCGTCGGGGTCTTGAGCGGGCTCACGGCGGCGGCGGGGAGGCGGAGCGAGAAGACCGCTCCACCCTTCGGGGCCTGGCCATACTCCAGCCGGCCGCGATGCGCCTCCGCGATGCCGTAACTGATCGAGAGACCGAGCCCCGTGCCTTGGCCCGGCTCCTTGGTCGTGAAGAAGGGGGTGAAGAGCAGCGGCACGTGCTCGTCCTTCACCCCCGGTCCGTTGTCGGTGACCGAGAGCCTGGCCTCCGACCCCGAGACGGCCGTATCGATCCGCACCACGCCGCTCCCCGGGAGGCGGGTCGAGCCGACCGACTGGACCGCGTTGGTCAGCAGGTTCAGCACCACCGACTGCAATTCGTACAGGTCGCCGTCGACCTCGACCGGCCGCGGTGCGAGGTGCTCCTCCAGCGTGATGGCCCTGATCCGGAGCTCGTACGCCACGAGTTGCGTCGTCCGGGCCACGACCTCATTCAGGTCGACGCGCGACCGCTCCGGCGCCCCTTTCCGCGAGAAGGTGAGGAGGTTCCGCACGATCCGTCCGGCCCGTTCCGCCTGGTCGCGGATGACTTTGAGGTGCTCGCGCGCCTCGGGTGTGGTCTTGGCCTGCTCCACGAGGAGCTCGGCGAGCCCCGCGATCGAGGTGAGAGGATTGTTGAGCTCGTGCGCGACGCCCGAGACCAGCTGCCCCACCGCGGCCAGTTTTTCGTTCTGCATCAGCTGGGTCTCGAGGGCGCGCTGTTCGGTCACGTCCTCGATCAGGACGACACCCGCCGCGGCGCGTCCGTCCCTCACCGGAGCGGCAGTGAGGCGGAGGATCCTCCCTGCGCCGGGCAAGCGCACGGTAAGCGGCGGCGGGGGCTCGTCGCGGTGCAGCGCGGTGACCATCGCGGCGGCCCCCTCGCCACCGGGGCCCAGGAGGGTGGCGAGCTCCGCCCCGGCGAGCGATTCGACCGGATGACCGAGGATCCGGGCGAGGGCGGTGTTGCCGCGCTGCACCCGGCCGTTGGCGTCGAGGACCGCGACCCCCTCGGTCAGCGCGTCGAACGCGGTCTCCCACTCTTCCTTGCCTCGCCGCACCATCTCGACGAAACGGGCGTTGGCGAGGACCACGGCAGTGTGGGTCGCTACCGTCGAGAGGAGGCTCAAGTCCTCCGCCGAGAAGGGTCCCGCAGTGTGGCCGGTGACGCCGATGACGCCGAGTGACACTCCGTGAGCCCGGAGTGGGGCGATGGCGGCGGTCCGCGCCGCAAGGCCGGGGAGGATCGTGACCGCCGGTCCGTTGGTGGACTGGGTCTCGATGTGGCCGGCCTCGAATGCCTGGAGCGCCAGCCCTTCCGAATCGCGCGGTACGATCCGTCCCGCCAGGTTCGTCACGTCTCCCTCGGCCCCCGCCACGCGCAGCGGCCCGCCCCCCGGCTCGGCCAGGAGCACGAAGGCGCCCTGCGCGTGCAGGAAGCGCAAGGTGTAGCGCGCCACCTGTTCGCCGATCCGCTCCACCTGGAGCGAGTCGGAGAGCACGTAGCTCAATTCCTGGAGCGAGAAGAGCTCGCCCATCCGTCGGTCGAGCTGTATGGCGAGCTGGGCCAAGCTCCGCTCCGCCGCGTCCGCCCGCCGGGCGGCCGCGATCGACCGGAGGACCGCGGCGAGGGTGATGGCCCCGGCCAGGACGGCAAGGAGCCACCCCAACGCGGTCATGTTCAGGGCTTCCCCTCGCCCCCGCCGCGCTGGGTGGAGACCGCGTCGGCGGGCGCGTTGGGTTTCACCCGGATCGACTTGGCGGGGATGCCGACATTCACGTGATAGGGGCGCACGTCCTTCGTCGCCACGGCCACCGCCCCCACCATCCCGTTCCGGCCGACCCGCACCCCCGCCAGCACCGTGGCGTGATAGGTGATGCGGACGTCCTCCTCGAGGATGGTCCGAGCGCTGGTCACGTCCTTCTGGTCGACGATGCTGTGGGTATGACTGTAGATGTTGGCGTAATCGGAGATGCTCACCCGATCGCCGAGCGTGAGTCCGCCGCGATCGTCGAGCAGGACGTGGCGATGGACCACGACGTCGTCGCCCACCTCCAGGTCGTACCCGAAGGAGAGTTCGACGAACTGGAAGGCCTTGAAGTTCCGGCCGCAGCGGGCAAAGATGTGCCCCGCCAGCAGCCGTCGGAGCCGAAGCCCGATCTCGACATTCTGGCCTCCCATCGGGGAGCGGTCGAACGAGTACCAGAGCCAGAGGAGGGGCTTCACCCGGGCGAACTTCGCCTGATCGCATTCGGCGTAGTACTCGGGCTCGAGGGTGATGTGATGCGGGTCGAGCGCCAGGAGCGCCGCGCGGGTCGCGGGTGGGGTGGCGGGGTCGGCGAGGGTCCGGTCGACGTCGAGACCAGGATACCAGATCTGCGCCAGGGTATCGCGGGCGATGCAGTACCAGTCGGCGCCGGGGGCGGCGAGCGCCCGGCCGAGCGCGGCGAGCCAGTCGGCGGCGACCTGCTCGCTCGTTTCGGGGAGCGCGACCTTCCTGAGGGGGCGGAGGACCATGGGAGTAAAGTATGCGAGCGGCGTTGACGTTGCCTGCAATTCCGACTAAAGTTTACAGCTTTCTAGAAAATCACTTGAAAACCATTCTCATTCATATTACATGACTCGATTCCGTTTCGTGACCCTCGTCATCCTGCTGGCCGCCGCCCCGCTCCAGGGACAGACCCAGCCCACGACCACCGTCGGAGGTTACGGCGAGTTCATCTTCGCGAAGCCGAGCGGCGGGACCGCTTCGGCCGACGTGGCGCGCGTTGTGGTGTATCTCGCGCACACCTTCGATGAGCGGCTCGCCTTCCGGTCCGAACTGGAGGTCGAGCATGCTCGGCTCGAGGCGGGTGGCAGCGCGGGAGAGGTCGCGTTCGAGCAGGCGTTCCTCGACTATCGTCTCTCGGATCGCTTCACGCTTCGTTCCGGCCTCGTGCTGGTCCCCGTGGGGATCATCAACGAGACCCACGAGCCGGCGACCTTCAACGGGGTCGTGCGTCCCGCGGCCGATCATGACCTGATCCCCGCCACGTGGCGCGAGATCGGGGTCGGTGCCCTCGGCAACTTCGGTGGCGGCTGGAGCTGGCGCGCATACCTGGTCAACGGTCTGAAGGCCGAGGGATTCAGCGCCGCCCAGGGGATCCGTGAGGGGCGGCAGGAAGGGCAGGGGGCGAGCTTCGCGGGCGTGGGCGTCACCGGCCGACTTGAGTGGGCGCGTCCCGGTCTCAAGCTCGGTCTTTCCGGTTTCCACGGCGGCTCGGCCGACACCAACACCGCGGTCGGGAGCGGCGTCTTCGGTGCCCCGGTGACGATCCTCGCCGCCGATGCCCGGTGGGAGTCCGGTCCCTGGACGGCCCGCGCGCTCCTCGTGAACGTCGCGGTGCCCGACGCAGGGAAGATCAATGCCGCGTTCGGCGGGACGGTGGCCGAGCGGAGTCGTGGCGGATATGTGGAGGGGGCGTTCGACCTGCTTCATCTTCTGAATCCGGGGAGTCCGTCGCGGCTCGACCTGTTCACCCGTATCGAGAGGGTGAACACCCAGGCGACGATGCCGACCGGGACCGCGGCCGACAGATCGCTCGATCGGACCATCGTCACGAGCGGTGTCACCTTCCGCCCGCTCAGCACGGTCGCCTTCAAGGCCGACTACCAGCTCCTCCGGACCGATTCGGGTGTCGGCGAAGGGGAGATGTTCGATCTCGGGCTCGGCTTCAGCTTCTGAAGATGCGACCGACGTTCCTCCTCCTCCTCTCGACGGTCGCGCCGCTCCGGGCCCAGACGGTCGCTCCGGCCAAGGTCGCGGCCTCGGTCACGCGCGTCTTCGGCATCGGCGCGCGGGTCGACACGTTGGCCACCTCCCGGGGTCCGGTCCTCCGGGCCGTCCGGGGCGACACCCTGCTCGGGTATGCCGCGGTGCGCGAGGTCCGGGGGAAGGACCAGCCGATCACCTTCCTCGTCGCGGTCGACCGGTCGGGGCGGACGCTCGATGTCGACATCCTCGTGTACCGGGAATCGTACGGCGGGGAGGTGGCGTACGAGAGTTGGCGGCGGCAGTTCAGGGGCCGCACCGCCGCCGACAGCATCAGGCTCGGCAGGCCGATCCGCAACATCTCCGGCGCCACCATCAGCAGCAATGCGGTGACTCTGGGCGTCCGCGTCGCGCTCGAGGACCTCGCCACCCTGCAACGGGATGGAGCGCTCCCATGACGCTGTCGACCTGGGCAGAGATCCCGGCCCCGCTCCGCCGCCTCGCGCGGTGGGTGACCGTGGTGCAGTTGGTGGGCTACACAACGTCACTCGCCTTCGTCTGGCACACGACGGGGATGCGTCCCACCGGCGTCGCCGACCGGTACCGCGGCGTCGATCCCTCGTCGCAGGGGCCCGACGCCGCGATGCAGTTCCCCAAGCCGCTGGAGGAGATGCTGCGGATCACCCACACGCACCTTCTCTCGATGCTCGTGATCTTCCTGATCTCGGGGGCGACGCTGCTGCTCTGCGCCCGGGTCACTCCCCGGTGGAAGCGGTTCCTCGTCGCCGAGCCGTTCGCGGCGATCCTGGTCTCGTTCGCGTCGCTCTGGCTCACCCGGTTCGTCGATCCGCGCTTCGCCTGGATCCTCATGGCGTCGAGCGGCCTGATGGCGGTGACGTTCTACCTCCAGTGCGTCCTCGTCCTTCGCGAACTGGGCTGGCGGGACCCGGAATGATCGACCGTCGCACGTTCCTCGGAGTCCTCGGCGGCGCGGGGGCGTACCTGGCCACGCC
>JANMWE010000221.1:0-5340 GCA_031393795.1 Gemmatimonadota bacterium
GTCGCTCAGCCGCACCCGCACATCCTTCTCCGTCAGCCCGAACGCTCGCATCACATCGATGGACAACGCGATGACCTCGGCGTCCCCCAATGGTCCGGGCTCGCCGATCAGGTCGCAGTTGAGCTGGAAATGCTCCCGGAGCCGGCCGCGCTGCTGGCGCTCGTAGCGGAAGAGCTGCGGGAGGGAGAACCACCGGATCGGCTTCTTGAGCCCATTGGCCCGCGCCGCCACCATCCGTGCGAGCGTCGGCGTCATCTCCGGCCGCAGGGCGACCGGGCGATCTCCCTTGTCCACGAAATTATAGAGCTGCCCGACGATCTCATCGCCGGACTTCGCGGTGTACATCTCGAGCGACTCAAGGGGAGGACCGTCATACTCCTCGAAACCGTACCGCGTGGCCACGCGTCGCCAAGTCTCGAAGATGTGCGCCCGAAGGGCGAGATCCTCGGGATAGAAGTCACGAAAGCCAGGGAGGGCGCCCTTCTGCATGGGCGTAAATGTAATCGGCACGAGGACTTAGGCCAACTTCACCTCTCGACGTGAGAGGAGAGGTGGAAGGAGTCGAACAAGGAGTCGAATATGGAGTCGAAGCAGGAGTCGAAGGAAGAGTCGATGGAGGAGACGCCGAAGGAGACTGAGAAGGAGTCCACGTCTCCTTGTTGGGCTCCTCGTCCGACTCCTTCTTCGACTCCCCTCATGGCACCATCCCTTCACAGTGATTTCACCTGTCCTGACCCGCACTCCTACTCTCCGCATTGACCCGAATGGTGACTTCTTCAGAGACCCGGTACTCTCTCGCATCGGCGGCGCCCCTGTCCGCCCGATGTCACTTCACCGGTACCGACGATGTCCCTGCTCCGTGCGTCCCGCGCCCTCCTCGCGCTGACCTTCCTCATCGGCGCCCCACTCACCGCCCAGACCCAGCGCCCCGCCCGCACCGACTCGACCGGCAGACCGTTCACGGTCGCGCCGCTGATCGTGACGGCGACCCATTCACCCCTGTCCCTCGCCCGGGTGCCCCAGGCGGTGACCCTGATCGACAGCGCCTCCCTCCGGGAGCGTCCCAACAGCTCCCCGATCCAGCTGATGGGCGACCTCCCCGGCCTCGACCTCACCGGCGTCGGGCCGAACCAGGAACGGCCCGTCATCCGTGGGGTGCGGGGGCAGCGGATCCTCCTCCTCGAGGATGGGCTCCGGCTCAACAACAGCCGCCGGCAGCAGGACTTCGGCGAGCTCCCCGCCTTGGTCGACGGGAGCTCCCTCGACCGGGTCGAGGTGGTCCGGGGCCCGAGCTCGGTGCTCTATGGATCGGACGCCATCGGAGGGGTGGTGAACCTGATCGGCGCCGGGCTCCCCTGGGGGGAAAGCTCCGGGACGATCCACGGCGGGCTCCGGTACACCTACTCCGGCAACGGCAATGAAAGTCGCCCCGGCGCCTCCCTTTCCGGCCGGCTGGGACGGACGGTCTTTCGGGTCGATGGCACCTCGCGCACCGCGGACGCCTACAACGCTCCCGCAGGGAGCTTCGGCAACGTCACCCTCGGCGGGAGCGAAAAGGTGCTCGACACCGGCGTCCGTGACCGGAACATCACCGCGGCGGCCGGGTACGCGCTGAGCGAACGGCACCGTCTCTTCTTCAAGGGATCCACCTACGCCGCCGACGACGCCGGCTTCGGCTTCGTCGACCCCGCCGACATCGGCGGCGGCGCCCGCGTGCAGATCCTCTACCCCCGCCAGCGTGTCACCCGCGGCACCGTGGGCTACCTCGGCCGCTCCCTCGGCTTCGCCCTCTTCGATCGGGTCGATGCAAGCTTCTATGCCCAGGGGAACAAACGTGATCTGGCCCAGAACATCACCGTTCCGTTCGGTCCCAGCGCCCAGGGCGATTTCCACACCCGCAACTTCACCGATGTCGGCTCCATCGGCGGCCGATTGGAGGCCGCGAAGCTCGTCGGGATGCGGACGTTGGTGACCTACGGTGCCGACTATTTCCGGGATCGGACCACCAACACCGACCACGACACCACCACCATCACCGGGTTCGGCCCGCCGATGGTCCGGATCGACAGCGCACCGAACCTTCCCAACGCGAGCTTCCGCGCCCTCGGGCTCTTCGCCCAGGGTGACGTGAAGGTCACTTCCCGTCTGAACGTCATCCTCGGCGCGCGCTACCAGGACAATCACGCCGAGACCCGGACCACGCCGAATCTGCCGGGCGCGCCGATCGCGAGCACCGACCGGGCCGTCGCCGGGGCGTTCAATGCCCTCTTCGCCCTGACCGACGAGATCTCCATCATCGGCACCGTCGGCCGAGGCTTCCGCAGCCCGAATCTCGTCGAGCGCTTCTTCGACGGTGTGACCCCCGAAGGGTCCGGCTATCAGAGCCGGAACCCCGGCCTCACCCCCGAGACGAGCCTCAGCACCGACCTTGGCGTGCGCCTCCACCATCGCGGGTACGCCTTCGAGGCCTTCGGGTTCCGGACCACCCTCACCGACGGGATCCGTGTGGTCGCCACCGGCGACTCGGTGAGCGGATTTCCCGAGTACCAGAACGTGAACATCGACAAGCTGAGCAGCTGGGGCGTCGAGACCAGCGGCCGGGCGCTGCTGGCCCAGGTCTTCACCGCCAGCGCCAGCTTCACCTGGATGCACCAGGAAAATTCGAACGAGCCGCTGACCCCCGTCGGCCAGAGCTACGCCAGCAAGCTGACGGCCACCCTGCGCTACGACCACCCGGCCGGCCACTTCTGGTCGGACGTCCGGGCACGCCACGAGGGCGCCACCGATCAGGTGGCCCTCGGCACCAGCCCGGTGGGGACCCGCTATCCCGGATTCACCACCATCGGCGTCGACGGGGGGCTCCGGATGTTCGACAGCGACCGCATCCGCCACAACGTGACGGTCTCGCTGGAAAATGCCGGCAATGTGCTCTACGCGGAGACCGGCAATGCCGGCTTCTTCCGGCCGGCGCCGGGGCGGCAGGTGCGGCTGGGCTGGACCACCGAATTCTGATGCAGTCCTGGAGCCATTACCTCCCGATCATCACGACGATCTTCTCGGCGTGGTTCGCCCCCCAGCTGCTCAGGCGCTGGAGGGCGCAGCGCCCGGCCCCCCATCTCTTCTGGTGGGGGCTCGGCGTGGTCGCCTACGGCGCTGGGACAGTGGTGGAGTCGTTGACCACCCTGTTCGGGTGGCACCTCGCCTTTTTCCAGGCGTGGTACATCACCGGCGCGTTGCTGGGCGGCGCCCCCCTCGCGCAGGGGACCGCCTATCTCCTCTTCCGGAAGCGTACCGCGAATATCCTCGCGGCGGCCGTCCTCCTGGCGGTGCTCACGGCGAGCATCGGTGTGCTGCTCAGTCCCATCGACTACACGCTCGTCGAACCGTACCGGCTCTCGGGCCAGGTCCTGGAGTGGCATTGGATCCGGGCCTTCGTCCCGTTCATCAACAGCTACGCCCTCCTTGTCCTGGTGGGCGGCGCGGCGCTCTCCGCCTGGAAGTACTGGCGCCGCCCCGGGATGGAGCGGCGCGGCCTGGCCAACGTCTACATCGCGATCGGCGGCCTGCTCCCGGGGATCGGCGGAAGCTTCGCGCGCTACGGCCGCGTCGAGGTCCTCTACGTCACCGAGCTGCTTGGCCTCGTGTTGATCTACGTCGGCTTCCGGATCGCCGTCACTCGTCCATCAGCTCCGCCAGTCCTAGCTTTTCCATGACGTCACCGACAGTGTGGAATGATCCGGTGACCAGGATCGTCCCGGCGCCCCGCTGGACCTCGGCCAACGCCTGACGGAACTCGGGGCGGAGCGACCACTCCGCCTTGGCATGCGGCCGTG
Source organism: Gemmatimonadota bacterium (assembly GCA_031393795.1). Classification (GTDB taxonomy): domain Bacteria; phylum Gemmatimonadota; class Gemmatimonadetes; order Gemmatimonadales; family GWC2-71-9; genus CAMLHU01. The sequence continues at coordinate 3,834 of JANMWE010000221.1, forward strand.
CCGGGTCGTTCAGCCACTGCTGCAGCCAGTCCGTCGTCCATCCCCGGCCCTCGGCGGTCGGGGCGATCGTGAGCACCCCGCGATCGATCCCGCGATCGAGCTCCACCAGCATCGGCGCCCACTCCTTGTCGCCCAGGATCGAGACGAGTGCGTGGATCGGGCGGGGCAGGTCGCTGGCGTCCAGCGCGGCGACGAGCGCGCGCATCCCGTCGGGATTGTGCGCCACGTCGAAGAGCCACTTGCCGCGGCGGTCGAACCGTCCCGGCACCCGCGCCCGGGCGAACCCTCGCCCGATCGCCGGCGCGTCCGGTCGGTAGCGGTCAGGCAATGCCTGCAGCACTGCGTTGGCCACGGCGGCATTGCGGCGCTGATGGGGCCCGTCGAGCGCGAGTGGTCCGCTCCACCGCTCATTCGCCGGCACGACCTGGACCGCGCCGCCCAGCCGTCTCGCCGTCTCGCGGAGCACGCCTGCCAGCCCCGGGTCCATCTCGCCGATGACGAACGGCACCCCTTCCTTCGCGATCCCGGCCTTCTCCACCGCGATGCGCTCGAGGGTGTCGCCGAGGTACTTCATGTGGTCCATCGCGACCTTGGTCACCGCACTCACCAGCGGCGTCACGACGTTCGTGCTGTCGAGCCGCCCGCCGAGCCCCACTTCCACCACCGCGATCTCGGCGCCACGCGCCGCGAAGTCGGCGAAGGCGATGGCCGTGGTGGCCTCGAAGAAGGTCGCCTGCCGCGCCTCGATCTCGGGCCGCAACAGGGTCGTCCACGCCGCGACGGCGTCGGCCGTAATGGGGACCCCGTCGACCCTGATCCGTTCACGGAACGATACCAGATGTGGCGACGTGTACATCCCCACGCGCCACCCCGCCTCCTGCAGCGACTCCGCCGCCAGGGTCGAGACGCTCCCTTTCCCGTTGGTGCCGCCGATGTGGATGGTGGGGATGAGCCGATGCGGCGCGCCCAACAGCACCAGCAGCTCGCGGGTGGTGTCGAGACCGAACTTGATCGTCGTGGTGCGGGGGAACAGGAATTCGAGCGCATCCCGGTAGTCCATCAGCGCGGAAACCCATGATGGACCGAGCCCAGGAGGCTCCGGTGCGGGCGATGAACCGTCCGATCGTCAGCAGTTGGGGACATCATGGGTTCGGCTCATCCTGGGTTCGCGCGCCGCTGTTACGGTTAAATTAGCACGATGCCTCGCCTGCGCGCGCTCCCCGATCCTTTCGTCGCCACGCTCAAGACGCTCCCCGGGTTCCAGGAGCTGATGACGAACTACACCCACTGCCCGACCTGCGAAAAGTGCGAGCGAAGCCTCGTGTACCTCACGCCCCGTGAGCAGGCCGGCGCCGAACGGCTGGAACTCCGCACCTACGGCGAAGGGGCCGCCACCCGGCTCAATCGCGTCGGCTGCAAGTGCCCTTTCTACACGCCCGAGACCTTCCAGTGTTCCGCCTACCTCGACCGGCCGCTCATCTGCAACCTCTTCCCGGTCGACCTGCTC
>JANMWE010000280.1:0-14491 GCA_031393795.1 Gemmatimonadota bacterium
TGGCCGTTCAGCTCGGCGACGACCTTGGGGCGCCAATGCTCGTGGATGCGGGCGAAGCTCGCGGCCAGCGAGATCTTGTCGTTGGTCATAGGCACCGGGTGGCTGATCGAGGCCCGCGCCTCGGGCGCGGCCTTGGGCGAATTAGCGAACGAGCAACGGCGGCGCCGGAGGCGCCGCCCTCGATCGGCGATCCCCGATGGAGGTGGAGATCGCGCTCCGTACGGATCACGCCAGCTTCGCCACCAGCGTCATCGGCACGCTCAGTGCCCGTGAGATGATGCACCCCGACTTCGCCGCCTCGGCGTGCTTCTGGAAGTCGGCGGCCGAGAGGCCGGGGACCACGCCCTGCGTGTCGAGGTCGATGCCGGTGATCGAGAAGCCGTCGCCCACCTTGTTGAGATGCACGGTGGCCTTGGTGTCGATCGAGGTGGGGGGATGACCCGTGGTGGCCAGCAGGTGCGAAAGCTGCATCGTGAAGCAGCCAGCGTGGGCGGCTCCCAGGAGTTCCTCGGGGTTGGTGCCGGGGGCACCCTCGAAACGGGTGCTGAAGGAGTAGGCGCCTTCGAAGGCGCCGCTGCCGAGCTTGATCGAGCCCTTGCCGGACTTGAGGTCGCCGGTCCAGCGAGCGGAAGCATTGCGGTCCATGGTGCGTGCCTTGTTAAGGTGTATGAGGTGCGCTGCGTGCTGCGTGCGGAGCCTGTCCTGCGCGCAGCGAAGGATGCTGCGTCCTGAGTGCTGTGCGGCCGATCTTGCTTTCTTCGTCCCCTCTCCCGACCTCTCCACCTCTAAGGTAACGATGAAAGCTGCACCGTCGGCGCGACTCCCATTCTCCCCTCGTCGGACCATAGTGTTCGGGTCCCTGACCGTCGGGACGGTCGACATCTTCTGGGCCATTTGCTGGTCGGCGGCGTCGGGTCACGGCCCGATCTGGGTCTTCCAGTCGGTGGCCGGCGGCCTGCTCGGCACTGCCACATTCGTGGGGGGACTCCCGACGGCGTTGCTGGGGATGTTCTTCCACTATGTCATCGCCACCTGCGTGGTCACGACGTACTATCTGGCAAGTCGGCGCCTTTCTGCGCTCGCTCGACGCCCATGGATCTTCGGTCCCCTCTACGGGATCGTCGTCTATGTGGTGATGAACCAGGTCGTTCTTCCCCTCTCGGCGTACCACACCTCCGGGATCCACTGGAACACCGCTCTCGCCAAGGGACTCGCCATCCATATCGTCGGGATCGGGTCGATCGCCGCCCTCTTCGCTCAACGGGGCGCGGTCCATCCCGGCTAGCGCGCCGTCACTGGGGCGCTCAGGTCCGGGTGGTGCTCTGCAGCTCGATGACGTTACCCTCGGGGTCGGTGAGATAGCACCAGGTGATGTCGATGCCGGGCCCGGGTGTGGTGGTCACGATCTCGCCGACCGCCTTGCCGCCGGCGGCGAGCACCTGCGCGTGGGCCCCCGGGACCGAGTCGACGATGAAGGCGAGGTGTGCGAAGCCGGGCCGATTCACGGCCGGGGTCGAACCGTCCTTGACGACCGAGTAGCTGTAGATCTCGAGGGTAGGACCATCCGGACCGTGGCCCGGCAAGCGGAGATGGACTCCCTTGAGGGTCGAGCCCTTCACCCCGGTGCCCGATTCGAGCAACGGGCCGGCATAGTCGCGCTCGGGTGGCACCAGCACGCAACCGAAAAGGTCGGTGTAGAACGCCGCGAGCTTCTTCCAATCGCGGGCGACGATGTTCAGGTGACCGAACCTGGCGCCGACGATCATTCGTCGATCACGCCATAGACCCCGGAGCCGCGGTTGCCGGTCTTCTGGAGCAGGATTTTTTCCAGCCCCTCGACTCCCACCAGCACCAGCAGGGTGAGGAGGGTGGCGACCATCGCGCCCTGCAGATACCCGAAGCCTATCAGGGAGCCGACCGCCGCGAGCACCCAGATGACCGCGGCGGTGGTGACCCCGACGATCCGGTCGCCCCGGGCCAGGATGACCCCGGCGCCGAGGAAGCCGATCCCGGTGACCACCTGGCCGAGCACCCGGGTGGGGTCGACCCCGTTGGGCACCATCGCGGCACCGAGGGTCACGAAGTAGGAGGTCCCCAGTGTGATCAGGATGCTCGTGCGCATCCCGGCGACCTTGCCGCGGAATTGGCGCTCAAGCCCGATCGCCGCGCCGCAGAGAAATCCGGTTCCGGCGTGGCGCCAGAAGAGTTCGGTGCTGGGGTCGAGGGCATCAGCGATGGTCATCGGGGGTCACTCCGGGTCTCTGGACCGACCTTGCCGGCGGGTCGGGGTACGATGGAAGCTGGGGGGCTTTTCTCAGGGGGGCAAGCGGACAGTACCGGCCGGTTCGTTCAGCACGGAACGGTGGCATGGCCGGTCGGGCGCCAGCCGAGGGGCGGCGCTTCGCGTCGCCCTCTACGCATCGATACGGATCCGGCAATGGGTTGCGCGAAGCGCAACCCCTCGGCTGGCGCCCCTCTGCACCGCGGCTGAGAGGGCTCACCCCAAGGTACCCGGGAGTCTATAGAGCGCGATCGGCTCGGCATCGCCCGGCATCAGGATCGGTTCGGTGTACCGCATTCCCAGCCGCTGGAGGATCCGGATCGACCCGGTATTGTCGGGGCTCACCACCGCGGCCATCCGGTCGAGGTGCAACGTGGCGCGTGCATATGCGAGCGTGGCCGCCGCCGCCTCCATCCCGTAGCCCTGGCCCTGAAAGCGCTCCAGGAAGGCGAATCCGATGTCGGGAGAGTCCAGGTAGTCGCGCTTGAGGATCCCGCACATCCCGACCGGCGTCCGGTCGGCGGTCCGCTCCACGCACCAGAGCCCGAATCCGTGCCGGGCATAGCTCGCCATCGGGCCGTTCTCGATGTAGCCCACCGCATCCTCCAGCAAATGCACGTTCCGGTCGCCGATGTTCGTGATCCAGGAGGGCTGGTTCAGGAGCTCGAGGATGAATGGGGCGTCCGCCGGCGAGAACGGGCGAAGTGTCAGGCGTGCGGTCGAGAGGATCATCCTCGCAATCTACCCCGCGGGGACTAACTTTCACCCTGCTGTTCGTCCCATCCTCTTGCTCGGAGACCCACCATGGGCCTCGGTCTACTTGCTGGGCTCGGTGTGCTCGTCGTCGTCCTGATCGCCCTTTTCAATAGGCTGGTCCGGCTCCGGATGCTGGCCCACAACGCCTACGCCGACATCGATGTCCAGCTCAAGCGCCGCCACGACCTGGTGCCGAGCCTGGTCGCTACGGTGCAAGGGCACGCCGGCTACGAGAAAGGGACCCTCGAGGCGGTGGTGGCGGCGCGCCAGCGGGCGATCAGCGCCGCCGGCCCTGCCGCCGCCGGGAGCGCCGAGCTGGCGCTTTCGGGGCAGGTGCGGCAGTTGCTCGCCATCGCCGAAGCGTACCCCGACCTCAAGGCGGGACAGAGCTTCCTCGAGCTCCAGAAGTCGCTGGTCACGATCGAGGACACCCTGCAGAACGCCCGGCGGTACTACAATGCCGTCGTCCGCGACCTCAACACGCGGATCCAGCAGTTCCCTGCGGTGCTGGTCGCCGGACCGCTGGGATTCAAGCCGGAGGAATTCTTCGGGCTCGACAACGTCGCCGAGGGGGCCGTCCCGCAGGTGAAGGTATGAGGAGGACGGGCGCGCTCCTCGCCGTACTGCTCGTCGCGGCGGCGCCGCTCGCCGCGCAGCGCACCCTCGAGATCGACCGGTTCGACTCGAAGATGGTCGTGCTGGCCGACGGCCGGCTCGACGTGAGCGAGACGATCACCGCCACCTTCCACGGCAGCTGGAACGGGATCTATCGCACCTTGCCCCTCGAGTACCGGAATGGGCAGGGCTTCAACTGGTCGGTCAAGGTCGAGTTCCTCGGTGCGACCAACGACCAGGGGCAGCCGCTCCGGACCGAGCTCCAGTACCCGGGCACCTCCCTCAAGTTCAAGATGTGGGTCCCTGGCGCCACCGACGTGACCCGCACCATCGTCCTCCACTATGTCGCGAGCAACGCGCTGCGATTCTTCGACGATCACGACGAGCTCTACTGGAACGCCACCGGCGACCAGTGGGACGTGGCGCTCGGGATGGTGACCGCGACGGTCACCCTTCCGGCGGGGGCCGCCGGGATCCGGACCGCGGCGTTCAACGGTGTCTATGGCTCGACCCAGAAGGAGGCCGGGATCGAGACCGCCGGCCGGGTGACCACCTTCACCATGCCCCGGAAGCTCGAGTTCCGCGAAGGGCTGACGGTCGTGGTCGGGTGGGACAAGGGGCTGGTCGCGCCGCCGACCCTGGCGAGCAAGATCCTCGCGTTCTTCAAGGACAACTGGCCGATGACGGTCCCGATCCCCGTCTTCGGCCTGATGTTCTTCCTCTGGTACACCCGCGGGCGCGACCCGCGGCTCCGGCCGGTGATGGCCCAGTACGAGCCGCCGGTCGGGATGACGCCCGCCGAAGCAGGGACCATCACCGACGAGTCGGTGGACATGCGGGACATCACGGCGAGCCTGGTCGACCTGGCCGTCCGCGGCTTCATCAAGATCGAAGAACACCAGGGGCAGCGCTTCCTCGGCCTCTTCGGCGGAGGGACCGATTACACCTTTGTGCGGGTCAAGCCGGCGTCCGCGTGGTCGGCGCTCGCCCTGCACGAGCGGCGCGTATTGGAGGGGATCTTCGACGGCGCTGGAGACCGGGTCGCGCTCTCCGAGCTCACCAATCGGTTCTACAAAGAGATCCCCGGGATCCGGAATGCGGTGATGGACCGGATAGTGTCCAAGGGGTACTACCGTGCCCGCCCCGACACGATCCGGAACGCCTGGCGGGGCGCCGGGATCGTGCTCGGCTTCCTGATGGCGATGGGTGGGTCGGCACTCGGCGTGAAGTTCGGCCTCACACCGGTCCCCTTCGTGGTCGGCGGGATCCTGACCGGGCTGATCATCCTCGCCTTCGGGCAGCTGATGCCGGCGCGCACCGACGCCGGGACCCGGACCCTGGAGCAGGTGCTCGGCTACGAGGAGTTCCTGCGGCGGGTGGACTCCGACCGCTTCGCCCGGGTGGTGAAGACGCCCGAGATGTTCGAGCAGGGGCTCTCATACGCGATGGCCCTGGGGGTGGAGCAGCAGTGGTCGCGCGCCTTCGCCGACATCTATCGAAACCCGCCCAACTGGTACGCCGGGTCGAACATGAACGGCTTCAACGCCATGATGTTCACCAACAACCTCTCCGCGATGACCACCCAGGCGAGCAGCACGATGAGCTCCCAGCCGCGCAGTTCAAGCGGGTCGGGGTTCGGGGGCGGCGGATCGTCCGGCGGTGGTGGGGGAGGGGGCGGGGGAGGGGGGTTCTGAGTGCTGGGTGCTGGGTGCTGGGTGCTGGGGCTGTGGTGGCTCAGGCGCTGATGTGAAAATGACAGCGGGGTCGGCTGCCTCGCTCACAACATTCCTCGACGGGCCGGCCGGTCACTTCGGCGACGAGGGCCGCGACCAGCGCGCAGACCTGCGGATGTCCTGAGGTGACCGCGGAGAGTGGGCAGGCGTACCCCTGCAGTCCCCACCCGTTGGTCTCGGTCACCACGTCGATGTCGGCGCCAAGCTCCCGGAGCGTGGCAGCGGCCGCGGCGACGCGCCCGGCAAGGTCCGAGGCGGGGGCCACCCCCCGGGCAGCGCGGGCGCCGACCCCCTTCAATAGTTCGATGGCGCGCTCCTGCCCTTCCACCCGCACGATCTCGTCGACCAATCCCCCGAAGGCCAGGGCGTAGGCCTTCGGGAAGAGCTCCCCTCCGAACGTCGTCAGCCCGTACTGCCGAGCCGGCTTGCCGCCGGTATCGCGCTGGGTGCCGACGAGTTCCGCCAGCCCATCACGTGTCAGGGCGGCTATGTGGGTCCGGATGGCGTTGTCGGTGAGCCCGAGCTCGACGGAGAGCTCGGTGATTGTCCGCGGGGCCCGCCGCAGCAGGTGGAGCAGCTTGGCCTGGGTCTCCCCAGTCAAGGTATTCAGCATTCCTCTCACATCGCCTCGCTATGCAACATATTCCAATATATGGAGTTAGCTGTAGTTTGTCAAGTAATCACATAAAAGTATTGACAAAATGTAGTTAGTGCCATAGCTTCTCCTCGTCCGATCCAACTCAACCACGAGGAGTCCATGTCCCGTTTCCCGCTCACCCCATTGCTCGTTCTTTCCCTGTTCGCACCCGCGGCCCTCTCCGCCCAGGCCGCCGCTCCTGACCTGTCCGACCCCGAGGTGGCCCACGTCGCGGTCACAGCCAACTCCATCGATATCGATGCGGCACGATTCGCGCTGACCCGGACCCGGAATGCCGAAGTCCGGCAGTTCGCCACCTTGATGGTGACCGACCACAGCGCGGTGAATGCCCAGGCCAGCGCCCTGGCAACTCGGCTCGGTGTCACGCCGACCGACAACGCGGTGAGCCGGTCGCTGGTCAACGGGGCCGCGACGGCACATCGCGCGCTCGAAGGGCTCCGGGGGAAGGCCTTTGACCGGGCCTATCTCGATCGCGAGATCGGATACCACCAGGCCGTGCTCGATGCGCTCGACGGGTTGCTGATCCCGACGACGGAGAACGCCGACCTGAAGGCGTTGCTGCAGCAGGTTCGGCCCGCGGTCGCGGCGCACCTCGCGCACGCCAAGGCGCTTCGCCCCAAGCTCGGATCGTGAGGCTCCGCCTCGCGTGCATCGCGGGGCTCCTGGCGCTCGCCCAGTGCCGGCCGGCGGTCCCTCCGCCGCGCCGGTACCTGGTCGAGATCCGGCAGATGGCGTTCGTGCCGGAGGCGCTCACCGTGGCGCCTGGGGACACCGTGGTCTGGGTGAACCGTGACTTCCTCCCGCATTCGGCGACGTCGGCGGGGTGGGATACCAAGCCCCTGCTGGAAGGGAAGACCGGGCAGGTGGTCGTCGGCGCTCCCGGGGAAGTGTCCTACCACTGCCAGTTCCACCCCACGATGGTGGGGTCACTCACCGTCATTCAGGGGAGATAGGTCGACGTCCCACCTCCACCGGAGCCGATTCCGGAAGGAGGTGAGACGTTCGTCCTGTTCGGTACAGCTCCCCCTCCGAGCGGGTCGGATCAGGGGTAAGTCGCCGGGCGATACCGCCGGTGACGATGTTCCCGCCAGTATGAGGTGCTGTCGCTGGGCACCCCCATTACCTCGGGGTTCAGCACCTCGCCCGTGTCGCCGTCGACCACCACCAAGCGGGTCCCGAGCTGACCCGCCGTGATCAGATCGATGTAGTAGACCGGGTCGTGGTGCTCGTAGACCAGCTGCTTCGAGTCCACATACCACCCCTGGTACTTGGCCTCCACCACCCGGGCCGCGGAGTCCATCGTGATGTACGGCGGGGGGAGGCGGTACCGCTCGTAGTAGTACGGGTACGGCTCCCGAGAGGGTTCGGCCCGAGGCCTCGGCGCCTGGGCCGGCTGGCCGGTGGAGCCGTTCCAGGTCTTGTTTTGGGCCGTGAGTGGAGCCGCCGTGGCCGCCAGGAGGAGGGCGATGTGCGAAAGGCGCATAGGTACCTCAAGATATCAGTGCCAAATGACAGCGATGTGACGGGGGCCGCACCCCCTGTTCATTTCCGGTCGATCGGCTCCGCGCGTTTCTGGGCCAGGACCCGTTCCGCGAAGTCGAGCCGTTCTTCGAGCTCCGCCACCCGCCGCTCGGTCATATCGAGGTCGTCGAGCCGGGCATCCACCTCGTCGAGATCGCGCCGGCCGGCATCGATCCGCTTCTGTCGGCCGACCATCACGATCGCGACCCAGACAGCGCCGCTGATCCCGCCGGTCAGGAGGGCCCAGAGGACGATCTGTCCCATCAGGCGGTCCGCTTGTTCCGGTAGATGTATGCGATCACCAGGCCGAGCACCACCAGGAGCAGGGAATCGAACAGGATCTGTCGCATCACCATCATCGGCGGGAGGGGCTGGACGACATAGGTGATGGTGTAGGTCGGGATCACGGTGAGGCAGGCCACGGCCAGGCCGTAGCGGAGCCCCTGCGGGATCCACGCCTTCGCTTCCGTGCCGCGGGCGTAGATCCAGGCGAACGCGCCGGCGAGGAGGCCGTGCGCCGCGACCAGGATCGGCATCAGCGCCCCGGTCTCGGTCTGGGTGCGATAGAGGTTTGGGAACTGTGCGTAGTCCGCGTGCAAGAGGACCCCGTGCACGAGGTAGCTCCCGGCCATCCAGACGGCGAAAACAGCGAGAGTGCCGATCAGGGCTCTACGATCCATGGGGCCTCCTTGGGCTGGGGCGTCATGCTGGAATGGTAATCTCCCGGCGCCGATCAGGGTTCCAGGACCAGCACGCCGAAGGTGCCGGGCAGTAGGGGAGGACGGGAACGGGGTTGGGCCGGGGTCGCCGTCGGGGCGGGGCCGAAGTCCCCGGTCGCAGTATAGAGCCGGTGGGTGCGGAGGTCGAGTTCCATCGTCCGCGCCCCTCGCTTGGTGGCCACCGTGGCCACGATCGCTACGCTGTCGGGCGTCACCTCGTGGACCACGGTGATGCTCCCCTCGCCGTTGGAGGCGAAGGCCATCTGGGTCGCCGGGTCGAAGCGGGTGGCGTCCACCCCCTGCCCGATCGGGGCCGTGGTCACGACCTTCCCCGCGACCGCATCGGACACGGTCATCACCTGGTTCCGGCACACACTGAAGAGCCGGTGGTGCGCCCGGTCCAGCGCGAGGCCGGTCGGCGCCTGGCAGGGGGCGATGGACCAGCGGCGAAGGACGGTGAGCTTGGCGGCGTCGAACTGCACGATCTCCCCGTTGTCCTCGATGTTCACGTAGACGGTCCCATCCCCGGCGGCGACACCGAATTCCGGCTGGCCGCCGAGGGCCACGCTGCCGAGCGGATCGCCGGTGACGGGATCGATGGCGGTGGAGGAGTGGGCGTCGCCGTTGAAGGTGAAGATCCGCTTGGTGACGGGCTCGTACAGGATCGCATCGGCGTCATCCGCCGCCGTCCCGCGGTGCAGCACCTGCAGGGTCTTGAGGTCGAACATCACGGCCATCCCGTCACCCCCGGAGGTGGCGAAGCCGTGGCCAGCATCGTACGCGAAGGCCACCCCGTGGGCCCGCTGCATCCCGGGGATCTCGGCGAGGAGCGTCCCCTTCTCCTGGTCCACGACCATGATCCGGTCCGACCGGGCGATAAAGAGCCGATGGCCCAGGGTGTCGAGCGCGAGGTAGTCCCACCCGCCGTCGCCGCCGAGGGTGTACGTCTGCGTGAGGTGGTAGCCCTGGGCCTGTGCCGCCGGGGCCAGGAGCAGGGAGAGGAGCGACAGCAGTCGCAATGCGCGGGTCGACATGAGGGGCTTCCTTGCGGAGGAGGGAACGATCAATTGTTACGCGCGATCACCCCTCGGAGTTGAGGGCGCGGGTCGCGTGCAGCGCGGCCGGGAGGAGCAACAACGTCGTGGCGGTCGAGAAGCAGAGCCCGCCGATGACCGCGATGGCGAGCGGGCGCTGGAGCTCGGCGCCGGCGCCGAACCCGAGCGCCAGGGGGATCAGACCGGTCAGGGTGCAGAGCGTGGTCATCAGGATCGGGCGGAGCCGGAGGCGCCCGGCTTCGAGCAACGCGATGGCGGGATCGCGACCGGCGGCCCGGACCTGGGCGGCATCGTACAGGATGATCCCGTTCTTCACTACCAGGCCGACCAGCAGGATCAACCCCATGAAGCTCGACACGTTGAACGGGATCCCCGTGACCGCGAGCCCGAGCACGGCCCCGGTGACTCCGAGGAGCGAGCCGGACAGGATCAGGATGGGGGCCCGGAAGTTCCGGAAATGGATCACCATTACCAGGAGCACCAGCCCGGCCGCCAGCCCGAAGACGAGGAGCAGCTGACGGAACGACTCCTTCTGGCCCGCCTCCTGTCCGCCGAACTCGAGGCTGCTGCCGGCGGGGAGGGGAAGGTCCGCCACCGCGCGACGCACTTCACCCATCACCGCGCCGAGGCTCGATCGCTCGATGTCGATCGCGCCGGTGACGGCGACGTAGGGACGGAGGTTCTCCCGGGTGAGCCCACTGATCTCGCTGGTGTCGCGCACCGAGCCGAGGCTCGTGAGCGGCGCCCACCCTCGCGGGCCGATGATCGGGAGACGAGCGAGGACGTCGGCGGAGGTGCGGACGGCATCGGGGTAGCGCACCCGGATCCTGACCAGCCGGTCGGTCTCGCGCAGTTCCCCGGCCGCGGCCCCGAACATCCCGGCGCGCGCTTGCTGTTCGACGTCCGCGGTGGTGAGTCCGAGCGCCGACGCGCGCACCGGGTCGACCTGCAGCACCATCGAGGGGAGGTCGCCGGTGACGCCATCGAAAAGGTCCTCGAGCCCGGGGATCTCGCCGACCCGCGCCGCCACCGTACGCGCCGCCTCTTCCGCGACCCGGACGTCGGGATTGAAGAGCTTGATCTCGACCGGGGCGGGGGAGCCGGTCAGGTCGCCGAGGAGGTCGGCCTGGACCTGGTGGAACTCGAGCCGAAGGGCGGGGACGCGAAGCGCCAACGTGCCCCGGAGGCGATCCATCACGGCGAAGACCGACACGTCACGCTGTCCAAGGCGCTTCAGAAGGACAGTAAGGTCCCCACGGTTGGGGCCGGTGGCGAAAAGACCGAGTTCGGAGCCGGTGCGGCGGGTGAATACATCGACGGCGGGATCGGCCCGGAGGATCCCTTCGAGCACGCCGAGCTGCCGGTCGGTCTCGGCGAGCGAGGTGCCGGTCGGCGCCCAGTAGTCGAGGATGAATCCCCCTTCGTCCATGTCGGGGAGGAAGCCGGTGTTGAGCCGGGTCGCCACCCCGAGCCCCACGGCGATGATGATCCCCGCCGCTGCCGCCGCCCGGAGCGGATGGTGGATCAGGGTGCGCGCGAGGCGGAGGTAGACGGCCTCGAGTCGCTCGAGTCGGAGGATGGGACCCCTGTGTCCACCATCGGGGCGGAGAAGCCCTTCGACCACGGCGGGCAAGAGCGTGGTCGCGTACACCAGCGAAAGGAGTACGGCGATCGCGAGGGCGAGGGAGAAGGAGTGGAAGAACTGCCCCACCACTCCCTCCAGGAGTCCGAGCGGTGCGAAGACGACGACCGTGGTGATCGTCGAACTGGTAACCGGACCGAGGATCTCCTGGATCGCCGCTTCGATCCCCGCGCGGCCGAGGGCGCTGCCGTCGGCCGGAAGGTGACGCTCGAGATTCTCCACCACGACCACCGCGTCGTCGATGATGAGCCCCACCGCCACCGCGATCCCGCCGAGCGACATCAGGTTGAGCGAGTCGTGGAAGAGGTAGAGAAGTCCGAACGTTCCCGCGATGGTGAGGGGGATCGTGCCGGCGGCCGCCCGCGTCAGCGCCGGGCGGCCGAGGAAGAGGAAGAGGACGATGGCGCTGAGGAGGCCGCCCACGAGGATCGCGTCGCGGACGCTCGCGATCGAATCACGGACGAGCGCACCCTGGTCGTAGACGAGATCGAGCCGGACTCCGGCGGGGAGCGACGCACGGATCGAGTCTACGCTCGCCAGCACCGCAGCATCGACCCGCAGGATGCTCCCGGTCGGCTGGCGGGAGACGTTGATGAGCGCCGCGGGGGTGCCATTCCCGCTGGCAAGCTGGAAGAGGTCCTCCGTGCCGTAGGCCACTGAGGCCACATCGCGCACGCGGACCGGCGTCGCCCCTTCGTTCTGGACGACGAGGGCGCCCACGGCATCGGGGGCGGTCACGAGGCCGGAGATGACCACACTGAACTGCCGATACTCCCGGTCGACCCGCCCTGCGGGGAGGACGCTGTTGCCTGCGAGGATCCGGTCAGCCACCTCGGTGATGGCGAGGCGGCGTGCAATGAGTCGCTGGGGGTCGGCCTGCACCGACACCTCGCGCACCAGCCCCCCCTGGACCTCGACGGTGCCGACGTCGGCCAGACGCGCGAGCCGGGGTCGGATGGTGTACTGGGCGATGTCGCGGAGAAGGACGGGGTCGGCGCCGTGCAGCTCGAACTGCAGAATGGGGAATACCGCCGGCGTGAGCCGTTCCACCACGATCTCCAGGCCCCTCGGAAGGATCGGTTGGAGGGCGGCGATGCGACCCTGTACCTGCTGGAGGGCGTAGGCCATATCGGTGCCGGGACGAAAATCGAGGCTCAATTCAGCGCCTCCGCGCACACTCCTGCTCCGGAGCCGACGGAGGTCGATGACCCCGATCAGCCCTTCTTCCATCGGCCGGGTCACTGCCACCATCATGTCGCGGGGCTCGAAGGTGCCGCCGCCGGCAACGACCACGATCCGGTTGAACTCGGCCTCGGGGTAGATCCCCGCCGGAAGCCGGGTGACGGCGTAGAGCCCCCCGCCCGTCAGGAGCACCGCCGCGAGCACCACGGCGGGGCGATGTCGCAGGGCGTGGTACGCGAGGCTCATGGCGTCGGGGCCCGGGGGATCACGCGGGCGCTGTCGGGGAGCCCGTAGGCGCCGACGGTCACCACCCGGTCACCGGCGTGCACATCCCCGGTGATCTCGACCCTCCCCTCGCCGCGGGCGACGGGCACCACGGCGCGGGCGCGGGCGATACTGTCGGCGCCGACCACGAAAATGGTGGGCGTATTCCCGACGAAGACCAACGCGGCCGCCGGCACCACCAGCACGTTGCGGTGCACACTGACCCGGATCCGGATCGTCACGCCGAGGCCGGGGCGGAGCATCGGGTCGAAGCGGCGCGGACGGACCAGGACCCGGGTGGTATTGGAAAGGGAATCGACCGTCGATCCGATGCTTTCCACCTCCGCGGGCCAGTCGGAGGTCCCCCCTTCCAGATGGAGAACGGCGGGTTGGCCGACGTGAATGCCGGCGAGGGCGGCAGCCGCGATCGTGGCGGAGGCGTACACCTTCGAGGGATCGATCACCTCGAGCAGGGGAGCTCCGGCGGCGACCCGCATCCCCGGTCGCACCAGCAGCTGTGACACGACGCCGCTCAAGGGGCTCCGGACCTTGGCGCGCCGGCTCAGCGCCTCGGCGGCGGCGGCCTGCAACTGCAACGCCTCGGCGGCGGCGCTCCGTTCCTCCACATCGCGCCGCGACGCGATGCCTTCCGCCAGGAGCTGCTTCTGGCGATCGGCGTCGGCCAGGGCGGCGATGGCTTGGGCGCGAAGCCCCGCAGCCTGCGCCGCGAGGTCGGGGATGTCGAGCTCGAGCGCGAGCGTCCCCGCGGCGAGCCGGGCGCCGATCTGGGTGTAGACCCGTTGGATCACCGCATCAGCGGGCGCCACCAGGAGGGCAGAGCCTTCGGGGCGGGAGATGAGCCTCCCATCCGCTTCAAGGAAGACCACCACCGAGTCGCGGCGCACGCGGTCGAGCGTGACCGGCACTTCCGCCTGCGCCGGGGCACCACCTCCGGAGGGGGAGCAGGCGGCGAGTGTCAGGGCCAGGAGGACCAGGTGCCTCATTCGGTGGATCCGGTCAGGGAGTTCCAGTCAGCCAACGCTTCCTGGTAGGCCAACAGGTCATTCAATGCCCCCGCTACGATCTCCCGCTCTGCGCGAAGCGCCTCGAGCAGCGGCAGCGCCCCCGTTTCGCCCAGGGCATAGGCGCGCGTCGCTCGGGTCCGGAGCCGTGTCGCGCCCGGCAGGAGTGAGTCGCTCGCGAGTCGAGCACGGAGGCGTGCCTCGTCCAGCTGGACCTTGGCCTCCCCCAGCGCCTGCCGGGCGCCGAGCCGGGCCTCGAGGAGGTCGGCCGAGGCGATGCGCGCTCGGGCGCGAGCGGCGGCGGCGCCGCCGCCACCATGATTGAAGAGGGGGATCGGGATGCTCGCGCCGAGGGTCCAGAGCCGCTTTCCGGGAAGATCCGCATCATCCCACTGGCGCCCCACCTCGACCGTCGGCAGCGGAAAGCGGGCCCAACTGGCGCTGCTCGCATCCGCAGTCGCGGCCGCCGAATCGGCCATAGCGCTTTGGATCCGGGGCAGCTCGGTCAACTGGGGTGCTGCGGGGGCAGGTCGTTCGAGTCCATCGGCGAGCGAACCGGCGAGCGGGGGCAGGGCGGTCCCGTCGGGCCATCCCAGGGTCCGAGCCAACGCGAGCGAGGCGCGGGCCGCTTCCGCCCGCGCGCGGGAGAGTGTCTGGAGGGCGAGGATCCGCTCGAGTCCAAGGCGGTCGGCCTCGGCCGCGGGGATGTCACCGGCCGCGAGCCGGCGCGCGGCGATCCGTCCGAGTGTGTCGGCCACGGCAAGCTGCGCTTCCGCCAGTCGGCGCGCTTCCGTGGCGGCCAACGCGCCGACGAAGGCGGCGTGCACATCTCGAGCGAGGTCGCGTCCCGCCCCCGCGAGGTCAGCGCGGGCACGGGCCACGAGGGCACGCCCGGCCCCCACCGAACCCCCGCGGCTAAGCAGCCAGTCGAATGATTGCTGGACCGTGGCGGACTGGCGGGGCACGTCGGTGCTATGTGTGTAGGTCCCGACAGGGTTGGGCAGTTGGCGCCGCTCGGAGAGCACACCCCGCGCTTCGTCGAC
>JANMWE010000302.1:0-8194 GCA_031393795.1 Gemmatimonadota bacterium
CTCGCCCGCGTGACCCGCCAGCGGGGGCGCCGCTGATGCTCGCGCTGACACTGCTGCTGCTCAGCGCCCCAGCGCGCCAGCGCCCCAGCGCCACGCCTCTGTGCCCCTGCGCCGCGGTCCCGACGGCCATCTTCATCGTCACTCCGCGCGGCCAGTCGCGCTTGCCGATCGTCGAGGTCGGTGGGGCCCCGATGATCCAGGCCGGCGCGCTCGCGACTTCCCTCGGCGGTCGGCTCGCCGTGGCCGATGGCTGGGCCGACCTGGTGGTCGCGACGCTCGACTTCCGCTTCCTCCTGGACGCCCCGTTCGTGCTGCGCGGACCGGGGGGGATCCTCCTGCCGCTCGCCGCGCCCGCGGTCGCCCGTGAGCAGGACATCCTCCTCCCCCTCCAGTTCGTCGCCGAGCTCCTCCCCGGGATCCTCCGCGAGCGGTACAGCTACGATGCGGTCGCGGGCCGCTTCACCGAGACCGGCCCGCCACCCCTGGTGCGTGCGCCACCTCGGCAGGTCCCGCGTCTCCCCAATGGGCTCCTCCCCGGACACGTGGTCGTGGTGGATCCCGGTCACGGCGCCGAGGATCCCGGCAATCCGGCGCCCTTCTTCCCGCGCGGACTCAAGGAGAAGCACATCACCTTGCAGATCGGGCTTCTCCTCCGGACCGAACTGGAAAAGCAGGGGATCACCGTGCGGATGACGCGGGTCGCCGACACGCGCCCCAAGCTCCGCGATCGCGCCCGCCTCTGCAGCGACGACTGCGACCTCTTCGTGAGCCTGCACGTCGACGCCCTCCCGAAGTCGCGGCGCGATCGCGCCTCGGTCTCCGGCTTCCACACGCTCATCATCGGTGAGGAGAACACCGAGGACGCCGACCGGGTGGCCCGGATGGAGAACGAAGCGCTCCGGTACGACCGGGGCGACGCCGACGTGCCGACCGACGCGCTGGGCTTTGTATTGCGCGACCTGCAGATGAACGAGCACCTGCGCGAGTCGGCCGCCGCGGGTGCCTTGGTGCAGGAGCACCTCGCCCGGGTCCACCCGGGCGAGAACCGCGGCGTGCGCCAGACCAACCGGCTCGCGGTGCTCAACACCGCGAGGCGCCCCGCCATACTCGTCGAGATGGGGTTCAGCACCAATCGCAGCGATTCTCGGGTGCTGACCAGCACCGCGGGGCAGCGCGCGCTGGCCAAGGCGCTCGCCGCTGCGGTGGTCGACTACCTGAAGGGGTACGAGCGCCGGGCCGGGCTGGTGGCGACGCCGTGAGCTCCCGCCCTGCGCTCGCGATCTTCGCGGCGGCGTCGCTGCTCGCGTCGTGCGCCTATTACAATGGGTTGTACAACGCGAAAGACATCGCCCACCGCGCCGAGAAGCTCGAACGCCAGGGGCGCACCGGTGATGCCCAGGGGCTCTGGGATCAGGTGGCGGTGCGGGCCGAGACCGTGGTCGTCCGTCATCCGCACAGCAAGTGGACCGCCGAGGCCCGCTACCTCCAGGGCAAGGCGCTGGAACGCACCGGCCATTGCGATCGGGCGGTGGCACCCCTGGAGCTGGTGGTCCAGGGCGCGCGCGATCAGCGCCTCGCCGAGGATGCGGCGCTCCAACTGTCCACCTGCCAGGTGAAGCTCGGGGATCTCGAAGGCGCTGGCTTCGCCGTCGAGCGGCTCATCCACAGTCCCGATCCGGTCCGGCGCGCCGAGGCGGGGTGGCGCGCCGGGATCGCCTATCGGCGTGTCGGACGCACCACGGAGGCGATCACCCTCCTCCGCGGCAGCGGACATCCCCGCGCGCGAGGTGAACTGGCCGCCGCGCTGGCCGATGCCGGCCGCATCCCGGAAGCCCGCGCCCTCGCCGATTCCCTCCTTGCCGAGCGCGATACGACCGTCCCGTGGGCCGCGGTGGTCGCGGGCGTTGGCGCCCACGCGCCGAAGGCGGCGAGCGACCTCCTCGATACGCTTCTCGCCACGTTGCCACCGGGACCGGACAGCGCCGCGGCCTGGCTCAGCGCCGATGCGGTGCGCCTCCTCCCCGTCGACCGGCCCCGCGCCCTCGCGCGCTTCGAGGACGCCTACGCTGCCTCGCCGGCGCGCGCGGTCGGGGTCAATGCCCGGATCAGGGGGCTCCGGCTCCGGCTGACTGCCACAGAGGACCTCTCGCTGCTCGACACCGTCCCGGCCCTGCTCGGGGACATCGAACCGAGTGCAGGGGATGCCGCGGCGCGGGCCGCGGACTTCGCCCTCGCCGCGACGCGAATGCGTGGCCGCCTCGATTCGCTCGATCTCACCTCCCCGCAAGGCGACCTCCGGGGATTCTTCATCGGCGAAGTGCTGCGTGATTCCCTCGCGGCCCCCCGTCTCGCGGCCCAGCTCTGGCGCCGGGTGCTGGCGGCCCGGCCCGATTCCCCCTACGCGCCGAAGATCCTGCTCGCGATGGCCAGCACGGGGGCGATCCCGACCGATTCGCTCACCCGCCTGCTCGACGCACGATACGCGGCCAGTCCCTATGTGGTGGTCCTCCACGGTGCGGACGATCCGGGGTATCGCGTGCTGGAGGATTCGCTCGCGCGCTACGCCGCGCCCGCACACGCGCCGGTGCGCACCCCGCAGCGCCCTCCCGTGCGTGGGGCTCGCCCGACGACTTCGCCGACACCGGCGGCACCGGTCCAATGATCACCGTGCGCGCTCTCCCAGCGGCCCGGTTCCGCAACCCGGTCCTCCTCGCCTCCGGCACCGCCGGATACGGGGTCGAACTCGAAGGTGTCGCCGACCTCGATGCTCTCGGCGGCGTGGTCACCAAGTGCGTCTCCCTCCTTCCGCGGGAGGGCAATCCGGCGCCCCGTGTGGCCGAGTTCGCCGGGGGGATGCTGAACTCCGTGGGACTCGCCAATCCGGGGCTGGAGGTCGTCCGATCGCGCGAGCTCCCTGCGCTGCTCCGTCGCGCGAATGGCAAGTTCGAGGTGATCGTGAACGTGGTCGGCTTCACCCTCGACGAGTACGCCAGGGTGATCGACGGGCTGCAGGGGCTCGAGGGGATCGCCGCCTTCGAGCTCAACCTCTCCTGCCCCAACACCGCCCACGGCGGGATCGAGTTCGGGGCCGAGCCGGAGAGCGTGGCGCAGATCGTGCGACAGTGTGCCGCTGTGTCCCCACGCCCCCTCCTCGCCAAGCTCTCCCCCGTCCTCAGCGACATCGCCGCGGTCGCCGCAGTCGCGGTCGCCGCCGGGGCCGCCGGGGTCTCCCTCGTCAATACCTTTCCCGGCACCCTTACCGAAGAGGACGGGGCCCCGCGCCTCGGCGCTGGTCGGGGCGGGGTCAGCGGCCCGCCCCTCCTCCCTCTCGGTGTCCTCGCGGTGCGACAGACCCGCCAGCGGCTCCCCGACGCCCTCATCGTCGGACTCGGGGGGATCCGGAGCGCTGCCGATGCGCGCCAATATCTCCGTGCCGGGGCCGACCTCGTCGCCATCGGCACCGCGGGACTCGCGGACCCCCGTCTTCCCCAACGGATCGCGCGCGAACTGGAGCTGGACCGTGGCTGAGATCATCATCGCCCTCGACCTCCCCACCCGGGACGAAGCGCTGCGCTGGCTCGATCGTGCGCCGGGACTGCGCTGGGCGAAGGTCGGTTCGGTGCTCTTCACCCGTGAAGGACCGGCACTGGTCCGGGAGCTGATCGGCCGGGGACTCAAGCTCTTCCTCGACCTCAAGTGGCACGACATCCCGAATACCGTCGCCGGCGGGGTCGAGGGCGCCCGCGCCCTCGGCGCCTCCATGGCGACCGTCCACACACTCGGCGGGGCGGAGATGATGCGTGCGGCGGCCGTTGCCGCCGGGGCGGAGCTCGGGATCGTCGGGGTGACCGTGCTGACCTCCCACACCGCCGCCAGTTACGGTGCGGCCGTGGGGCGGGGGAACGTGGAGCCGGCCGAGGAGGTCGTCCGCCAGGCGAAGCATGCTGCCGAGGCGGGACTGAAGGGGGTCGTCTGCTCGCCCCAGGAGATCGAGGCCGTGCGCGGTGTCCTGCCGTCCGGAGCGTGGATCGTGGTCCCGGGGATCCGTCGCCCAGGCGAAGCGGCCGGCGACCAGGCGAGGGTCGCCGGCCCTGCGGAGGCCGCTCGGGCAGGGGCGACGCATCTGGTGATCGGTCGTCCGCTGCTGCAGGCCGCCGATCCGGCGGCCGCAGTGCGCGAGTTCCAGGAGGCGGCGCGGTGAGGCGTCTGATCATCGTCCTTGCCGTCTTGGTGCTGTTCAGCGCCCCGGCGCCCCAGCGCCTCAGCGCCCAAACGGACCTGCGCGCGCTCGCGATGGCGGCGGCGACCGCCTGGGCCGGGCACGACTTTGCCGGGGTGGTCGGGACCGGGCGGGTGGAGGTACGGATCCCCGGGGTCTCGGCCGCCGGTCCGCTGCCGAGCGATCAGGCCATCGCGCTGTTGGTCAACCACGTCCGCGGCGCCGAGGAGGTCGAAGTCACGGTCGTGACCGTGATGGCCGTCTCGGAGCTGTCGGGGTACGCCGAATTGCGGCGCCGATTCCGGCCGGTAGGGGTCGGGGGGGCGCAGGAAGAGACCGTGTTGCTGGGGTTCACCCGGGCCAAGGGGGCTGCAGGGAGTCTGGGACCGTGGGGGGTGGGGGTGATCGAAGTGGTCGGCCGAAGTGGTCGTTGACCCCGGATTTTCCGGGGTCAACTGAGCGATCGGGGAACGCTGCCGGGAGGAGCCGGCAGCGGGTGTAACGCCTTGCGTGCCAATAGTCTGCCCGGCTATATTGGCAAGCTCTACTGAACCCGTGTTTTTTGGAGGGGTAAGCCTGTGAAGGTCCGATCGAGTGTGAAGCCCATCTGCGAGCACTGCAAGGTGGTCAAGCGGGCGGGGATCGTGCGCATCATCTGCAAGCGCAATCCCAAGCACAAGCAGCGGCAGGGCTGATCCATGGCGCGTATCGCAGGCGTGGACCTTCCGCGCGAGAAGCGGGTCGAGATCGGCCTCACCTACATCTTCGGCATCGGACGAGTGACGAGCAACAAGCTCCTCGCCGAGACCGGGATCAGCCCCGACACCCGGGTCCGTGACCTCACGGACACCGAAGTCGGTCGTCTTCGCCAGGTCATCGAGCGGTCCCTGAAGGTCGAGGGCGCGCTCCGGACCGAAGTGGCGATGAACATCAAGCGGCTCATGGATATCGGCAGTTATCGGGGTTCGCGGCATCGCCGGGGTCTCCCGGTGCGCGGCCAGCGTACGCATACCAACGCCCGGACCAAGAAGGGCCCCCGTCGGGCCATCGCGGGCAAGAAGAAAGTGACGAAGAAGTAAATGACCGCTCCCGTGACCACTCCTGTGACCACTCCTGTGACCACTCCCGTGACCACGCCCGGGACCAAGGCCCCCAGCGCCAAGCGCGCCAAGAAGATGGTCGAGGCCGAGGGTATGGCCCACATCATGGCGACCTTCAACAACGTGATCATCACCATCACGGACATGAAGGGGAACACCGTTGCCTGGGGGACCGCCGGCAAGGCGGGCTTCAAGGGCTCCAAGAAGTCCACCCCGTTCGCCGCCACCGTCGCCGCCGAGAACTGCGGCCGCGAGGCGATGAGCCTGGGCGTCCGCCGCGTGTCGGTCCGCGTGCAGGGTCCCGGCAGCGGTCGCGAATCGGCCATCCAGGCGCTGGCCTCCGTCGGGCTGCGCGTCCTGGCCATCCGTGATGTCACGCCGATCCCACACAACGGCTGCCGTCCTCCCAAGAAGCGGCGGGTCTGAACATGTCGCGTCACACCGGTCCTGTCTGCCGCCTCTGCCGTCGCGAAGGCACCAAGCTCTTCCTCAAGGGCACCCGTTGCCTCACGGACAAGTGCGCCGTCGACAAGCGCGCCTATCCGCCCGGTCAGCACGGCCAGAACATGGGCCGCGGCCGCAAGGTCAGCGAGTACGCGAAGCAGCTGCGCGAGAAGCAGAAGGTCAAGCGGACCTACGGGCTCTCCGAGCGCCAGTTCCGCAACACCTTCACGAAGGTCACCCGCTTGCCGGGGGTGAAGGGCACCAACCTGCTCATCGCGCTCGAGAGCCGGCTCGACAACATCGTCTACCGGATGGGGTTCGCGGCCAGCCGTGCGGCCGCACGCCAGCTGGTCCGGCACGGGCACGTCGAAGTGAACGGCGCCCGGCTCGACATCCCGTCGTACCAGGTCGGGGTCGGCCAGGAAGTCCGCGTGGCCACGGCCAGCCGCGAAATGATCCCGGTGAAGGCCGCCCTCGAGCATGCGGCGCGCGGTCAGGCGCCGGCGTGGCTCTCGGTGGACGGCGCCAAGGCCGCCGGCCGCATCCTCGAGCGCCCCGCGCGCGAGGCTATCGCCATCAACGCCCAGGAACAGCTCATCGTCGAGCTGTACTCGAAGTGACCATGAGCATCGATCTCACCGGGTTGGTCCGGCCGCACACGGTCGAAATGACCAAGCAGGACGGCAACCCGAACGTCGCCGAGTTCCGCCTCCAGCCGCTCGAACGCGGCTATGGCCACACCCTCGGCAATGCGCTCCGGCGCCTGCTGCTCTCCTCCCTCCGGGGAAGCGCCGTCTGGGCCTTCCGGATGGACGGCGTGGTGCACGAGCACCAGACCGTCACCGGCGTGCTGGAGGACGTGCACCAGATCGTCCAGCGGCTGAAGACGCTCGTCCTCGTCATCGCCGACGACGTCGATGAAGCGACGCTGACCATCAAGAAGAATGGCGTCGGTCCGGTCTATGCCCGCGACCTCAAGGCCCATCCGAGCGTCAAGGTCGTCAACGGCGACCACCTCCTCTTCACCGTCCAGGAAGACCGCGAGCTCTCGGTCGAACTGCACGTGAACAAGGGCCGGGGCTACGTCGAGAGCGAGATGCACCCGGTGGACCGCTCGATGCCGGTCGACCTGATCCGCATCGATGCCATCTACAACCCCGTGCGCCGCGCCAACTTCACCGTGGCCGAGACCCGCGTGGGTCAGCGCACCGACTACGACCGGCTCACGGTCCACGTCGAGACCAACGGGACGCTGTCGCCCGAGGACGCCGTGGCCTACGCCGCCGCTCTCGCGCAGGAACACTTCCGGCACTTCGTCGAGTTCGGCAAGGTGCCGGTGCAGCGCGGCGAGCGCGCCGTGGCCGGCGCCGGCGACGCGGGGCTCCACGACCGCCTCGCCCGCGTCATCGACGACTTCGGCCTCTCGGTCCGGTCGCTCAACTCGCTCAAGAACTCGAACATCCGGACCCTCGGCGACCTCGTGCAGCTGACCGAGGACGAGCTCCTGAAGGTCAAGAACGTCGGAGAGAAGGCGCTGACCGAGATCGGCGACCTGCTCCGCGCCCAGGGGCTCAACTTCGGGATGCGCTACGAAGAGGCCGACGGGGCCGTGCGGATCACCGACCAGGGCACCGCCCCGGCCGCCCGCGCGGCCGCCGAGGCCGGAGAGGACGCCTGAGATGCGCCACAACGCCAAGAACCGCCAGCTATCGCGCACGTCGGAGCATCGCCGCGCGCTGCTCAACAACCTCGCGACGAGCCTGTTCGAGCACGGCGGCATCGTTACCACCGCGGCCAAGGCCAAGGAGCTCCGCCCCTTCGCCGAGAAGCTCATCACGCTCGCCCGTCGCGGCGACCTGCACGCCCGCCGTCAGGCGGCGCGCTGTGTCAAGGAACCTCACGTGCTGCAGACGCTGTTCGCCGAGATCGGCCCGCGGTTCGCGGCCCGGCCCGGCGGCTACACCCGCATCCTCAAGCTGGGGCATCGCCGCGGCGACGGCGCCGATACGGCCCGGATCGAGCTGGTCGAGGGGTGATGCCTTCGCTCCCGCGTCGGGGGAAGGCACGAAGGGGACCCGTTGAGGGTCCCCTTTTTCATATGTCTGAATGCGAGAACGGCCGCCCCGATGGAGCGGCCGTGCGACCCACAGCCGAGACGGCTATGCTCCCGAAGGCCATGCTCCGGCTGGCTGGGCTACCTTCAGACCGCCTTCTTGATCTTGTTGCTGCGGATGCACGACGTGCACACGCGCGTACGACGCACTCCTTCGGTGGTAGCCACCCGCACGGTCTGCAGGTTAGGGTACCAGCGCCGCTTGGTCTTGTTGTTCGCGTGGCTCACATTATTCCCCGTCACGGGGCCCTTGCCACACACAGTGCAGACGCGTGCCATCGGTCATTCCCTCGGTCGGACGTGTTGAACAGCAGGTCG
>JANMWE010000266.1:0-5721 GCA_031393795.1 Gemmatimonadota bacterium
GAGTCTTCCTGGAGCCGGATGGTCTGGTCGAGCGAGGTGGCGGCGAAATCGAGCAGGAGGGAGGCATCGGGTTCACCGACGTGGCCGCGGAGATGCCACTCCCGCGCATCGGTGAGATAGAGCTTCCCGAGCTGGAGCCACGCCTTGGGATCGTCCGTGGAGCGCGCGAGGTACTCGCCCAGGTACGTCTTGGCCGCCTGCCGCTCCCCGGCCCGGGCCATATCCGCAGCGCGCGGAGCGACCACCGGATTGATGGCGCCCTGCGCGGCCAGTGGGCCCGTGGGCCAGAGGGCCAACGGGCCGGCCAGGAGGCCAAGGAGGAGGCGGGGGGAATGGGTCATAGGGAACCGGAAGAAACTATCCTCCGTTGACCGGGAGACGCTAGAGGGCCCCCGAAGCTCACAACGGGATGCAGCCGTGCTTCTTCGAGGGGTTCTTGTCGCGCTTGGTGGCCAGTGCCCGGAGCCCCTCGATGAGGCGGGCCCGGGTGTCCCGGGGGTCGATGACGTCGTCCACATAGCCGCGCGCCGCCGCCAAGTATGGATTGGCGAACTTGGCGGTGTATTCGTCGGTCAGCGCCTGCGCCTCGGCCGCCTTGTCCTTCGCCTTGGCGATCCGGTCCTTGTACAGGATCTCGACCGCCCCCTTGGGGCCCATGACGGCGATCTCGGCCGTGGGCCAGGCCAGGTTCAGGTCGCCGCGGATGTGCTTGGAGCTCATCACGTCGTAGGCGCCACCATAGGCCTTCCGGGTGATGACGGTGAGCTTGGGCACCGTCGCCTCACAATAGGCGTAGAGGAGCTTCGCCCCGTGCCGGATGATCCCTCCCTGCTCCTGGGCAAGCCCGGGGAGGAACCCGGGGACGTCCTCGAAGGTGATCAGCGGGATGTTGAACGCGTCGCAGAAGCGGATGAAGCGCGCCCCTTTGACCGAGGCGTTGATGTCGAGGACGCCGGCGAGGACGGCGGGCTGGTTGGCCACGACCCCGACCGAGCGGCCGCCGAGGCGGGCGAAGCCGACCAGCAGGTTGCCGGCGAACTCCCCATGGATCTCGAAGAAGCGGCCGTCATCGACCACCCGCCGGATGACTTCGTGCATGTCGTACGGCTTGGCGGGGGTGTCGGGGATGAGGTCGAGGAGCGCCTCGTCACGCCGATCGGACGGATCGGCGGACGGGCGGATCGGCGGATCATCGAGGTTGTTGGAGGGGAGATAGCTCAAGAGTTCCCGCATCCCCTGGAGGCACTCGGGCTCGGAGTCGTACGTCAGGTGCGACACGCCGCTGACGGAGGCGTGGGTATCGGCGCCGCCGAGCTGTTCGAAGGTCACGTCCTCGTGGGTGACCGTCTTCACCACGTTGGGGCCGGTGACGAACATGTAGCTCGAACCGCGGACCATCGCGACGAAGTCGGTGATGGCGGGGCTGTACACCGCCCCGCCGGCGCAGGGGCCGAGGATGGCGGAGAGCTGCGGGATGACGCCCGAGGCCATTGTGTTGCGGAGGAAGATATCGGCGTACCCGCCGAGGGAGACGACGCCTTCCTGGATGCGGGCGCCACCCGAGTCGTTGAGGCCGATGACCGGGGCGCCGTTCCGGACGGCGAGGTCCATGATCTTGCAGATCTTGGCCGCGTGGCTCTCGGAGAGCGACCCGCCGAAGACGGTGAAGTCCTGGCTGAATACGTACACCAGCCGCCCGTCGATGCGGCCGTGGCCGGTGACGACGCCGTCGCCGAGGTAGATCTGGTCGGCGAGACCGAAGTCGGTGGCGCGGTGGGTGACGAAGCGGTCGGTCTCCACGAACGAGCCGGGGTCGAGGAGGAGGTCGAGCCGCTCGCGGGCGGTGAGCTTCCCCTTCTTGTGCTGCGCGGCGACGCGGTCGGGGCCACCGCCCTGCTCGGCCTGGGCGGTCTTCTGGTGCAGGAGATCGAGGAGTTCACGTGGCGTGGGCATGCCCTAATGTGTCCCCGATGGCGGGGCTTCTCAAGGAGACGGCTCATCAACTGCGCACCACGAAGGCACGAAGGGCTCGAAGACCCACGAAGAGCCTCAAAGCAGTATTCGACGGAGTCCCTCCTTCAAGACGGGGACGTTGAAGTTCAACAGGAGACCGGTCCGGTACCCTCCGACTCTCAGGTACGTCAACAATTGCGCCTCATGGATCGGATGGAGCCGTTCGACAGCCTTCACTTCGACTACGACGGTCTCGTTCACAAGCAGGTCGATCCGATATGCCGGTCTGACGACCAGACCCCTATACGAAACAGGCACCTCGACCTCGCACTCAACACGATGGCCGCCCAGCCCCAATTCGTGCGCGAGACAGGCCTGATAGGCTGATTCGAGAAGCCCGGGACCAAGGGCCCGATGGACCCTGATCGCGGAGCCGATGACGGTCTCGGTCGTTGGTGCGCCCACCGGAAAGATCAATGCCATCGCAGAAAATACAAATCACCTGGCGTTTGACCGTGACCCGATTCACGCGGGCCGGAGCGCTTTTCTTCGTGCCGCCTTCGTGCCCTTCGTGCCTTCGTGGTGCGCAGTTGAAAACCAAAGACCCCGACCTTGCGGGCCGGGGCTTCGGGGATATGGGGTCGGTCGAGGGAGTTACTCGACGTCGTCCGCGGGGATGACCGGCTTGGCCGGGGCGGTGAACGGCACGTCCGGGTATCCGATGACCGCGAGGACGATGCGGTGGTGGATCGGGTCGACCTCGAGGACCTTGAGGTCCACCGGCTGCCCTTCCTTGACCGCATCCTCGGGCTTCTCGAGGTCCGGGATGCCGAGCTGGCTCATCGGGACGAATCCTTCGAGGTCCTTCCCGAGGTCCACGACGACGCCCTTGTCCATCATCCGGTTGACGGCGCCGCGGAGCTCGGTGCCGATCGGATAGGTCTCGCCGATCTTGAGCCACGGATCCTCCTGGGCCTGCTTGAGGCCGAGGGAGATCCGCTTGTTGTCGCTGTCGATGTTGAGGATCACGACGTCGACCGCGTCGCCCTTCTTCACGACCTCCGACGGGTGCTGGACGCGCTTGGTCCAGGACATGTCGGAGATGTGGATCAGGCCGTCGATACCCGGCTCGATCTCGACGAAGGCGCCGAAGCTGGTCAGGTTCCGGACCTTGCCCGCGAGGCGGGTGCCGGCCGGGAACTTGAGCGGCAGGAGCTGCCACGGATCCTGCTCGGTCTGCTTCATGCCCAGGGAGATCTTCTCCTCCGACTCGTCGACCTTGAGCACCACGGCGTCGATGGTCTCGCCGATCGAGACGATCTTGCTCGGATGCCGGACGTTGCGGGTCCAGCTCATCTCGGAGATGTGCACCAGGCCTTCGATGCCCGGCTCGAGCTCCACGAACGCGCCGTAGTTGGTGATCGAGACCACCTTGCCCTGCACGCGGGTGCCCACCGG
Organism: Gemmatimonadota bacterium; assembly: GCA_031393795.1. Taxonomy (GTDB): domain Bacteria; phylum Gemmatimonadota; class Gemmatimonadetes; order Gemmatimonadales; family GWC2-71-9; genus CAMLHU01. The sequence goes on from JANMWE010000266.1 coordinate 3,412, forward strand.
ATACTTCTCGGCGATGTTCTGCCACGGGTAGGTCATCAGCTGCTTCATGCCGAGCGAGATGCGCTCACGCTGCCAGTCGATGTCCAGGACCTTGACCTCGATCTCGCCGCCGATGGTGACCACTTCGGTGGGGTGCTGCACGCGGCCGTACGACATATCGGTGATGTGGAGCAGGCCGTCCACGCCGCCGAGGTCGATGAACGCCCCGAAGTCGGTGATGTTCTTGACGATGCCCTTCCGGGTCTGGCCGACCGAGAGCTCCTTCATCAGGTGCTCGCGCTTGCTGGCGCGCTCGGTCTCCAGGATCACGCGGCGGCTGACCACGATGTTGCGGCGCCGCTTGTTGAGCTTGATGATCTTGAACTCGAACGACTGCCCGAGCAGCTCGTCGATGTTCGGCACCCGGCGGAGCGCGATCTGCGACCCCGGCAGGAACGCGTCGACGCCCATCAGGTTCACGACCACGCCGCCCTTGATCTTCTTGGTCAGGATGCCCTGCACCGGCTGGTCGCTCTCGTGCGCCACGCGGATCTTCTCCCACACCCGCATGAAGTCGGCCTTCTTCTTGGACAGGACGACCGCCCCTTCCGCATCCTCGAGGTGCTCGAGGAAGACCTCGACCTCATCGCCGACCTGGGGGATCTCCTTGAACTCGTCGAGGGAGACCGACCCTTCGGACTTGAAGCCGACGTCGAGGATGACCGCACCTTCGGTGACGCGGAGGACCTTCGACTTGACGATCTCGCCCTCGGCGATCGACTGCATGGTGCCCTCGTACATCGAGAGCATCTGCTCGTACTCGGAGTCGCTGTAGTCCTCGTCATAGAGGTCCTCGCGGACCCGGAGGCCGGTGGGCGAAGCGTACTTGTCTTTGGTGGAATCGACCGTGGTGCTGAGCATGTGCGGAAGCGCCCCAGGATGATTCTGACCGCGAGGGCGACGCGGGCTACGGTGAAGGGCCCCCAGAGCGGCCGAAGTGCCGGTCGGGAGCCCACAATTATGCCTGCGTGTACCCCCTTTTTCAAGGGTAGGAAGGGATGAGGGTAGGAAGGTAGGAAGTGCGTGCCGAACCTGCGGAGACCCCTTCCTACCCTCCTACCTTCTTCCCTTGCTACCTATGCGAGTCCTCGCTTCTTTGCCCACCCGACGATCCACCTCACCCCCCGGCCCCCTCTCCGTCAGACCTCACCCCCCAGCCCCCTCTCCGTCAGACCTCACCCCCCAGCCCCCTCTCCCTTACGGGAGAGGGGGAGCAGATCATACCAATCCACGCTCCTTGGCGCGACCCACGATCCAGTCTACCTGCTCCTGGAAGGTCAGGGCCGTCGAATCCAGCAAGAGCGCATCCGGGGGCTGCTTGAGCGGGGCGACCGGGCGGCTCGAATCCTTCCGGTCGCGCTCGGCCAGCATCGCCGACTCGCGCTTGAGCGCCGCACGGTCGAGCTCCTCCCCCCGCTGCGACAGGCGCCGGCTGGCCCGCGCCTCCGGGGTGGCGGTAAGGAAGACCTTGAGGGGTGCCTCGGGAAAGACCACCGACCCGATGTCGCGACCGTCGATCACCACCGCGAGCCCCCCGTGCACCATCTCCCGCATCCGCGTGTCGACCCACATCCGGATGTCGGGGAGGGCGGAGACCCAGCTGACGTTCGCGGTGACGTCGGGGGTGCGGATCGCGCCGTCCTTGGGGAGCCCGTCGATGTAGACCTGAAAGGTGACCCCGTCCGAGTGCAGTTGGAGCCCGCGGGCCTCGGCCGCATCGACCACCTCGCGGGGCGCTACCTCCTCGATCAACCCGCGCCGCACCGAGGCGATCTCGAGCGCGACGAGGGTGAGCCCGCGGTAGAGCGCGCCCGAATCGAGATGACTCCAGCCCAGCGCCTGCGCCACGGCGCGCGCGGTGGTGCTCTTGCCGGACGCCGACGGGCCGTCGAGGGCGATCACTTTCATTGGTCGGTAGTCGGTGGTCGGTAGCGAATCCGGATCACGGTCGAGCTCCTATCACTTACGAGGTGTTCTACATCGTTACGCATCAGCGACCGACTACCGACTACCGACTTTGCGAAGCATCTCCCAGAATCCGGGGAAGCTAACTCCCACGCACTTCCGGTCGTCCACGGACACCTTGGCCCCCCGCACCGTGCCAAGCACACCGAACGCCATCGCCAGTCGGTGATCGCCGGCCGTACGGACCTTGCCGACCGGCGGACGGTCGCTCCCGGTGACGAAGAGATCGTCCCCCTGCACTTCCGCCGTCACGCCGACCGCTCGCAGATCCCCGGCGATCAATCCGAGCCGGTCCGATTCCTTCAC